>NZ_CP011487.1:1225160-1531450 GCF_001653475.1 Helicobacter pylori | reverse complement strand
CGCAGGCGCAGCCTTAAAATACCACATACAAAGAGCGCTAGAAAGAAGCCACACGATAAGCGACTTTACAAAAAGCCTAGAATTAAGCGCTAAAAATTCCAAGTTTTCTAACGCTACGATGCGAAAGATTGAAGAGATCACAAACGGCGTTAAAAGCGCTAAGGAAAACATTAATAAGCAAGAGAAAGCGTTGCAAGACGCTATAACGCCTTTAAAAGAGTTCGGTAAGAATTACGCAGAATTTGCCTTAAAACCACAAGAAGTGTTAGAGAAGCTATTACAAGAGAAAAACGGACAAGTCGCAGGTGCAGCGTATAGGGAGGATTTAGGAGGGATTGATTTTGTGTGGGGGAATGATGAATTAGGATTAAAGCGCATTTTACAGAGAAGGACTGAAAGATACATTCAAAAAGGTTTGACACAAGAGCAAGCCGAACAAAGAGCTATAAATGTTATTAAGGCTATTCCTGAAGTGTTAGAAAATGGTAAGGCAGAAATAAACAAGAGTGGTAACGGAGTGGATGTTACTTACAAAGGCATGTTAGTGGCTTTAAGACAAGCATGGGATGCTGAAAAGCTCAATAATAAGTTTGTGGTTACAAGTTATGAAATGAGAATTCCAAACCTTAGGGAACAGGCTAAGTTTTCGCACCCTAGCGAGATTATTAAAGATGGGGGTTATAACTTTTCTTCTTTAAACCCCAAGATAGATTAATGATATAGAAATCCCTTTAACCAGTCAAGAACAACCCTTATCTATTTTAGAAAAAAGCCAACTAGAGAATACAAAAGAAACTAGAGAGCGAACGATTAGCCAAAGAAAAAAAAGAACGCTTGCAAAAAATCAAAGATAAAGAACAAGCCGAACTAAACGCTCAAATCAGAGTGAAAAAAAACGCCACGATAGGGAAAAGCGAATTAGACCGAGAAATAACTAAAAGCGAAAACATACCCTTTAAAGAGCTAGAAAACGTCCCTAAATCAAGCGTTAGCCTAAACGATGATGAAATACACACCCCTTAAAGTTTGTCATCGTCAATAAGAGCGATTTGAAGCCCAATTTCAAAAACACAGGCACGCAAACGCGCACCGCAGTGGATAGCAAGAAGGTAGAAGAGATAGCCGAGCGCTTTGATCCTAAATTGATAATAGGGCGAGGGGGTTTTGATGATTTGCCAATTATCCTACAAGACGGGCAAGTTATCGCAGGCAATCACAGAACCCAAGGCATGCTAAACTTTAACGCTGAAAGCCGAAAAAAATACGAACAAGCCGTTAAAGAAAATTTCAATGTTAAATTAAAGCCTGATGAATTGTTAGTGAGAATGCCAGAGCAGGAATTAAACGATAAAGAGATTTTTAAATCAGCGAGCAAGTCTAACGAGAACCGAGCGAATAGCTTCAGCGATACGCTTTTAAGTGCGATGAGCAGTTATAACGACAAATTGAAGCATTTACCGCCCCAATTTGAAAGCGACAGCGTGGAGAATTTAGCCAATCAGGTTGCAAGAGTGTTGGAAAGAGACGCTAAAATCCCAAGCCACACCCAAGTAGAAAACGCTAACCTTTCCCTTTTAAGCCGTTACGCTACCAACACCCCTAATAACAGCTTTTTAGAAGTGTTTGATAACGCTTATAAGAATTTAGACAGAGAGCAGTTTAAAGCGTTTAAGGAAATGTTTGCGAACAACAGCGCGAATTTCCACAATTTAAACAACGACACCACGCTTAAAAATTTCACGATTTCACCTTATCTAACCGATGCTCTAGACACCACCGCAAAAATGCTTGAAAGCGGGAACAGAGCCGATAATTTCGCTAAATTAGCGCATGATATTGACTATTTAGTCAAGACGACCGATAGTAACGGCATGAACGCTTTCATTAAAGAAAACAAAGATACTTATCAGAGCGTGATAAGCCAATTGTTAGGGAGCTCTTTTGCCCGCTTTTTACGCCTTGAAAACCCTAGCGCGCAGTTTTACGAGTTTTTAAAACAAGCCAAAGACAGAATGATAGAAAACGCCGCCGATATTTTTGCAGGCACCAGTAAGCCCATTAGCCAAATCAATGTGTTTGATTCCATTAAATACGCCATAGAAAGCGGCAAAAGCTCTAAGGAGAGCCGAGCAGTTATTAAACTTATTACCCGAGCTAGAAAACAAGTTTAACGCTTATGAGAAGTTTTTAAAAGAGGAAGCTATACCTAAAGAATGGGGAAAGAATTACAGCGAGTTTAAGGGCGATGGTTTAGGAGCGATCAATAAATTATTAGAAACCAGAAGCGGTCATGTTGGAGGCGCGTTTTATAAGCAGGGTTTAGGGGATATTGATTTAGTGTGGGGTAAGGGCGGAAAAGAAGGCTACGGGTTAGAACATATATATTAGAAAAGAGAGAAAAACAATACACAAGATTAGGACTTAGTCAAGAACAAATCAAAGAAAGAACGGATGAATTATTAAAATCTATCCCTGAAGTCATTGAGAAGGGAACGCCATTTAAAGACGATTTAGGACGCGTTAGCGTTCAATTGAATGATATAAAAGTAGGATTAAATAATCAATGGTTTGGTAATGATTTAAAAAACCGCTTGATAGTTACTAGCTATGAGAAAGATGAAAAAGTATTAAGGGAGTTAGAAACCCGGTCGCCACTTTCTAACGATTACAAAGGCAATAGCAACTATAGTGCCTTAAACCCTACAGAAAACAATCCTATCAAAGAAAGCCTAACCAGTCAAGGAGATAAAAAATGAATTGCCCTAATTTACCAAACCCAGAGATTAGTGCTAAAGAAATACCAGCTATTAAAGCAACCACAAACGAGTTATTAAGAGAGCTTGAAAGCGTTTTGAATAACGCTACGCTATGGAAAAAGAAGGTCAGTTTAAGCTTTAAGGGAATGGTAAGGATTTTAGAAGTTTTAATTAGCATGGATTTTTTCAAAAACGCTAACGGAATTGATGAGAGCTTGAAGGAAAGCATTAAATGGTTAGAAATTTCAAGTAAACCCCCCTAAAAACTATAGACATAACTCACATTAAACATGACAAGGCGTTTAAAAAAGAGAGAGGTGTTTAACCCTTTACCATGCGTTTCATAAAAAGAATTTACCGCTAAAGGGATTTTTAAGCCCATTTCAAAGCCGTTATGCCTATCCACATTCACACGAACCCCAAAATTCAAAGGGATTTGAAAAAAACTCGTGTGCATTTTAGCTTGATAACCCGTCAAGTAATTGTTGATATAACCCGTTTCACTCACCCACATGCTCAAACCACTCCCTACCCACGAACTCCCCGCTAAAGCAAAACCCGCATAAAAACCCACGCTAGAATGTTTTTTGGCGTTATCAATGAAATTATACAGATAGTCTATTCCAAGCCCATAGAGGTGGTTATTCATCTTGCCTAAACCATTGAAGCCATTACCCACAAAACCAAAATTCGTGTAACCATAGTCATAGAACAAGTAATAGCGGAACCCTTGATTTTTTTTCTTGGTAAAGAAATGCTTATAACCCACATTCAAAGTGACCCCATACATGCTTGAAATGTTTTTAGAATAAGAGTTAGGATCAAGCGCGTTTAAGGAATTGGAAATTCCAGCGATTTGAGAAGATAAAGAAGAAAGCAGGTTGTTTTGAGATTGGGTGAATTGCAATTCTAAATTTTTTAAGTTTTCTTCAAATTCTAAAGGGTTGGTGGTGGGTTTTTGCATGTCTTCTAACGCTTGGACTAATTTGGGGTTAGACGGAGTGCCACCGCTAAGCGCGACTATTTTTCCAATATTTTGAAAGGTGGATTGGAGGTAGTATTTCTCAGCTTGGATTTCAGTAGGGGTTAATTTAGAGTTGTTTTTCAAATTGTTGTTGATGTAGGTAAAGGTTTTGGGCATGCTTGTGATTTCATTTTTGACTTGATTGAGTTTATAGATTTGATTTTGAGCGTTAGAAATAACTTGGATGCGTTCTTGATTCAAAAAAGGGTTATTGTGTTGGACGGCATGGCTGATAGAATATTCAAAACCCACGCTCGCATACGCCCCATTTTCTTCAGCAATACAAAAAGATAAAAGTAAAGATAAAGGTAAGAATAAAGAAAACAAGGTTTTTTGCATGGTTGATCCTATTTAAGCAAACCTTAAGCTTTGTATGACTATACTTTCATTTCCTTGTTTCAGCAAGGGCTTTTAAAAGCCACTTGACAACTTACAAGGATAGCTGATTAAAGCAAACGATCTTTGAAAACTAAGCAAATTGATAGAAGTTCTTTTTAAAGGGATATTCTAAAATGATTGATTTAAGGATAGCTGATTGGAAAGAGTGAGAGTTTCAATAACTCTTGTTCTTTTATGAGGAATTCTTATCCAACCAGTGTTATTCAATATCGTTCAATATCATTGATGGTAATTGGATTGTTATCCGTGATTATTTATATTAATGATTGAATGGCATGAGAGTATTTTTAGGTTAGCGTTTGGCTAAACCTTTTAAAAAGTTTCTTTCTGTTTTGTTGTTGTAATACTTAAGAACACAACCCGTTTTATTCAATAAAGCAATAAGCAATAAAGTATAAAACGAGTTCTTGTGATACGCTAAAGCTGTTGTTGGAAATAACAACAGCCTATCAAAAAACAAAAGAGCTTTAGGACAAACACTTTTATGGAGAGTTTGATCCTGGCTCAGAGTGAACGCTGGCGGCGTGCCTAATACATGCAAGTCGAACGATGAAGCTTCTAGCTTGCTAGAATGCCAATTAGTGGCGCACGGGTGAGTAACGCATAGGTTATGTGCCTCTTAGTTTGGGATAGCCATTGGAAACGATGATTAATACCAGATACTCCCTACGGGGGAAAGATTTATCGCTAAGAGATCAGCCTATGTCCTATCAGCTTGTTGGTAAGGTAATGGCTTACCAAGGCTATGACGGGTATCCGGCCTGAGAGGGTGAACGGACACACTGGAACTGAGACACGGTCCAGACTCCTACGGGAGGCAGCAGTAGGGAATATTGCTCAATGGGGGAAACCCTGAAGCAGCAACGCCGCGTGGAGGATGAAGGTTTTAGGATTGTAAACTCCTTTTGTTAGAGAAGATAATGACGGTATCTAACGAATAAGCACCGGCTAACTCCGTGCCAGCAGCCGCGGTAATACGGAGGGTGCAAGCGTTACTCGGAATCACTGGGCGTAAAGAGCGCGTAGGCGGGATAGTCAGTCAGGTGTGAAATCCTATGGCTTAACCATAGAACTGCATTTGAAACTACTATTCTAGAGTGTGGGAGAGGTAGGTGGAATTCTTGGTGTAGGGGTAAAATCCGTAGAGATCAAGAGGAATACTCATTGCGAAGGCGACCTGCTGGAACATTACTGACGCTGATTGCGCGAAAGCGTGGGGAGCAAACAGGATTAGATACCCTGGTAGTCCACGCCCTAAACGATGGATGCTAGTTGTTGGAGGGCTTAGTCTCTCCAGTAATGCAGCTAACGCATTAAGCATCCCGCCTGGGGAGTACGGTCGCAAGATTAAAACTCAAAGGAATAGACGGGGACCCGCACAAGCGGTGGAGCATGTGGTTTAATTCGAAGATACACGAAGAACCTTACCTAGGCTTGACATTGAGAGAATCCGCTAGAAATAGTGGAGTGTCTAGCTTGCTAGACCTTGAAAACAGGTGCTGCACGGCTGTCGTCAGCTCGTGTCGTGAGATGTTGGGTTAAGTCCCGCAACGAGCGCAACCCCCTTTCTTAGTTGCTAACAGGTTATGCTGAGAACTCTAAGGATACTGCCTCCGTAAGGAGGAGGAAGGTGGGGACGACGTCAAGTCATCATGGCCCTTACGCCTAGGGCTACACACGTGCTACAATGGGGTGCACAAAGAGAAGCAATACTGCGAAGTGGAGCCAATCTTCAAAACGCCTCTCAGTTCGGATTGTAGGCTGCAACTCGCCTGCATGAAGCTGGAATCGCTAGTAATCGCAAATCAGCCATGTTGCGGTGAATACGTTCCCGGGTCTTGTACTCACCGCCCGTCACACCATGGGAGTTGTGTTTGCCTTAAGTCAGGATGCTAAATTGGCTACTGCCCACGGCACACACAGCGACTGGGGTGAAGTCGTAACAAGGTAACCGTAGGTGAACCTGCGGTTGGATCACCTCCTTTCTAGAGAAAAGCTTTTAATATTTGTTTATTAAAAGCCTAAGAGTATTACCTGACAAAAGAACTTCTTGTTGCTTAGTTTTGAAAGATTGGGCTTATTCTTTTTGTCTTATTTGTTATCTCCTTTATTTTTATTGGTTTTTGGTTGTTGTGTTGGATTTTTTAAAAAACTAATTTGTCCGTTTAATTTGGAACGGCTTTAATCTTAAACCCTTCTTTAGCACATTATTTCGCATTCAAAAGGCGTTTTTCTTTAAATTCTTGGTATTCTTTGATCGCATAATTCACAAAGGGCTTAATCGCAATCCCGCCCCTAGAAACAAAATCCCCATACACTTCCAAATACTTTGGCTCTAGCAATTTGACTAAATCCAGTAATATCGTATTGATGCAACTCTCATGAAAACTCCCATGGTTTCTGTAACTGAACAAATAGAGTTTTAGAGACTTGCTTTCTACCATTTTATCTTTAGGGATATAGCGGATATAAATCACGCCAAAATCCGGCTGGGAGGTGATTGGGCAAAGGCTTGTAAATTCCTTGCATTCTAAAGCGATTAGGGGGTCTAAATTGGGGTTTGGGTTAGGGAAAGCTTCTAATAACTGGCTGTTGTATTCAAAAATATAAGGCGTTTTAGCGCCTAAGGATTTGAGGTTTGATTCAGGGGTCATTAATCTTCCTTGATTTAAGTTATAATAAGGCTATTTTAACCCATTTTTTAGGAAACTCATGAACAAACGCATAGAAATGATTACGGCTTTATTAGATGAAAAAAAGGCTTTTGATATTACGCATATTGATTTGTCTCAAACCCCCTATTTAGTAGAAGATGTCATTATCGCTACCACGCTAGCGAATAAGCATGCCCTTTCTTTATTGGATGCGCTTAAAAACACCCTTAAGCCTTTAGGCGAAGTCTTTTACCAGATAGATGAGTCTAATGAAGAATGGATCATTTTGGATTTAGGGGATTTGATGATCCATCTTTTCACCGAAGAATGCCGTAAAAAATTTGACTTAGAAGGGTTTTTGAACAATTATAAAAGGGAGATTTCTTATCAAAACGCCTAAGAAACTCATCGCGCTTCTAGGGCCTAGCGGGAGCGGGAAAAGCACTCTTTCCATTGAATTAGCCCAAGAGTTGGACGCTGAAATCTTTTCTTTGGATTCTTTGAGTATTTATAAAGACATTAATATCGCTTCGGCTAAACCCAGCCTAAAAGAGCGAAAAAATATCCAGCATTACGCCCTAGATTACCTTAACATTGATGAAAAAAATAACGCCTCTCTTTTTAAAACCCTTTTAGAGGACGCCATGAGAGTGTCTTCTAAAGAGGTTTTACTCATTGTGGGGGGGAGCAGTTTTTACCTCAAATCCATTTTAGAAGGTTTGAGCGGCATGCCAAAACTTAGCGGTGAGGAGGTTGTAAAAATAGAGCGAGAAATCAGCTCTCTTGCTAACCCTTATGCGTTTTTAAAATCCATTGACCCTAACATGGCTTTTAAAATCCATCCAAACGACACTTACCGCATCCATAAGGCTTTAGAAATTTTTTATTCCACCCACACGCCCCCAAGCGAGTATTTTAAGGCTAACCCTAAAAAACCCTTTGAGCATGCCGTCTCATTATTCGCTCTTCATATTGAAAAAAACGCGCTTGCAAACAACATCAAACAGCGCACCAAAAACATGCTTGATTGTGGCCTTATAGAAGAAATCAAAGCCCTTTATACTCAATACCCTAAAGATTCACAGCCTTTTAAAGCCATAGGCGTTAAAGAGAGCGTTCTTTATTTAGAAAAACAACTCACTTTAAAGGAGCTAGAAGAAACGATTGTTTCTAACACCATCAAACTAGCCAAGCGCCAAAACACTTTCAATAAAACCCAATTCAATAACCTTTACACAGGAAGCGTTAAAGAAGTTAGGCATGCGATTTTAAAACACTCAAAAAGCGGTATTAAAGGATAATCTCATGGATACGCAAACCCCGCAAAATCAAATTATCCCTATTTTTATGAGTTTTGATAAGAATTATGCGCTAGGGGCTAGCGTGAGCCTTTATTCTTTACTTTCACATGCGAGCAGGCACACAAGCGCGATAGATTTTAGCCCCCTAAACCAAAGCAACAAACTTCACCCCGCTAACATCGTGTATCAAATCCATTGTTTGATTAAAGGAGTCACTTTAGAGCAACAAAACAAGCTTTTAAAAACCATTGAGCCTTTTAAAGAATTCGCTTCATTAGAGTTTATCAATATCCATTCGTTAGATCATTCCATAGAAAGCTATCTCAATGAGTCTTGCTCCAAGCGTTATGGCGGGCTTCTCATTTTGTGCCGACTCTTGCTCGCTTCACTCTTCCCTAACTATTCTAAAATCATTTCTATAGATACGGATACGGTGTTTTTGGGCGATGTTGCAAGCGCTTATTTTGCACTGGATAATGACCCCACTAAATCGCTTGGCATGGTGAGAGACACTTTTTCCCATCTTCCTTTTGAAGAGTTCTGTCGTTTTTGCGAGCACGCTTGCAAGCGTTTTAAAATTGATTTTTCGCGCTTTAGCCCAAACGAATTGAAACGCATCCATCAAGGCTTTAACATGGGCTTTTTGGTAGCGAATTTAGATTTGTGGCGCCAAGACGGGTTTGAAAAGACCGCCTTGGAATTTCTAAAGATTAGGGGGAAAGATCTTTTCTACCCTGAGCAGTGTTTAATTAATATGGTGTTTTGGGAGCGCGTTTTGGAATTGCCTATTGATTATAATTGCTATTCTGACTTTTTCAACCAGCACTACGATAAAAACATCATCATGCTCCATTTCATCAAATACAAGCCTTGGCATTCTGTCAGTTCTTTAAACGGGCGTTTGATTTGCTATGAAGCTGAAGCGGGTTTTTGGCTTGCAAACCTTTTTCACACCCCTTTTAAAAACGATTTTTTTAAAGAACGCCTCAAAATGGCTAAAGACCAACAAATGCACTCTTTTAAAACCCACATCCGATCGCAAACGATTAGAAATTATTTTTATTTTAGAATAAAAAATATTTTGAAAAAAGTTTTCAAACTCTCTTAAAGGATAAAAAACGATGAAATTTTTAAAATTCTTTGCAAAAAGCGTCATTTTATTTTATAGTATTATGCAAACTTATGGGGATATAGGGGATATTTTGCGATACCCTAATCTCCTAAGAATGCTTTTAAAAAGTTATTGCATAATTAAAATTAAAATCAAGCTCTTTTATAATCAACACCCAATTAGAACAAAGCCTTCCTATTTTTATAGCATCAGTGATTCATAAAAAAGCTTTCATGCCTACGATGATTTTTTAATGTTCTAAAGCTCTTGATACCCCAAAAATTCTTAGAGTTTATTAAGAATAACATAAGGATTTTAGGATTGCCATAGCTCTAAATATTTATCATATGGAGAATGTTTTAAGTTATTTGTGCGTTCCCAAAAAATAGGAATTCTTAGCGTGTCTTTGTGAGCAATACATTCCAATAAGGCTAATTTTGAAATTTCCACTCCCCTAGAATTTGTCCCACTTTTAGGAAGTTTAAAATAAAATTCTTTACTTTTAGTTGTTAAAACTCCTTGTTGTATAGCACTAGGAATATAGTAAAACCCTCCCTCTTTTCCCCAACAAACATGCACAAATAAAATGCCTGTATTTGGTTTGTAACTCTCTATAAATTCTTGTATTTTTAAAGCATCAGTAGCCCATATTAGCTTAAAGCCGTTCAATGTTTGAGCGGTTTTAATAGAATAAGGTTTATTTAAAACAATTACATCTATCTCTTTTTGCGTGATAGCTAAATCAGTTTGCACATTCTCTTTACCAAAATAATAAAGCATAAGAGCAATAATTACCCTTTCTCTCGCTGAACCAATCTCCATTCCTAATTTACCATCCCTACTATTTTCACTTTCTACAAGCTGAAATAAATAAGGTAATTTTTCTTGTATTTTTAATATCATTCTCTCATCATTGAACAATGTTTGCATATAAAAATTCCTTTATTCCTTGTGCTAAATGCCATGCAAAGACAGGTGGCACAGCGTTGCCAATTTGCCTATAAGCTGATGAGGTGCTAGGGTAAAAAATAAAATTATCTGGGAAACTTTGAATGCGTGCAGCTTCTCTTGCGCTCAAACGCCTATGATTATTATAGTGGTATTCAATATTGCCATGATGTTCGGCTCGCATAGTAGGAGCGTAGGTATCTTTGTTAATAGCATTATTGCCTTGTCCTTTATTGCGTTTAGCCTTAGAGTAAAAATGATTAGGCATAGCCCCTTCTGTTAAGTTTTCCAAATCTTTCAATATTTCATACACAAAAGGGGCATGACTTTTCTTTAATATTTTAAAACTAAAAGGCTCTTTAAAGCAACTTTCATTAACGCCTACCATAATGACTCGCTCTCTTAATTGTGATACTCCAAAATCGCTTACTTTCAAACATGCAAAATTAACCATATAGCCTAAGTCTTTAAAGCTATCCAAAATCTTTCTAAAAGTGTTTCCATTATCAATATTTAAAAGACCTTTTACATTTTCAGCAAGAAAAATCTTAGGCTTTAAATCTTTTACGCATCTAATCATGCTCTCATAAAGTCGTCCCCTTTCACTTTTTAACCCCTTTCTTTTGCCGGCAAAACTGAAATCTTGACAAGGAAAACCACCCAAAACAATATCAGTGGGCATCAATTTATCAAAATCAACTTCCTTAACATCTTTGCATTCAATATGTGCGTTAAGGTTCTTTTGATAGGTTAAAACAGCATTTTTATCCAAATCATTAGCATAAATTATCTTAAAGGGATTTTTAGCATAGTACCGATTTAAAAAGTCAAACCCTCCACAAAATCCCAAATCCAATCCTCCGCACCCACTAAATAAAGAAGTGATTGTAAATTCCAATCAATAATCCTTGTATAAAATTTCTCTATATTCTATCATGGGTTTATTTTAATCTGATTGAGTGCGAAAACTTCATTTCAAAACCATATATTTTGACACACACTCAAATATAATGAGCAAGTTGCTGTGCCTATTGCTTTATCAAGCACTATTGCTAAGAAAGTTAAAAGGTGGAATCAAAAACTATCTAAACACTCAAAAAAGACTTACTGAAAACAATCTCTTAAATCCATATATCTTAAAAACCATGTTTTCGGTTAGCCCTTTCCCTATCTAGCATTAACCTTTTGTTTAGTGGGTTATAGTTTTTATTTTTAATTCTATTTTAATGGAGTGTTGGTTATAAAATTTCAAATAAAGCTTTTCAACCCTACCTTAAAATTTTCACTTCTTCTTCTAAATGAATGCCGTATTCTTGTAACACTCTCATTTTGGCGAGTTCTATCAGATCTAGGGCTTCTTCAAATTCTGCGCCCCCCAAATTCACTAAAAAATTCGCATGCTCTTTGGCAAAGCCCACTCTTTTTAAGCGATAACCCCTTAAGCCCACGCCCTCTAAAAGCCTGCCGGCATAATCGTTAGGCGGGTTTTTGAAACAGCTCCCAAAATTAGGCAATTTGGGGTGGCTTTTGCGCATGCTTTTACACGCTTTTAAAACCCCTTCTCTAAAGCCATGCGTTTTTTTAAACCTCGCTCTTAAAACAACGCCATTGAATTTGCTGCTGCGATAATCTAATCCTAGCGCTTCACTCTCTAGCCATTGGTTATTAACGCAAGCGCTTTCTAAAACATTTTTTATTTCAAATTCTTTCATGCCGGCATTCATTTTAACTAACGCCCCTAAAGTGCCAGGCAATTGCCCTAAAAACTCCAAACCCCCTAAATCATTCGCCCTAAAATAATTAAAAATTTTAGACGAGTTGACCGCTCCCCCTATTTCAATGCATGCGCCCTTATCGCAAATATAATCGTAATTCTTGCCTAATAAAGCGAGATTTTTCGCGCTAGGAGCGATTAAAAGGTTGTTCGCTAAACCTATAATTTGGTGTTCTTGAGAAATTTCATTATCGTTTTCTAAAACACTCACTTTTAAAGGCACGCCGATTTTCACGCTGCTGTAACGAGAAAAATCAATGGTTGTTTCTAGCATTTTTTAGCCTATGATTTTAGGAATGAGTTTGATTAAGGTTTTGGTGTAGTCTAAAAGCATGTTAATCATCCACGGCATGGTTAAAATCAGCACCCCAATCACGGCTAAAATCTTAGGCACAAAAGACAAAGTCATTTCATTGATTTGAGTGGTCGCTTGAAAAATACTGACTAATAGCCCCACCACTAAGCCCGCTAATAATACCGGTAAAGAAATCATCAAAGTGATTTTATAAGTCTCAATGGCGAGTTTCATGAGTTGTGATTCCATTATATTCCTTTTATCTTAAGATTTCTTCTAATTGCTGAAAGCTTGTTTCAAAAGGCTGTAAAGCGTTTTCATCTTGTGCTAAAAATTGCTCCATTAGAGCCTTTTTCTTAATCGCTTCATCAAGCTCTTTATCGTTCCCCATTTGATAAGAGCCGATGCGAATGAGCATTTCATTTTCTTTCAATAACGCATACAAACGGCGGAATTTTCTCGCATGAAGATTTTGAGACTCACTGATGATGTCTTTAGCCACCCTTGATGCGGAGTTTAAAATATTGATGGGCGGGTAGATCCCATAATCGGTTAATTCCCTGCTTAAGACAATATGCCCGTCTAAAATACTCCTGGCCTGATCGGCTATGGGATCGCTCAAATCATCGCCCTCCACTAGCACGCTAAAAAAAGCCGTAATGCTCCCCTTATTTTCTTCCTTGCCCGCCCTCTCCATTAATTGAGGCAATAAGGAAAGTGCGGATGGGGGGTAGCCTTTGGAAGTGGGCGGTTCACCTAATGCTAAACCGATTTCTCTTTGAGCCATAGCGAAACGAGTCACTGAATCCATGATGAATAACACATCTAGCCCTTGGTTTTTAAAATACTCCGCCACGCTCATCGCGCAAAAAGCCCCGTATTTGCGCATTAAAGGGCTATCATCGCTCGTAGCGACCACCAGAACGCAAGAGCTTAAATCCCCTTTTAAGTTTTTCTCTATAAATTCAGGGATTTCTCTGCCCCTTTCCCCAATCAAAGCGATCACTTTAATGGGCGCTAAGCAACCCCTAGTGATCATGCCCATTAGCGTGGATTTACCCACCCCAGAGCCGGCAAAAATGCCCAGTTTTTGCCCCTTACCGCAAGTCAAAAGCCCATCAATGCTCTTCACTCCCACGCTAAAAACCTCATCAATCAAGCCTCTTTTTAAAGGGGCTATAGGCGTTGTAATCACAGGAGCCAATCGCTCATAATCTAGTGCCCCCTTATTGTCAATAACTTGCCCTAAAGGGTTAAGCACCCTCCCTAAAAGATTACGGCCCACAGGGAAATTCAACCCCTCTTTTAAAAACAGCACCTTATCGCCAGCCCTAGCCCCCTCTATAAAGTTAAAGGGCGTGAAACCAAACTGCTCTTTTTCTGCCACCACCACCATTCCCACGCATTCAGTGCCATCGCTTTTTTCAATCTTCACCACATCGCCCACAGACGGGTTAAAACCATCCGCGTAAACGATATTGGGCATGATTTTTTTCACGCTCCCGTAGCGAGGCGATAGATCAAAATGCTGATTCAAGCGGTTTTTTAAGGATTTTAGGGGCATTTAAAGCTCTTTGGTCCATAAGACTTCAGTGATTTGGCGCTCATTATTGATTCTATTCACATGCACGATCACATCAATCGCGCTCTTAAAATACGCCCGCATTAAGTCCTTATCTAAAGAATGCGTATATCGCATGCTTAAATTCAGTGAAAGGGCTTCTAAAGTGTTTTGAGCGCTATTGGCGTGAATGGTTGAGAGCATTCCCTTATGCCCGGTGTTTCCTAAACGCAAGAATAGCGCTGCATTCCTGGTGTCAATCTCGCCCACAATAAGCCTATCCGGGTTGAGCCTCATGGCCATATTCAAAGCGTCTTCATAACTAAAGCGCGTGCTTTCTTGCTTGCCCACTAAAAGCCCCACGCAATTATGAAACGCTTTTAAGTCCAATTCTTGGCTGTCTTCAACGCTCACCACCCTTTCATCTTTATTGACACAATCTAAAAGAGCGTTTAATAAGCTTGTTTTGCCACTTGAAGTCTCCCCACTAATGAGAATGTTATGCCCTTTAAGCACTAAATCTTTCAAACCTTTTGGATCGCTTGCTTTGAAAGTGAAATCGTCTAACCTTAAGGGCTTAAGCCTAGGCACACGGATATTGAGCGTGATTTGATGGTTCGTAGTGATGCTAAAGTGATTCGCGCTCACCCTATAGCGCGTGAAAGGGATAGAGCAATTTAAAGTGGGGTGCTCTTCATCAAAAAACAACCCCCTAAAACCAGCCAATTGCTCGCAAAATCTCAGCAAAAACGCTTTATCAAAAAGTGCATGCTCTCTTTTTTCTCGTGTGTTATTGGTTTTATAAAGCCAAAGCTCCTGCTCGGTATTGATCATCAGCTCTGTGATCCCGCTTTCTAAAAAAGGGGTGAAATGGCCAATTAGGGCTTGTAAAACTCTATGGGTTTGTAAAGTTTCCAAAAGCCCTATCCTTTTATCATCGCTCTTTTAAAACCTGTTCGCAACGCTTGCAAGGGGTGTTTTCTAGCTCGCTTTTAAAACGCCAACACCTAGGGCATTTATAAAAGGGGGCTTTAAAGAGCGTGAATGCTGGCGTTTCGCTTAATTTTTCTTTTGCAATCCCTACAAAGCTTACCATCAGCAATTCTTCTACTAAATTTTCACACAACGCTTTTTCTTTCACTTCAATAGCGCATTCCAATGAATTTTTAACTACGCCCTCTTTTTTCAATCGGTCTAACTCTTCATTAAAGGCAGAACGCAAGGCTAAAACGGCTTCAAAATTTTCTGGTTTTTTACACTCTTTAAGGTGGAGTTTTTCTGAAACGCTAATGCCTTTTAAATCAAACACATCTTTGGCTTGTAAAAAAATGCGGAGTGCTTGACTATGCTCTAAAACTTCTTCAATCGTGTGCGTTAAAATCGGGGCTAAAAAGTAGCACAATTGACTAGCCACAGCGAGTAAGACCATTTGAATGGCTTGGCGTTTTTCATTATTTTTGCTATCGCAATACAAGCTATCCTTACAAGCGTCTAAATAAATCCCGCTCAATTCATTGGTAACAAACGCCATTAAAATATTCAAGCCTTTCACAAAATCATGCTCATCAAACACGCTATTGACTCCAACGCTTATGGTTTCTAAAGTCTCTAGTATAAAGTGATCTAAAGGGCTGAAGTTATGGGAGCGTTCTAAATTCTTAAGATCCATATCGCTAAAATTAGCGAGTAAGAATTTCAAAGTGTTGCGGAATTTTTTATAATGCTGTTCTGTTTGAGCGAAAAAGGTTTGAGAGACTCTCAAATCGTTTTGATAGTCATTAAACGCTACCCACAAACGCACCACATCGCTCCCATGCTTTTTGAGTAAGTTATCCAAAGACACCACATTGCCCTTAGATTTACTCATTTTCTCGCCCTTTTCATCTACGATAAAGCCATGCGTAATGATCTTTTTAAAAGGGGCTTGGTTGTTTAAAATGCAACCGATTAGAAGCGAGCTTTGAAACCACCCCCTATGCTGATCGCTCCCTTCTAAAACCACATCGCTAGGGCTTTGCCCTTTTTCTCCATGATAATCTTCTAAAACCGCCTTAAAGGTGCTGCCGCTATCAAACCACACATCCAAAATGTGCATGACTTTCTCATAATGCGTGGCGTTATCTTGATAGCTAGGGGGCAATAAATCTTTCACGCTATACTCCCACCACACATCACAACCTTTTTTTTCAAAAAGATTGGCTGCATGCTCTAAAACTTCGCTTTCAAAACAAGGCTTATTTACGCGTTTGTCTATGAAAAAAGCGAGCGGCACGCCCCATTTTCTTTGCCTACTCAAGCACCAATCAGGGCGGTTTTCTATCATGGTTTTTAGGCGGTTTTTCCCGCTGCTTGGCACAAATTCCACCTTTTCAATCGCATTCAAAGCCACTTCTCTTAAGGTTTTTTGAGAGCCATCATTTTGGATAAAAGGCTCATCCATTAAAATAAACCATTGCGTGGTCGCTCGATAAATCACAGGCTTGTGCGTCCTCCAGCAATGCGGGTAGGAATGCTCAATCTCTTGCTCTAGTAATAAAGAATCGCCCAATTGCTCAATAATGCGTTTTTGGGCTTTGAAAACATGCTCACCCAGATAGCTTTCATCTAATAATTTCTTATGGATAATGCCCTCATCATAGCAACCCTTTTCATCTACAGACATCAACACTTCTAAATGGTATTTTAAGCCTAAATAATAGTCCTCTTCACCATGCCCTGGTGCGGTATGCACGGCTCCTGTGCCATCTTCTAAACTCACATGCTCGCCTAAAATCACTAATGAATCCCTTTGGTTTAACGGGTTTGTAGCCACTAAATACTCTAAATCATTAGCGTTAAATTCATGCGCGATCTCACTATCCACCACCCCTAAAGCGGCTAACTTTTCATGCAAGGCTTTAGCGACTAAATAGCCTTTTTTCGTGAGCGTATAAATGGCGTCTTTTTTCAAAGCGATCGCCACATTCGCATACAAAGTCCAAGGCGTGGTCGTCCAAATCACCAAGCTCGCTTTTTTGACTTTTAATTTTTCTAAACCCTCCTTTTTCAAACCAAACGCCACGAAAATGGAAGGCGATTTTTTCATCTTGTATTCCACTTCAGCTTCCGCTAAAGCACTCTCGCATGCATAACTCCAATAAATAGGCTTATGGCGCTCTTTCAAAAGCCCTTTTTTAGCCACTTCCACTAAAGCCCTATAAATGCTCGCTTCAAATTTAAAATCCATGGTTTTATAAGGATCTTCAAAATCCCCCAAAACGCCTAATTGCAAAAATTCATTCTTTTGGATTTCTAAAAACTTTTTCGCATGATCTCGGCATTTTTCTCTAAACAGCGTGGGGTTTTCTAGGCTTGTCTTTTCTTTTTCTAATTGCTCTAAAATTTGCTGCTCAATGGGCAAGCCGTGGCAATCCCAACCGGGCGTGTAATAGATTTTCTTCCCTTTAAAATATTCCCTTTTAACGACAATGTCTTTTAAAATTTTATTTAAGGCATGCCCTAAATGCAAATGCCCGTTCGCATAAGGCGGCCCGTCATGCAAAGTGAAATCCCCATGGTTATCTTTCCTATCCTGCATGCGTTTAAACGCTTGTTGTTCTTGCCATTTAGCGTAAGTTTTAGGCTCATTAACGCCCAAATTCCCTTTCATAGAAAAGGTGGTTGTGTTTAAATTTAGGGTGTCTTTGTATTCTTTCACTGATTGATCCTTGGTCTTTTATTGATCTTTTATCTTGTTTGTTTTAGGAGCGATATAAAGGTGCGTGTCTTTTCGTGGCACATTTTTTAAAGTGGGGATTTGTAAAATCGTGTATTCTTCTATCCCTTTTAAATAGTGCAAGCTAATCGCATCGCCCGCTTTCACTTCTTTACTGGGCTTGGCGCAACTCCCATTGAGCCACACCGCCCCCACGTTGCACATATCTGTCGCTAAAACGCGCCGCTTCACTAAACCCACTGATTGTAAAAATTTGTCTATTCGCATGCGTTTATTTTACCCTATTCTTTAAGTTTTTATCCATAACTTATAAGGGTTTTAGTTTTAGCATGTTAGCATTCAGCCACCACTCTTTTTAAGGAATTTGTTTGAAGTTTCAAATCGTGAGTTTGTTAGCCGCTCTTTTTTTGGCCTCTTGCTTACCCCCTAAAGGCCATCATTCTGGTTTGGTGAATCTTTATATCGCTCATCAAGGCCAAAGCGTGCACACTTATTGGCGCAAAGTGGATAGAGAAGTTGTCGCCAAACACAATGAAGCGCTTAAAAAAAACCCTAAAGCAAAACTCAAAGACCCTAGGGGGCCTTTATTCATGCTAGGGAGTGAGCGCTTCATGCTTTTATGGAAAAACCGCTACGCTTTAGCCAAACCCCAATCGTTCAAGCTAGAGCCTGGGTTTTATTACTTGGATTCTTTTAGTGTGGAAACTCAAAAAGGCATCTTGCAGAGCGCTCCTGGTTATTCATACACCAAAAATGGCTATGATTTCAAAAACAACCGCCCTTTTTTCCTGGCCTTTGAAGTCAAACCTGATAGCAAAGTCATTCTTCCTAGCGTGGAATTGAGCCTGATTAAAACCCCTAGAGGGTTTTTAGGGGTGTTTTTATTTGACAATAACGAAAAGGGGGCTAATACCCAATGGATTGAGGGAAGCTTGAATTTAAAGCTTAAAAACGCTTCTTTTAAAGATTCGTGGGGGTTGGAACAATAAAGCGCAAGGCTTTGTTTTATGGAGCGTTGGTATTAAAATGTTAAAAAATGCTAAACAATATTTTTAGTTTTTGCTATCCCTATCCAATTGGAACGAAGAAACAGGACTTCCTATAAGCCGTTATTCCAAATAAGTTATGGTTGGTATTTTTCTTTTTCCATGCAATTACCCGCTTTATAGGAGTATTAAAACCCTCCCCTAACGCCAAAACCCGTTTTTTAATCTTAACAGGGGGGTAACTTGCGCATTCTTTCCTTGATTGAAAAATTGTTTTAATATTTTGAATGTTGTAAAGTATTGAAGCTTAAATTAAAAGTCTTAACAATATTGTTGGATAAGAAATTCCTTTTCATAGGCATTGATGAGTGTTAATGAGCGTTTGTAACGATAAGAATCAAGCATGTTGCGGTGGTTTGATTGGATTTAATGGATTTGATTAGAATAATTGCCTTTTGAAGTCAAAACCAGAGACAACCCTAGTCAAGTTGCCTCTGGCCACACCGATATTACTCGTGATGCCCGTGGCAACAACCTTCTTCTTGATGATGGCTATCGCTAGTGCTACAACAACCTTCTTCATGATGAGAGCTGTGGTGGTGATGGTGGTGTTCACCGCCATGATAGTGGTGGTGGTGTGTGTGATGGTGGTGGTGGTGGTGACCGCCGTGTTGTTCTTCATGGTGTGCCATGATGACTCCTTTGATTAAAAATTTAAATTCTAGCTCACTAGCTAGGATTTTATTCTACAATATAAATTCTAATTAATTGTTAATGAAAGGAATTTTAACGCTAATTTTTAATCCGTATTCCCTAAATTTTGGATTACTGCTGGACTAAAACCAACACCCCCATTAGAAAAAAGACAAACACCACAAAAAAGAGTTTTTAAATTTATTGAGAGAGTTTTTTCTCCCTCAATTGCCCGCAAGCCGCTTCAATATCCAAGGCTTTAGACTCTCTAATGGTGCATAGTAAGCCTTTGGAGTTTAAAAAATCCGCAAACATTCTAGCGCTCTCTAAGCTGGGGCGTTCAAATTTAGAACCTTCATGCGGGTTGAATAAAATCAAATTCACTTTGGATTTAATGCCGTTTAAAAGTTTTAAAAGTTTTTTAGCACACTCCAAGCTATCGTTTAAATCTTTGATTAAAAGGTATTCAAACATCACTCTTTTGCGCTGCTCTAAAGACCATTTTCTCACTTCATTCAAAACGCATTCAATATTGTATTTTTTATTCAAGGGCATTAAAGATGAGCGCGTTTTGTCATCTACAGCGTGTAAGGAGATGGCTAATTGCACGCCTAAGTTTTTGCCCGCTAAAATAGGGATTTTATCGGCTACGCCACTAGTAGAAATCGTGATTCTTTTAGGTGAAATTTGCATGCCGGTATTAAAAATCTCAATCGCTTTACACACCTCATCTAAATTATTCAAAGGCTCGCCCATTCCCATAAAAACAATGTTGAGCGCTTTTTCAATGGGGAGGTTATTGTCTTCTTTGATGAGTAGGGCTTGCTGGATGATCTCGCCCGCTTTTAAGTTCCTTACAAAACCGCCTTTTTGAGTGAAACAAAACGAGCAACCCACTTGACAGCCTATTTGACAAGACACGCATACGGTGTATTTTTCTCCCTCTAAAATAGCATTCGTCTCTCCATCAATCTTTTTATCTTTCATTTTCAACAACACCGCTTCAAAAGTATGGTTGTCTCTTAAAGATTTAAAAAGGTATTTTTTAGAGCCATCAACGCTCTCTCTCACATGCGTGATTTCTATCGTGCGCAAAGTAAATTCTTGCTCCAAATAAGCGATAAAATCTTTTGAAAAATTATTTTGCATGCCCTTAAAGCTTGTTTTATACTTTGCATAGAGCCACAAATAAAGCTGTTTAGCCCTAAAGCTTGGTTTTAAAAGCTGGCTCAATTCCTTTAGAGTGAAATCATAAACGCTCGCTTTCATGCTTTAAGACCTAATTCTAAAAGTTGGTGCAAGTGCAAGACCCCTAAAACCTTATTATGATCATCCACGCACACTAAAAGCTGGATCTTGTGGCGCTCTAAAAATTCTAACGCTTCTAAAAGAAGAGCGTCTAAATTCTTAAAGCTTTTAGGCTTTAAAGTGGCAAAACGCTTCACTTCGCTCTCCAAACTAAGCCCTTTTAATAGCGCCCTACGGACATCGCCATCGCTCAAAATCCCCACAAGCTCGTTATTATCATTGACTAAAATCGCGCTGCCTAAGCGTTTTTCACTCATTTCTATGAGCGCGTCTTTAAAGCTTGTGCTAGGAGCGATTAGGGGGAGATTCGTGGTTTGCAGTAAGTCTCTAACCTTGACAAAAAGTTTTTTGCCTAAAAGCCCGCCCGGATGAAAGGAAGCAAAATCTTCTTGGCTAAAGTTTTTCGCTCGCATCAAGCATGCCATTAAAACATCGCCTAACGCTAGAGTTAAGGTGGTAGAAGTCGTCGGGGCGGTGTTGATTGGGCAAGCTTCTTTTTTAATTTTCAAGCTCAAATAATAATCGCCGAGTTTAGAGAGCGAACTGGTGGGGCTTTTAGTGAAAGTGATGATTTTATGGCTTAGGCGTTTTAAATGGCCCACCAGATTCAATAATTCTAAAGACTCGCCCCCATAGCTAATCATTAAAACCACATCGTTTTTTTCCACCATGCCCAAATCCCCATGCATGGCTTCTGTAGGGTGTAAAAACGCGCTCCTGTTACCGGTGCTTAGCATAGAAGCAGTGATTTTTTGCGCCACTAAAGCGCTCTTACCCACGCCCACTATCACAAGCTTACCCCCTTTTTCTTGGCTTCTTAAAATGAGCTTGACAATCGCTTCTAAATCGTTAGGTTTTTGGAATTGTTGAACGCTTTCTAAAAGCGCGCTCGCTTCATCTCTTAAGACTTGTATAGCGGCAGCGTTGCAATCAAAAAGAATGGACATGACAAATGATAGCCGGGTATTTTCTAAACTTTTTAAAAAGCACTTTTCGGATGAAATTACGAATGTGATCTTCTAATTTTTTAGGGTTATTCACAATTTCAGCGTTGCTGGATTTTAATAACACCTCTAAGCCTCCTTGAATTTCTTTCATCAAATGCTTTTCATCTTTGAAACCCACAAGCCCTAAACTAGAAAATTGAGAGCTTTCTAAAAGCGCTTGTTTGTTTTTATTCACAAAAATCGTAGCGGCAAACACCCCAGCGCTAGCGACTTCTTCTCTTTGTTGCACGATGCTTGTGTCAATACTCAAATTGCTTTGGTTATCCACATAGCTTTTACCGCTTTTAATCGTGCCTACTTTTTTGATAAACGCAGGGCCAACTTCCACCTGATCGCCATCTTCCATTAAATAGATATTCTTTTCAGGCACCCCGCAAGAAATAGCGGTTTGTTTGTGGCGCGCGACATGGTTATATTCCCCATGCACGGGTAAGAAAAACTTAGGCTTAATGAGTCTTAACATGAGCTTTTGCTCTTCTTGGGCGGCATGCCCGCTCACATGAATATTGTCAAATTCTTGATAGGCCACTTTAGCTTCTTTTTTGATTAAAAAATTCAATACCGCTGAAACGCTCGCTTCATTGCCAGGAATGGCTTTAGCAGAGATGATGACTAAATCGTTGGGTTTGATAGAAATGTGGCGGTGCTCATCTGTCGCCATGCGATAAAGCGCGCTCATGGTTTCGCCTTGTGAACCGGTCGTTACGATTAAGACTTCATTATCTGGGTATTTAGCGACTTCATTGGCTTCAATAAAAGATTGATAAGGCAAATGGATATAGCCTAATTCCCTGGCGATGTCTAGGTTTTTTTCCATAGAGCGCCCGATCACAGCGATCTTGCGGTTGTATTTAATGCCGTATTGTATGGCTTGATACACCCGGTGGATATTGCTAGAGAATGTGCTCATAATCACCCGCCCTTGCGCTTCTTTAAAAAGGGTATCAAAAGCCGGCGCTATGGTGCTTTCACTCGGTGTAGTCCCGGATTTATGGGAGTTAGTGGAATCGCTTAAAAGAAGCATCACCCCCTTTTCGCCATAGTGCGCCAAACGATACAAATCAGTGGGCAGATTATCCACTGGAGTGTGATCGATTTTAAAATCGCCGGTGTGGATGATCGTTCCGGCTTTAGTTTGGATCGCTAAAGCGCTGCTGTCAATAATAGAATGCGTGATGTGGATCCATTCAACGATAAATTCGCCCACGCTAATGGGGCAGCGCTTTTCTACGATTTTAAAATACGAGCGGTATTTTTTCAAACCATGTTCATCAAACTTGCTCCCAATCAGCCCCAAACTCAAGGGCGTGCCATAAAGGGGGAATTGCAACTCTTTAAACAAATAAGGCGTGGCCCCTATGTGATCTTCATGGGCATGGGTGATGATAATGCCAGCGATTTTGTCCTTGATTTGGTGCAAGTAGGAAAAATCCGGGATTAAAATATCCACGCCAAAGAGCCCTTCTTTAGGGAAGCTCATGCCCACATCAATCACGATCGCGCTTTTTGGGGTTTCAATGACCATCATGTTCCCCCCAATCTCGCCCAAGCCCCCTAAAGGCGTGATTTTAACGCTCGCTTTAGAGTTTAGATTCATCTTATAATGCGGGTTTAAATGCTCCACTTGGATCTTGTTATTCGCTTCAACGCCCTTTTTGAGCTCCTTATGAAAGCCTAAAGTCCCTCTCTCATTCACATGCAAAATTTCCGTAACGCCCTCTACTTTGTTGTTATCCAATTCTTCTTTGGCGTAATTTCGTGTTTTAGCATGTTTAACTTTGTGGTGGTTGTTTGGTTTTTTGTTGGGGTGGTGCTCTTTTTTATGGTGCGAAGGCGTTTCATGGTTTGAAGACTCTCCGTTTTTTTGCGCGTTTTCTCTAAAACGCTTTTTGCGGTTGGTGAATCGCTCAAACGCCCCGGCTCGCGCCTCATGATGCGCTTTTGAATTTTCACTGCTGTTTTCATGGTTTTCATAATGGTTGTTATCGGTCATAACGATTATTCCTTTATTTCAATTTTTAAAAGGCATTAGCCTTTTAAAAGGTATTCTAAGAGCTTGAGATAATCTTTTATCTCAGACGCTCTCACGCTTGCTGGTTGGTTTTCTAACGCTAAAAAATCTAACACCTTATCAAGCTTTTCTTTATAAGAAACGCTTTTTTTAAGATTGTTTGAAAGCGTCTTCCTAGGAGATGAGAAACATGCTTTCAAAAAATCTTCTAATGTTTCAAACCCTTTTTGTAGGGCTTCTTCAAAAAATGGCACTCGGGCTAATGAAGCCAACGCCTTTTCTTTCAGCGGCTCTTTAGTCACTTCAAACACGCTAGAAAACACCTTTGGAGGCGGGCTAAACGCACTAGGCGGCACATCAAACAAAAGGGTAGCACTCCCTATTGCTTGAGTTAAAACGCTTAAGGCGTTCTGTGAATCTTTGGCGCAAAATTTGAGTGCCACTTCCTTTTGTGTCATCACCAATAAGCCCCTGCATTTAGGGTCTTTGAGTGCGTTTAAAACAAGCCTGGTAGCGATATAATAAGGCAAATTAGAGATCAAAAAATAAGGCTCTTCTTCTTTTAAAAAAAGAGCGTCTTTTTCCACTAATTCTAACCCGAAAGGCTTTTTTTGTGCCTTTAGTTTTGATCGCATTTTCTCGCACAAGCGACTATCTATCTCATAAGTCTTTAAAGGATAGCGATCCAACAACTTAAGAGTCAAATCCCCTAGCCCCACGCCAATTTCAATTAATTTCAACGGGTTTAAGGGGGGCAAAGCATTAACAATTCTGTCTAAAAACGACTCGTCCGTTAAAAAATGCTGTCCTAAAGACTTTTTAGCTACCACCATAAGAAGCGTTTCTAAAACTCCTCATATTATACCTTAAAAAAGGGATTTGTTTTCCCTTTTTAATGCAACTTCTTTATTATAGCTTTTTTCATTCAAAGATGTTGGTAGTTTTGACAATAGAAGCGCTTAAATTGGCGCTCGTATTAAAAATTAGCATTAAAATCTTTTTTGTTAATAATTGGTTAGATTTCGCATTATAGAATGAAATCCTAGCCGATGAGCTAGAATTTAAATTTCAATTAAAGGAGTCATCATGGCACACCATGAACAACAACAACAGGCTAACAGCCAACACCACCACCATCACCATGCACACCACCACCATTACTATGGCGGCGAACACCACCACCATAATGTGCAACAACACGCCGAACAACAAGCAGAGCAACAAGCTCAACAACAGCAACAACAAAAAGCACAACAACAAAACCAACAATATTGATTGGGGCGTTTATGGGGGCGGCCTTAGGGTCACTCCTAGCTTTTAACTTCATCAGATTTTTAAACTTTTAAAATTTCTCTTTTTTATGATTGTCAAATGGCTCTGTTTTCTGTCAAATAAAGATAAGCTTATTGATGAGCGGTTATAATGTAAAACTCTGCCATGCGTATTGGGCGCGATCTATGGGTGTTTTATTTCTTTAAAACCCTGATTTTAGCGCTCATTAAATCGTGGTTTAAAGCTTTTTTGATGTTTTCAAATTGGCGTTTTTTGTTTTTAAGGCTGGCGATCTCTTTATCCAAATCGCTTAAAATGTTAGCGATAGCGATCTGTTCGTTTAGAGAGGGTAAAAAATAGTCTTTTCTTTATAATCTTTGAAATAAATATGCGGAATTATGCTACCGCTTGTGAAATTTTTAAAATCAAAATTAGATAACAAATAAAATAAAAACTCTGTTGTCGTCTTATAATTAGCAATTAACGCTCCCATAGTAGATAAAATATTTGTTTTAGGTGGCAAAATCCTTACTCTGCCTACACTTCCATCTTTAACAATAGAAATATAAGGCTTATCACTAATGAAAGTTGTATCTGTATAGCCTATGAAATTATTCACATCATAGATTTTAATTTTTCCTTGTTGCGTGATTTGTTCTGCACTTAGATTTGATGTTAAATAGTTGGCTATATCCCCAAGCCTCACTCTTTGCCAATTTAAAGGCGTTGTTAATGCGTCCATGCGTTCTATTACCCCATTAACCCCAACGCGCTTATTAAAAATAAAGCGGCTAACTTTTTCATCGTTTTGACCTTTAAATTGAGATAACAAGAAAATTCTAAAATTCTTGTTGCGGATGAATGATAACCCTCTTTTGTGTAAAAATTGTGGAAATTGTGTTTTTGGGACAGACGGCTTGATTAAGCGCATTGGGCTTAAGCAGGAAAAAGAAGACGCTTTCCACCCCGTTTAAAATTACTCCCTTAAAAACCCGTATTCATAGACTTTAGGCTGTATTTCTTTAGCGAGATCTTTTAGGGCGTCTTGCAAGTTAGCGTAAAGCTGTTTGTAATGTTCGTCTTTGGCTTTAGCGGGCAGATTTAATTTGCCTTGCGCGTTACGGCCTTGAAAAAATTCTTTGATGTCATAAAGGCTTATATTAGCGTTATAGGGGCGGTTTGTGAAATCTTGCGTGGGTAATAGCGATAAATTTCTTTCCCTGCGTTAAACACATTTAAAGCGCTTTGGCTGAATTCTAGGGGCTTGTTTTCTTTTTTAGCGTTTAAAAAGAGGGTATCGCCTTCCTCTTTTATCTTGCCTTTTAAAAAGTCTAATAAAGCGTGGCTAGAATACCTTTCTTTGGCATTGACTTCAGTTTCGCTAAAGGGGATAAAATGGTTAATCCCTTGAGTGCTTGTGATGCGGTTTTGGGTGTGAAAAAGCATGAAAATCAAGCAATCGCTTTTAAACACTTCATCTTCTTGCCATGCATCATCGTAAGGAGCGTAGAATTGGTCTCTGTCATTTTGCCATGTGTGTTCATAAACATGGCGGATAGAAAAAAACACGCTTCCAAATAGAATATTACTACTAGTAATAGCGAAATACACACTATGGCGTTTAGAAGAATTTTTATTATTAATAATGGCGACAGAAGGTGAACCTTGAAAGTCTGGAGTAGGAGTATCTATGTATCCTAAAATTTCCATGTTTTCAATTTTCTCTTTTTGTTTCAACCACTTATGAATATTTTTGACATTTTCATTAACAATATTTTTATACCCCAAAAATTCCCCGAATTTATCAAACACTTCTAAATTGAGCGCGTTGGTGGGCTTTAAAGGGGGGGTAGCGGTATCCCACACCAAAAAGCCGATAGGGAATTGCCCTTTCACATTATCAAAAGTGTCTGCAGGCACCATAAACCCCTCTAAAAATTTGGCTTTAAAGACTTCTCTGAATTTTTTAAAATTGCTAGAATTCAGGTATTTGAGCGTTGAAAAACTCGCCATGATACAGCCATCCAATTCCCTATAAATGCGCATGAAAAATTGAGCGAAAAGTTCGTTATTGGCTTTATGCAATTCATCTTTATACTTCTTGCAAATAAGATTGCCCCTAGCCACTAAATCTTTATGCTTCCCTGTGCCGCTCATTTTAGCTTTGTTGCCCGCTTCCGCATACGGCGGGTTGATGTAAATAATGAGCTTTTTTCGTTTCTCTTTGTCGTTTAAGATTTCTTGCAAGCTTTTTGGCACTTTATCGCTATTAAAATCATCGTTTAAAAAATCAAATTGGAAAATCTGATTTTCCAGCAGCTTTAAGTGGTTTTTTGCAGCTAGATCTTTCACAATCGCCACATCGTTGCTGTCTAAAGTGGATAGATACAAATTAGCCTTATTCAATAAACCCCGAAGCAAATTCCCAGTCCCCCCAGCGCAATCCCAAATGATATAATTCTCTTGATAATCTTGCCCCAAAGCTTTAGCTAAAACTTCTTGGCTTTTTTCCACCCAGATTTTAGGGGTGAAAAACGCCCCTTTCCTTTCTCTCACATCGCTTGGCACCAACAAATCACGCCGCTCTAAAATAAAAGCTTGAAACCCTAATTTAGGAGGCCTTTCATAAATATTCCAAAATTCTTTGTGGGCTTGTTGGCCGTCTGTGAAACCAATTTCCATAAAATCTATTTTACCTAACTCATTCACACCCCTTTTTAATTTATAATAATTGGAGCTTAAAATCGTTTGCAATTTCTCAATAATGGTTTTAACGCCATCGCTAAGCAAATCCGCTAAATAATAGTCTGCGTCTAAAATGCCTTTAGTTTTAGCCACCTCCCAATCTATGTCAATGGTGGGTTTGACAGCTTCGAACCACTTTTGATAGATCGTAAAGAAATTATTTTTATCAATTTTGATTTTGTTGGTTAAATGGCTAGAGTTTAAATTATTTTCAATAAATTCTTTGTATTCTTGGCTTTGGGTTTTAAAGTCAAAAACCAATTTATGGGATTTGCACATGGCTTTAAACGCCTCTAAAGCGTGTTTAAAACCCGCTGTGTTGTGGTTGCTTGGGGTGATAGAAAAATCTATATCGCTTTTATAGAAAAAGCTTGTGATCGTGTCATTAAAGGCGATAAATTCCATTCTAAAAGCGTTAAAAGTGCACAAATAAGGTGGCGTGTGGTGGGTATAAAGCCTGTGCTTGCCTATGGTTAAAAGAAGTTGCGTGAAAGCTTTATCCAAGTCGTCAAAATCTCCCCTTTTGGCTTCGCCCCATAAAATGGGTAAGGTGGCGTTAGAGTGCTTATAACTTAGTATGAAATCTATCTTATCCCCGATATAAGAGAATTTTTTATCCTTAAAGAACTTGTCTCTGATTCGGATTTTTAAGGATTCTTCATTGAGGTTGCTCAAATCTAAAAGCATTCAAAACACCACCGTTTTGTTTTCATGCACAAACACCCTATCTTCTAAAACCAGTTTTAAAGCCCTAGCCAAAACCAGTTTTTCTATATCCTTACCCGCTAGGCGCATTTTTTCCACGCTGTAATTGTGGTTAATGGGGAGAGTGTCTTGTATGATAATCGGGCCGGCATCAAGGCTTTCATTCACAAAATGCGCCGTGGCCCCGATGACTTTCACGCCCCTTTCAAACGCTTGCTGGTAAGGGTTAGCCCCAATGAATGCGGGCAAGAAACTATGATGGATATTGAGGATCTGATTTTCATAGCGCTTCGTAAAATCATGGCTTAAAATGCGCATGTATTTGGCTAAAACAAGCAAGTCTGCGCTTGCTTTGTGTTTTAATTCTAGGTTTTTAATGATGGCTAAAACTTCTTTTTCATGCGAGATTTGATCAACGCAAGGCACATAAAAATAAGGGATGTTAAATTTTTCCACTAAAGGGCGTAAAATCTCGTGGTTGGAAATAACGCCTAAAATTTGAGCGTTTAATTCCCCTCCATACACCCTTAAAAGCAAATCCCCCAAGCAATGGCTCTCTTTAGTAGCGAGCAGAATGATGTTTTTTTTATGCGTTAAAATGACTTCAATCAATAGTTCGTTAAAGTTTTCTAAGGCTTTAAAAAGAGCGGTTTTTAAGGATCGCTCTTCTTGCTCTTTCATTCCAACATTCAAGGGCTTAATTTCTTTTTGGATTTTTAGCCGCATGAAAAAGCGCTGTTTTAAGGGATCGACAAATTCATCGTTTTTGACGATGTTATAGCCCTTGTTAGCGATAGTGGTGCTAATCGCACTCACCAAGCCTTTAGAGTCTCTAGCTTGAATTTTTAAAATAAATTCTAACATCTTTATCTCATTGATAGTTGATAGCCAAACGCTTGCGTGATGATATTTGCCGCTGATTGCGTGGCTTTTTCAATGAAGCGCTCCATAGGGCTTTTTTCCAACCAATAAGCTTTTTTAACCTTACTCAATTCCATTAAGCGATTTTGGGCTTGCTTGATCGTGCTGATTTTATCAATGAGTTTTAATTTTAGAGCCTTTTGAGCGCTAAAAACCTTCCCTTCAGCAAAATCCTTATAATCCTTAGCGTCTAATTTCCTGGCTTTTGCGACATCATCCACAAACATTTGGTATTGCTCATTGACTAAATTTTGCAAAAATTCTTTTTCATTAGCTTTCCATGCTCTGGTGAAAGTGCCTATTTCTTTATATTCGCCCGCATGCACGCCTTGAGTGGCTACGCCGACTTTATTGAGCAAATTTTCCACATTCGCGCCCGAAAAAATCACCCCAATCGATCCGATCAAGCTCGCTTTAGAGGCATAAACTTCGCTCGCTTGCATGCCCGCATAATAACTCCCGCTCGCCATAACCCCCCTAGCATACGCTAAAACGGGCATTTTTTGCTTCAAATCAGCGATTTTTTCGCTCAATTCCACGCTCGCTGACACGGCCCCACCAGGAGAGTCAATCAAAAGTAAAACGCCCTTAATGCTAGGGGTTTTTAAGATTTTATCCACTTCTTTGTCAAAATCCTCTGTGCTAAAAATCGCCCCGTTTAAATAGAGTTTAGCGAGATTGGGCGGTGTGCTTGGCGCGCTTTCTGTAGCGCTAAAAAAGACTAATACAACCAATAACAGCACAAACGACTTGAAATACTTCGTAATAAAATCTAAAGGCATAATGATTAAAACCTTAAAGATTTTTTGAATGAAACTCCACATGCGGTTTTCCTAGACTTAAAAATTTGACTATAAGAGTGTATTATACTTCAAATGTTTTAAGGATTAAATCATGGCGTGTAAATTTTGCCCTAAGATCAGAAAAACAGATTGGATTTTTATTTTAATCGCCGCTTTAGGCTTTTATTCAGTCAATAAACTAGGGTATGTGCCCGAATTCAATACCCCCACTTCAAAGCCTTCACACCCTCTTCCACGCCCTATTGAAAAGCCTAACAATATGACTGAAGAAGAAAGGAAAAAGCGCTTCATAAAATTGCAAAAAGCATGCTTACTCAATAAAGACAAAAAGGCATGCGAAGAGGTTTTTTAGATTGTCTTTGTTGTTTTTGCGATTTTAGGGTCAATTTTATACGCCCTTTTTGTTTGTAAAAAAGCTTTTTTCGGCGGTGGTTTTTAGCGCCAAAAGCACCCTTAAAACCCCCAAAATTCAAGCACTCTTAAGCTAAGTCTACTATAATCAAAAGATTTTAAAGGAAACTTAAATCGTATTGATAAAGGTTTGGAATGACTAAAAACATAGAAAAAACCATGAAAGCTTTTAAGGTTGATTTAAAGAGTAGTAAAAATCAAAGTATTTTAAGTATTTTAAAATCCAGCGTGCACCTTTCTAACAACCAAGCCCATCAAGTTAATGAAGTGGCTGAAAAGATTGACAAACTCATTGAATACGCCCAATATTCTAACGGCAATATCATTTTAAACCATAGTGAGATTAAAAAAGCCTTTTTTAACCCGTTCAAACCACAATTAAAGAACGCTTGAGTGTTTCTATCGCATTTGCATGCGGATAAAAATGAGGCTTTAGAGGTTAAAAACTATCTGGAGAACGGAAAAAATCACAGAGTGCTTGTAGATTCGCTTTTTTGGGATTATAAAGACGAAGTCTTAGATAAATTGGCACAATACAATGATATAAGGGGGATTGAAGACGCTTTCACGCTCATTCTCAGAGAATCTCTAGAAGACATGATCAGAAAATGCCCTTATTTCGTGTTCCTAGAAAGTAAAAACAGCGTTTCTCTTAATCAATGGCTATCGCGCAATCAAGTTCTATTGTACATCACTTATTCAGCATGGATTTGCGAAGAATTAAGAATCGCTCATTCTATTCATTCTATTAGCGAGAGTCGTCCAATTCCAATGATGGAAAGCATGCAAGTCGTTCATGATATATCGCCATTTTTAGGATACCTAGAGACTATAACTCTTAGAGAACTATCACAACAAATTAATCCATAGGAGCAAGCATGCTTTTTAAAACTTATCAAAAATTACTGGGTACGAGCTGTTTGGTGCTGTATTTAGTAGGCTGTGGGGGCGGTGAATCACCGATTGAGATGGGAAGATTTGTCGTCGATGCCGACTTTCAAATCATCTCTAAAGTAGATAGCGTTACTATTCAAGGCGTAAAGCTTAATCGTGGGAACTGCATTGTTAATTTTGTTCCAGTAGAAGAGGCACTTCAAAGGGTTATTTTAAGTCAAATTGCTCCAATTTCTATGTAAGATTTTAAAGATATGGCAAGCGTTTATAAATTACTTAACGAAAAGAAAAAGTTGGCAAACATGAAAAATAAAATTTCTCAATTAAAGCAAAAGGGTGTGATGATGGAGCCAAAAACCCTTAAATTCGGAGAAAAAATAAAAGGCTTTTCTAAAGGGTGCAATATTATAGAAGCAGAAATACAAACCAACAAAGGCGCTTGGACTTTCAGTTTTAACAAATAAATAATGAAGATAAATGGAAACCACCCCAACAGACAGAGAAAAAATCCTTATAGAAGAGCTTGAAATCTTGCAAGGCGTTATCAACAGAATGGCGCAAAATTCTTTAGAGTGCAAAAAATGGACACTCGCTCTTGTTGTGGGGGTTTTATCCCTTAAAATGGAAGCGATTTCTAGTCTTTATGGGTTATGCGTTTTAGGGGTGTTGTTGGTATGTTTTTGGCTTTTGGATGCGTATTATCTCACGCAAGAAAGGTTGTTTAGAGAGCAATACCAATGGCTGATAGAAAACAGACTTAAAACCAATGAGAGGCTGTTTGAAGTCTTTCCCATTCATCAAACTTGCCGGTGCGCGCTACACTTGTGCGTCATGTTTTCGTTTAGCCTCTTCCCCTATTGGGCGTTAGGTCTTTGCTTGGTGGTCTATAGTTTAGTTTTTAATTCTGTTTCAATGAAGTGTTGGCCATAAAAGAGCTTGACTTCAAACGACAACTTCTCAAGCGTTTTAAGATTTAGAATATCGCAAAATAACCCCTATTTCCTTATGAGTTTCACTATAAAATAAAACTTAAAACTATAAAAATAAATTAACATGCATGCCTAGTAACTTAAAGTTCCTTGATGAGAGCTTAAGTTACCTTGACCTAGGATTTAGCTACTTCTTTTTATCTGGCGTATGATCATCAACCAAGTCAAGCAAAAACTCATTGACATCTCCAGAAACCTTTTTATAGAGTTTGTCTAGTTCAAGCAGTTCTTCTACTATTCCATTAATGCGTGGACCATATTTAGCTATAAATTTGTTCGGTCCACCCAAATCTGACATTTCTTTTAAAAGAGCTGCAGTTCCATGTAGCCCTTGATAATTATCATTTGCATTTCTATATATAACCAATATTACTTTTGTCTTTTTTCATTTAATTTCCTTTTTTTGTAAGTTTATGGAGCGGACAACCCAAACCTTGCTTATCGGTAAATTGAACAAATCTACCATGTGAAACAAATTCGTTTGAATCGTTAATGCCGCTAAATGTAATTTCTATCATTTGATAAAACTCCTTTAGAGTTAAATTTCGCTTTTAGTGCCTTGGAAAACGAGAAACGGATTGCAAAACGAAAACCAATTCTCTCAATACCAAGGACAGTTGTTGTATCTAAACTCAACATTGAATTCAAGGGATTTAGGGATTTTATGAAGGATTTTAATGATTCCTAGGGAATATTTTGAAAAATATTTTGATTTTTTAGAGCACTTAAAAATTGCACGATCTTTTCTTTAGGGATAATCACTAAACTTTCTTGGTTTTCTGAAGCGCTGCTAGCCATTCCCATAAACTCCCCTACTTCGCTAAAATAAGGCCTCCCTCCCCACAACACGCTCCCCTTTTTAAAAGAAGTATCAAGCGGAAGAAACTTTTTAGATTTTAAAAGTTCAGCCACAGAAATACCCGTTGTCTGTATAGAAAAAGAATTCCCCTCATTCAATGCTGGGTAGTAGAGATCAGAATCGGGTGTTTTTTGATTTGTGTAAGGATTTGAATGGAAAGTTTGAGCGTATTTTGTATAAATCCTTGCATGGTAATAGCTCTCTTCTCTTTTATGGCAATAATCGTCTCTAAAATCGGCGGTTTTTAAAAGCGAAAGCCCTTGATTCCTATCCATCGCTTCAAGGTGCAAGCTGGCTATACAAATCAGCTCTTTAGCACTACTGTCTTGCATTTTGGCTAAAATCGTTTTAGGGTATAAGCCATTAGAATAAAGCGTTTCAGAAGAAGCGATATAACGCCCATTTTTGAGCAAAGTCGCATAGCCTTCTTTATAAGTCCCATCGCTAAAATACACTTTCAATAACGCAACAGAATAAACCCATGCAGGGAGCGTTGGATCAAGGGGCGGATCGTCTCTGACAATTTGAATGTTATTAGCGTTCATCATGCATGAAAATAAAACGATACAACAACCAACCGCTAATCTTTTACGCCAAAACGCCATTATCAAACCTACCGCTTAAATTTCAAAAGTATCCTACGACACTATCGGCTAAAATACTATTTGTTTTAATTTGTTGCTATAATAGGTCATTTGAATGACAAAAGCTTATCGCAAAGGTTTATGATGGATCCAATTAAAACTTATGAAATTAAAGAAGAAGAGCTTGCAAAAACCGCTTACGCCACAATCAAAACCAATAAAGGCAATATCGCTCTAGAGCTTTTTTATAAAGACGCACCCCAAGCGGTGAGTAACTTTGTAGCTCTAGCTAAAGAGGGTTTTTATGATGGGCTTAGCTTCCATCGTGTGATCGCAGGCTTTGTGGCTCAAGGAGGTTGCCCTTATGGCACAGGAACAGGTGGACCAGGACACCGCATTAAATGCGAAGTGGCCCATAACCCCAACAAGCACAAAAGAGGCTCTATCTCTATGGCACATGCCGGAAGAGACACAGGAGGGAGTCAATTTTTCTTGTGTTTTGTGGATTTGCCCCATCTAGATGGCGAGCACACCGTATTTGGCAAAATCAGAAACGCAGAAGGCCTTAATGTCTTAGATAAAATCAAACAAGGCGATATTATAGAGAGCGTTGCGTTTAGCTATTCTCTATAAGGAACAAGAGATTAGACATGCTCATCCTCAGCCGCAAAGTTAATGAAGGGATTGTTATTGATGATAACATCCACATTAAAGTCATTTCCATAGATAGAGGGAGTGTGCGTTTAGGGTTTGAAGCACCTGCAAGCACCCTTATTTTGCGCGCTGAACTCAAAGAGGCCATTGTGAGCGAAAACCAAAAAGCTTCTGCGTCCGTAAATGAAAGCTTGTTAGAAAACATCAAAAAGGTCATTAAGCCTTGATGCATGCTTTTGAAGTTTATCCTAAGGTCAATATTTTTTTAAAGATCCTTCACAAAGAAGGGGCCTATCATAAGCTCATTTCTCGCATGTGTTTAGTCAAAGATAAGCTAAAGGATATTATCAGCGTCAAAAGCACGCTTTCCTTTTCACTAAAAGGGGATTTTGACTGCCCTTTAGAAAAAAATTCGCTCTTTAAAGCCCTCCAAATTTTAAAAAATTTTTTAAAATCAAAAAATTTCTCTGATTCTGCCATCAAATCCCTAGACACCCTAGCGGTTGAAGTGGAAAAGAACATCCCCACTCAAGCCGGATTAGGCGGTGGGAGCGCTGATGCTGGGGGGCTATTGTATCATTTGAATCAGATTTTTGACTGGCGTTTGAGTTTAGAAGAGCTTTATACTATGGGATCTTTAGTGGGTGCAGACACCAATTTTTTCATCTCGCAATACAAAAGTGCTAACGCTACTTCTTATGGCGAAGTCATTGAAAATTTTGAAGAAGAGCCTTTAGAAAATCGCCTAGAAATTTATGCACCAAATCATGTTTTTTGCAGCACTAAAGCCGTTTATCAAGCTTATAAACCTGAAACTTGTTTTTCTCAAGCTAAAGAGTGGCTTAAAAAGCCGAGTTTAGAATGCCTAAAGACTTGCAATAGAAATGAATTAAACGATCTTTTAAAACCAGCCTTACTCACTAACCAAGCCTTAAAAGAGATAGAGAGCGAATTGGGCAAGGAGTGGTTTTTTAGCGGGAGCGGGAGTGCGTTTTTTAGGCTAAAGCCTGCTCAAAAGGGGAGCGAATGAAACTCATTGCCAGCAATAAAAAAGCCTATTTTGATTATGAAATTTTGGAAACTTTAGAAGCGGGATTAGCGCTTTTAGGCTCTGAAGTGAAGGCTTTGAGGCAAACTAGGGTGAATTTAAAAGATAATTTTGTTAAAATAATCAAAGGAGAAGCTTTTTTATTTGGTGTTCATATATCATATTTAGATACAATCCATGCGTATTACAAGCCCAATGATGAAAGGCGAGAGCGTAAGTTGCTTTTACACAAAAAGCAATTACTGAAATGGCAGATTGAAGCGTCTAAAGAACGCTTGAGTATCGTAGGATTGAAATTGTATTTTAACCAAAAAAATAGAGCTAAAATCCAAATTGCTTTAGTGAAAGGAAAAAGATTGCACGACAAAAGACAAAGTCTTAAAGAAAAAGCACTCAATAAAGAAATTCTTGCTGATTTAAAACACCACTTTAAAGGATAATAATGAAAGAAATGGTAGATTATGGGATTATAGGGTTTTTGATCTTCCTCTCTGTTGTCGTTATAGCGATCGCAATAGAAAGGTTGTGGTTTTTTGCCACTCTTCGTGTAGATGACTACACAGACAGGCGTAAATTGGAATTAGCCCTACACAAACGACTGACTTTAGTGGCCACGATTGGCTCTAACGCCCCTTATATCGGTCTTTTAGGAACGGTTATGGGGATCATGCTCACTTTTATGGATTTAGGCTCCGCTTCTGGCATTGACACTAAAATGATCATGACTAATTTAGCCCTTGCTTTAAAAGCGACTGGCATGGGATTATTAGTAGCGATCCCTGCGATTGTAATTTATAACTTGCTCGTGAGAAAAAGCGAGATTTTAGTCACTAAATGGGATATTTTCCACCACCCGGTTGACACGCAATCCCACGAGATTTATAACAAAGCCTAAGGATTAAGCGGTGAAAAAAGTAGAATCCATGAATGTGGTGCCTTTCATTGACATCATGCTTGTGTTATTGGTGATCGTGCTGACAACTGCGTCTTTTGTGCAAACTTCAAAGCTCCCTATTAGCATTCCCCAAGTGGATAAAGACAGCACTGATTCTAAAGATGTGTTGGACAAAAAACAAGTTATCATCTCCATTTCCAATAAAGGCACATTTTATTTAGACGATAAAGAAATCAGCTTTGAAAATTTAAAACACAAGGTTTCCACTTTGGCTAAAGACACCCCTATTGTCTTGCAAGGCGATAAGAAAAGCAATTTGGATAACTTTATCAAAGTAGTGGATTTATTGCAAACGAATGATCTGAAGCAACTTTACATTCTTGTTGAAGACAAAAAGAATCAAAAAAATTAGTTTTAGTCAATTTTTAGCATTCTTTAGCTAAAATCTGTGCTTATGTTTAATTTTTATCAAGGGAGTTTTAAATGAAACGCACTTACCAACCACACAACACACCAAGAAAGCGAACCCATGGCTTTCTTGTGAGAATGAAAACCAAAAACGGGCGCAAGGTGATTAATGCCAGACGAGCTAAAGGCAGAAAAAAGCTTTCCGTCTAAACCCCATGACTCTTTAAAAAACAAGAGTGAGTTTGATAGGGTTTATCAAAAGGGTTTCAAAAAGCACAACCCTTTTTTTTCGCTCTTTGTTTTGGATTTATCAAAAGAGCCACCAAAAGAAAAAGAGGGCTTTAAAGATCCGCTCTCTTGTAGGCTTAAAGACAAAAAAGTGCTTTATTTATTAGGTTTGAGCGTGTCCAAAAAAGTCGGCAACGCCGTGAAACGAAACCTCATCAAACGCCGCTTGCGTTCGCTTACATTAAAGCATGCTACACTTTGTCAAGGGCTTGCTTTGGTGTTTGTGCCTAGAAGCGATTGTTACCATTTAGATTTTTGGGCTTTAGAAAAACATTTTTTAGAAATGCTAACTTCCATTAAAAACTATATGAACAAAGCCTTAAAAGACTTGAAAAAAGGAATAACTCACACCTATGCGAAACAATAAAACGCCTTTTTTGAGCGCGATTTTTACGGCATTGATTAGGGGTTACCAACGCTTTTTTTCGGCTTTCACCTTTTCAAGCTGTCGGTTTTACCCCACTTGCTCTAACTATGCTCTGTGGTTGCTTTATTTTGAAAACCCTTTGAGCGCTATGGGTAAAACCGCTATAAGGATACTCTCGTGCAACCCTTTTTGCTCTGGAGGCATTGCTTACCCTACTACTCGCTTGAAACGCCCTAGTTTGCTCCAATCTCGTAAAGATTTTAATCGCAATTTTAAAACCATTACTTTTTGGCTCGTTCCCACAAAAAGCCGCGCAACTTATTACATCATTAAGGTTTAATCACAATGAATAAAAACAACAACACGAATCTTATTTTAGCGATCGCTCTGTCTTTCTTGTTTATCGCTCTTTATAGCTATTTTTTCCAAAAACCAAACAAAACAACAACCGAAACCACAAAGCAAGAAACAACCAACAACCACACAGCAACAAGTCCTAACGCGCCCAACGCCCAAAATTTTAGCGTTACTCAAACAATCCCCCAAGAGAATTTGCTAAGCGCGATTTCTTTTGAGCATGCCAGAATTGAAATTGATTCTTTAGGGCGTATCAAACAGGTTTATCTCAAGGATAAAAAATACTTAACCCCCAAACAAAAGGGCTTTTTAGAGCATGTGAGCCATCTTTTTAGCTCCAAAGCTAACCCGCAAACCCCCCTAAAAGAGCTCCCCCTTTTAGCGACTGATAAACTCAAGCCTTTAGAAGTGCGTTTTTTAGACCCCACGCTCAATAACAAAGCGTTCAACACCCCTTATAGCGCTTCAAAAACCACTCTTGGGCCTAATGAACAGCTTGTTTTAACCCAAGATTTAGGCACTCTTACCATCATTAAAACCCTGACTTTTTATGATGATTTGCATTATGATTTGCACATCGCATTCAAATCGCCCAACAATATTATCCCTAGCTATGTGATCACCAATGGTTACAGGCCGGTGGCTGATTTGGACAGCTACACCTTTTCAGGCGTACTTTTAGAAAATAACGACAAAAAAATTGAAAAGATTGAAGATAAAGACGCTAAAGAAATCAAACGCTTTTCTAACACCCTCTTTTTATCTAGCGTGGATAGGTATTTCACCACCTTGCTTTTCACTAAAGATCCTCAAGGTTTTGAAGCCTTAATTGATTCAGAAATAGGGACTAAAAACCCCTTAGGGTTCATTTCCCTTAAAAATGAAGCGAATTTGCATGGCTATATTGGCCCTAAAGATTACCGCTCTTTGAAAGCGATCTCACCCATGCTCACTGATGTGATAGAGTATGGCTTAATCACTTTCTTTGCTAAAGGCGTGTTTGTTTTACTGGATTATCTATATCAATTTGTGGGTAATTGGGGTTGGGCTATCATTTTTTTAACGATTATCGTGCGCATTATCCTCTACCCCTTAAGCTATAAAGGCATGGTGAGCATGCAAAAGCTCAAGGAATTAGCCCCTAAAATGAAAGAACTCCAAGAAAAATACAAGGGCGAACCCCAAAAGTTGCAAGCCCACATGATGCAGCTTTACAAAAAACATGGGGCTAACCCGCTAGGGGGTTGTCTGCCCTTAATCTTACAAATCCCGGTATTTTTTGCGATTTATAGAGTGCTCTATAACGCTGTGGAATTGAAAAGCTCAGAGTGGATCTTATGGATTCATGATTTATCTATCATGGATCCGTATTTTATTTTGCCGCTTCTTATGGGAGCGTCTATGTATTGGCACCAAAGCGTTACGCCAAACACCATGACCGATCCCATGCAAGCGAAGATTTTTAAACTCTTACCCCTATTATTCACAATCTTTTTAATCACTTTCCCTGCAGGGTTAGTCTTGTATTGGACCACGAACAACATCCTTTCGGTGTTGCAACAGCTCATTATCAATAAAGTCTTAGAGAATAGAAAACGTGTGCACGCACAAAACAAAAAGGAAAGTTGATGCAAAATTTTATTGAAATCAAAGCCAAAACCTTAGAAGAAGCCCTCATTCAAGCTTCTATCGCCTTGAATTGCCCCATTATTAATTTGCAATACGAAGTCATTCAAACGCCCTCTAAAGGGTTTTTAAGCATTGGTAAAAAAGAAGCCATTATTTTAGCGGGCGTTAAAGAGGTTAAAGAAGAGAGTATTAAAGAAACCAACACGAAAGAAATCCATCAAAGTGCGGAAGAAACAAAACAAAACTTAGAAATAAAAACACCGCAAGAAGAAATAATTACCCCTAAACCCTCTAAAAAAAACCTTAAAGAAGAATCTCATAATGGAGACAAACTCCATGAGATTGAACAAGAATTGAAAGACTTATTCTCCCACTTGCCCTATAAAATCAACAAAGTGGAAGTCAGTCTTTATGAACCGGGGGTTTTACTGATTGATATTGATGGCGAAGATTCCGCTCTTTTGATTGGCGAGAAAGGCTATCGTTACAAAGCCCTTTCTTACTTGCTCTTTAATTGGATCCACCCTGCTTATGGCTATAATATCCGCTTAGAAATCTCCACCTTTTTACAAAACCAAGAAAAAGTTATGGACGCCCAACTCCAAAGCACGATCATGACCGTGCATGAAGTGGGCAAGGGGCAGATGAAAGCCCCTGATGGCGTTTTAACCTATATCGCTTTAAAGAAGTTACGAAAAGCGTTCCCTAATAAATATGTTTCCATCAAAACCAATTTAAACGATGAAAAATGCATCATCATCAACGACTTCCACCACAATGAATGACACCATCGCCGCTATCGCTACCCCTTTAGGCAAGGGAGCGATTAGCATTATTAAAATCAGCGGCAATAACGCTCTGAATATCCTTAAGCAACTCACCCAAAAACAAGACTTCACCCCCAGATACGCTTATGTGTGCGATATTTTTTCTAATGGTGTTTTATTAGACAAAGCGTTAGCGATTTATTTCAAAGCCCCTTATAGTTTCACTGGTGAAGATGTGTGCGAAATCCAATGCCATGGAAGCCCCCTTTTAGCGCAAAATATCTTACAAGCTTGTTTGAATCTAGGGGCTAAGCTTGCTAAAGCGGGGGAATTTAGCAAAAAAGCCTTTTTAAACCATAAAATGGATTTGAGCGAGATTGAAGCGAGCGTTCAAATTATCCTTTGTGAAGATGAAAGCGTTTTAAACGCTTTGGCTAGGCAGCTTAAGGGCGAGTTAAAAATTTTTATTGAAGAAGCTAGAGGTAATCTTTTAAAGCTTTTGGCCAGCTCAGAAGTTTTGATTGATTATAGCGAAGAAGACATCCCTAGCGATTTTTTAAATGAAGTGTCTCTTAATTTAGAAAAACAAATCGCCTCTTTTAAAGACTTACTGGATTTTTCTAACACGCAAAAACAAAGGAACAAAGGGCATGCCTTAAGTATTGTTGGCAAACCCAATGCTGGCAAAAGCTCCCTGTTAAACGCCATGCTTTTAGAAGAAAGGGCTTTAGTGAGCGATATTAAAGGCACAACAAGAGACACTATAGAAGAAGTCATTGAATTGCAAGGGCATAAAGTGCGTCTCATTGATACGGCTGGCATTAGAGAGAGCGCGGATACAATAGAGCGTTTAGGGATCGAAAAAAGCCTTAAAAGTTTAGAAAATTGCGACATCATTTTAGGCGTGTTTGATCTTTCTAAACCCCTAGAAAAAGAAGATTTTAACCTTATTAATACCCTTAATCGCGCTAAAAAGCCTTGCATTGTTGTTTTGAATAAAAACGATTTAGCGCCCAAACTGGAGCTTGAAATCTTAAAATCCCATCTTAAAATCCCTTATTCTTTACTAGAGACCAACACCCTAAATTCCAAGGCTTGTTTGAAAGATTTGAGCCAAAAAATCAGTGCCTTTTTCCCCAAGCTAGACACTCAAAACAAGCTCTTACTCACTTCCCTAGCCCAAAAAACCGCCCTAGAAAACGCCATTTTTGAATTGCAAAACGCTAAAAGCCATTTAGAAACTTTAGAGCTTTTTTCTTATCATCTTTTAAGCGCGATAGAAAACTTGAACTTGCTCACCCGCCCTTATGAAACCAGCCAAATGCTAGACAGCATGTTCAGTGAGTTTTGCTTAGGTAAATGAGAACGCTTAAAGAATGGATTAAAACCCTTTTTTAGCGCTACTTTTTAAGACTTTTTACCCATTGGTGCCGTTTAATATCTATATTTATGAAAAACAATACTGCTATTTTTCAAAAAGGAGTAAAATAAGCTAATTTAAAATATATACATACTATAAGCTATTTTTGAGTAAAAATGTTAAAAAAGACAATTAAGGAGATTCCATGTTAAAACTCGCTAGCAAAACGATTTGTTTGTCCCTAATCGGCTCATTCACCGCTTTAGAAGCCTACCAAAAACACCAAAAAGACGGCTTTTTTATAGAAGCCGGGTTTGAAACCGGGCTGTTGCAAGGCACACAAACTCAAGAACAAACAATCGCCACAACTCAAGAAAAACCCAAACCAAAACCAAAACCCAAACCCGTTACCCCTCAAAGCACTTATGGGAAATACTACATATCCCAAAGCACCATTTTAAAGAATGCGACTGAGTTGTTTGCAGAGGACAATATCACCAACTTAACCTTTTATTCTTCAACCCCTGTATATGTAACCGCTTATAACCAAGAAAGCGCTGAGGAAGCAGGCTATGGTAATAACAGCTTGATTATGATACAAAACTTCCTGCCTTATAATTTAAACAATGTTGAGCTTAGTTATACAGACAATCAAGGCAATGTAGTCAGTTTGGGCGTGATAGAGACTATCCCTAAACAATCTCAAATCATTCTGCCCGCAAGCTTGTTTAACGATCCGCAACTTAACGCTGATGGCTTCCAACAACTCCAAACCACCACCACACGATTTTCTGATGCCAGCACGCAGAATCTGTTTGACAAGCTCAGTAAGGTTACGACCAATCTTCAAATGACTTATATCAATTACAACCAATTTTCTAGCGGTAACGGCAGTGGTTCTAAACCCCCATGCCCTCCATACGAAAATCAAGAAAATTGTGTGGCTAAAGTGCCGCCTTTCACCTCTCAAGACGCTAAAAATTTGACCAATTTAATGCTGAATATGATGGCGGTGTTTGATTCTAAATCTTGGGAAGATGCCGTTAAAAACGCCCCCTTTCAGTTTAGCGACAACAACCTATCAGCGCCATGTTATTCTGATTACCTTACATGCGTGAATCCTTACAACGATGGGCTTGTTGATCCTAAATTGATCGCTAAAAATGCTGGAGATGAATACAATATAGAAAACGGACAAACAGGCTCAGTGGTATTAACGCCGCAAGATGTTATCTATAGCTATAGAGTCGCTAATAATATTTATGTGAATCTCTTGCCCACAAGAGGAGGGGATTTAGGGTTAGGGTCTCAATATGGCGGTCCGAATGGCCCAGGCGATGACGGCACCAATTATGGCGCTTTAGGGATATTGTCTCCTTTCTTAGATCCTGAAATACTGTTTGGCAAAGATTTGAATAAGGTCGCCATCATGCAATTAAGAGACATTATCCATGAATATGGGCACACTTTAGGCTATACGCATAACGGAAACATGACTTATCAGAGAGTGCGCATGTGTGAAGAAGGCAATGGACCAGAAGAGCGCTGTAAGGGCGGGAGGATAGAGCAGGTGGATGGGAAAGAGGTGCAAGTGTTTGACAACGGGCACGAAGTGCGAGACACCGATGGCTCTACCTATGATGTGTGTTCTCGTTTTAAAGATAAGCCCTATACAGCGGGCAGCTATCCTAACTCCATCTATACTGATTGCTCTCAAGTCCCCGCTGGGCTTATAGGCGTTACAAGCGCTGTTTGGCAGCAACTCATTGATCAAAACGCCCTACCGGTGGATTTTACTAATTTGAGCAGCCAAACCAACTATTTAAACGCTAGTTTGAACACGCAAGATTTTGCGACCACTATGCTTAATGCGATCAGTCAAAGCCTTTCATCTACTAGATCTAGCGCCACTACCTATCACGCTTCAAAAACCTCACGGCCATTTGGAGCCCCCCTGTTAGGCGTTAATCTTAAAATGGGCTATCAAAAATATTTTAATGATTACCTAGGGTTATCTTCTTATGGCATTATCAAATACAACTACGCTCAAGCCAATAACGAAAAAATCCAACAATTAAGCTATGGTGTGGGAATGGATGTGTTATTTGATTTTATCACCAATTACACTAACGAAAAAAACCCTAAAAACAATCTAACCAAGAAAGTTTTCACTTCATCTCTTGGGGTGTTTGGGGGGTTAAGAGGCTTATACAACAGCTATTATTTGTTGAACCAATACAAAGAGAGCGGTAATTTAAATGTAACCGGTGGGTTGAATTACCGCTACAAGCATTCTAAATATTCTGTAGGCATTAGCGTTCCTTTAGTCCAGTTGAAATCTAGGGTCGTTTCTAGCGATGGCACAACCACCAATTCTATCACCCTCAATGAAGGGGGCAGCCATTTTAAGGTGTTTTTTAATTATGGGTGGGTGTTTTAGGGGTTTAACCCACTTTTAACCCTTTTTAAATGAAGTAAAAGACTCTGCTTTAATAGAGCATCAATAAGCCTTATCTTTAGGTTTTAATTTCTTTAATCTTTAAAAACGGGGTTTTTGTTAGATTACTTCAGACTTATGGTAAAACTTATTTTTACGGCTTTAAGCAAATTAAGAAGCAAGTGCAAGGGGGGATTGGCATTATAACCCCGTATTGCCTTGCCCTTCTTTATTGGCATAATCTTTCAGCTCTTTATAAAGCAAAGATTGTAAGCGCGTGATAGCAAAATTCTTATTCTTTTCATCCACTTCAAGGCTTCTATTCAATACAGGCGTGCCTTGGCAATCGCTCGCACTAATAATCACTCTAATGCGCGTGATACCATTAGCACTGTCTGTGAAAACTTCATTTTTGATTTGATAGAGTTTTTCTTCATCGCTAGGGGTTAGCACTCTGGCATAAGCACTTATGAGAGCAGTTTTAATCTCTGTATCGCTGTTGTTATCAAAAGTGATTTGCACTTTAGGTTTGAAAGCGTTTTGGTAATAGATTTTTTCATAATTTTCTAACGAACTCACCGGGACAGAATACGCTTTTAAAATCCTTTCTATAGGCATCGCTTTAGCCAATAAATCCCCCATGCTCTTAGATTGCTGTAAAAAAACCCCTTTGCAAACCTTAGGCATTAAGGTGGAAAACTGCCCATAAAGAGCGTTATACTTATCCCTTAAACCCTGCAAGAACAAGTTTTGATTAATCCTTACTCTGGTGTAGTAGATCCCTTTTTGCGCTTCTTGATTGACAATTTCTACATTATCCAATTCCAAGTCATCGGTTTTTAAGTTAATCGTTTGTGAATCACTAGATTTTAACTTATTATCCACACGACTTTTTTGAATATGGATTTGTGAATTAACCACCACGCTAATAGACGCCACTAAATCCGCTAACGCTTTTTGTTTAGAAGCTTCTTTAGAAGTGGCTGAACCACTCCCATAAAGATAGCCTTTTTGGGTGTTTGTTTTGTTATAGGCCTTGCTATACCACTTAGGCTCTGCACTTAAATGGACACCTACAAAAGCCATAAGGCATGCAAGAATAATCTTTTTCATTATTAATCCTTACTCATTCATTAAAGCGATGTGTTCCTTAGTGATCTTTAGAAGCACATAAACTTTATCCGTATCAATAAAAGTGGCCTTTAGCTCACTAGCCTTAATCTCTATTTTATCCCCCCTGAAAGCTTCCATCACTTTCTCTAAGGCGTTTCGTTTGGCTGAGGACAAGCTATAATCCATATCTGAAAGCGATATATCGCTCATCCCACACACTAAAATTTTTTCATCTTTGGTTCGGGTCTTTTCAATCTGCACTTCTTTTGAGCAATCTCTCGCCCACTTAGGCAAGGATTTCCCCCACGCAACTCCCAATACCAAAGCAAGCGCAATAGTAAGGCGTTTCATTAAAATCCTACTTTTTAACCATGCCTAACTCTTCGCGCACTTTATCCACAATTTGCTTATCCAAGCCAACTAAAACAAAAACCCTATCTTTACCGACATAGCGGGCAAGCATTTTAGAAGCGATCAATTCCTTATCCACTAATTGAGAAATTTTTTCAGTATCAGTGCCGCTTATTGATCTTTTACCAGAAGCATCCACAGTTCTAGTTTTTTCATTTTCCAAATCTTTTTGTAAAGTGGATTTTAAATTCGCCGCTAAATTAGCCCTAGCTTTCGCTGTAGCCTGGTTAGTAGAATAATCCACATCATTATTAGTGATCAAATCTTCAGCCCTTCCTAAAAAGACTCCTGAATATTTTTCATACTTCGCCACTTTTTCTAAATCCCCTACAACCCAATCAGGAGCACCTTTAGTCGCTTCTTTGTATGCCTTATTGCTTTTACTGATACCTGATTTTGGGGCATGGCTACAACCTACGATCACCATCGCTGCTACCACACTCATCCCTAAAATCTTTTTAACTTGATTTTTCATCGCTCATCCTTTCAAATATAAATTTAAAACATACGCTTATTGCTAGCATTTTTCACAATAGGCTTAACATCGCTCCATACCTCTTCACCCGTTTTCCTATTAGTAAGGCTTAGGGTGAAGTCATAGTCCAAGCGTTGCCTAGAACTACTAATAGAGGCTGCGATACTAGATACTTTACCACTTAAAGATAAATCAGCGGCTTTTAAAGTGCCTTTTTCTACAGTGGTGTCTTGATTATACTCTTCGCTCTCTCGTTCTTTTTCGCGCTGTTTCACCATTCTGCTATCGGCTGCAATGCCACTCCCTCCACTCGCCCTTGTGATATTAAACCTCCCATTAGATCGCAACCGCAACTGCCTCGCGATTTCAGTCGTGAGAAGATTCATATCCAAATTGGGTTGCGTGGTGTCGTTAATCACATCTGATACTTCAATCAAATGCTTGCCCTTGAGTTGCTCAAAATTAGGGTCGCTAAACATGGAATCTAACATTGCGTTAGCGGTTAGCAATAAATCCGTGCTATTAATGCTTGCAGTCGTATTTTTAGTGGCATCATTCACATTTTGATAAGTTGCCATTTCGCTTGAACAACCCACCCACAATAAAGCACTCAAAATCACCGAGCTTATAATTTTTAATTTTATTTTCAATACCATAGTGATAGAAACTCCCTATTCAAAATTTAAAACAGATACTTCCGTTCCTAATTTTAAACTTCTAATATAAACACATTATCAGTATTTTTGCAGATTTTAGCATTTTATGTGTCTTTTTTTTCACATTTTACAAGTTCTAGCCCTACAAATTTCACACTGCAAGCATTAATACCACAAATTCGCTCATTTTTAGCTTAATTGAAGAAACTTTTTTAACAAACATGCTTATTTCATGCTTATTTAAAAACGATAAAAATGATTTTTTAGGATAAAGAAACAATATAAAAGCTATTTGAAGCTAGCCCCTTTATAAAAAAGGGGGCTAAAAAGATTTCTATGGGTTCTTATTTTAATAACAAGACTCTTCAACGCCCTTTATAGTAACGCTTTTAGAGCGTCTTCAATCGGCTTTGAAGATCCGGGCTCTACAAGCCTTTCACCCACTTCTCTCCCGTTTTTGTAAAAAATCAAAGTAGGGATTTTGCGGATGCCTAAGCTCTCTTTTAAATCCTGGCTCTCATCAAAAGAAACCTTAAAAAATTCCACCTTGCCTTTGTAAGTTTTGGCTAAATTTTCCATAATCGGCTCAATCTTTCTGCAATCCGGACACCAATTCGCCCCAACATTAACCACTACCGCTTGATGAGCGATTTTCTCTGCGTAATTCTTCCCGTTAATAATTTCTGACATGATAATCCTTATTTTTTATTTCCCCCAACTCCAAAGTATAGCATAACTCGTAAGCTAATCCCCTTTAACCTTAGCCGCATTAGCCATAAACGCATGCAATTCGCTATATTCTTGGCGGTTTAGAAAACGCATTTTCCCTACCGGCAAGGCATTCAAATTCACAAAACCATAACGAACGCGCCTCAAATCCAACACTCCAGCGTTAAAAAACGCAAAAAAGCGCCTCAATTCTCTGTTTTTCCCCTCATTGATAACGACTCTAAGTTTAGAATATTTGGCATGGTTTTTGATGATTTCATAACCAATAAAGGGGGCAAATTCCATGCTTTTAATGGGAGTTTTTTGGTGCGCTCCCTTAGTAGCGTTTTCTAATTTCAAGCCCTCTTGCATCGCATTTTCCATCTCTCTTGTAACAAAGCCTTGAATTTTAACAAGATACTCTTTTTCTAAATTCGCATGCATTAAAGCGCTCACCACCGCCTTACTATCGCTCAATAATAGCACCCCTTCACTCGCAAAATCCAAACGCCCCACAGGTGCAAAATGGGCGTATTTTTTCTCCAAGCTTTCATAAATCACGCGCCGTTTTAAGGGATCGTTTTTACTCACTAATTCGCCCTTTGGCTTGTGATAAACCAGCACGCTGAATCTTTTGTTTTTTAAGGGCTTGATGAGTCGTTTGTCTAAAAACACCTTGTCGTTTTCTTTAACCACGCTAGCGAGTTTGGCATGCTCATGATTGATTTTAATCCGCCCTTCTAAAACCAATTTTTCAGCTTCTCTTCTTGAGTGCTTAGTATAATGGGCTAAAAATTGGTTGATCCTCAAGCTAAGTCCCTCCACTTTAACCCTTTAAAATCGTCCTTAATCTTTTCATTGACCATTAAATCGCTTTGGATTTTGAATTGCTTGCCCTTATCTTTGATGATCAAATACAAGGGGCGTTTGCCCTGGTGTTTTAAAGCGCTCTCTTTGATTTGTCTTAAAAACTCTTTTTTCACATCGTTTTCTAACACGATCGCTAAAGAGCAAGAGCTGGAAGCGAGTATTTCAATGGGGGGGATTTCGCGCACCTCTTCTTTTTGCTTTTCAGGGTCTTTATAACGGGCTTTAGGGATTTTAACCTCTCTAGCGCTCTCTAAATCCAAGATTTCAAAAAGCCTTAATCGCGCCACTTCTTCTTGCTCTTCAATCTTGCATTTAAACACTAGAGGCTTATTAATATCCAACTCTTCTAAAGCATTCAATTGCTTTTCAAACAGCATGAGCTCAAACTTGCCGTATCCATCCAAAATGTCCGCTGTGCCATAAGGCTTACCGCTTCGTTTGCCAATTTTCTTTTTAACTTCCATGATTTTACCCAGCAAATAAGCTTGCGAGCCGATTTCTAACTCTTCAATATCAATGCTTTTGACTAAATTTTTAAAGCCCTTAATTTCTTCTTTAAATTCGTCTAAGGGATTGCCTGAAACATGGATGCCTAAAGTCTCGTATTCGCATTCTAAAAGCGTTTTAGCGTCATGTTCGCCCAAATCAATCATGTCTAAAATAACCTGCTCTTTTGTCCCGCCATCCATTGCCCCAAAAAGGGAGTTACCCCCTTGCATCATTTCATTAGCCTTGTCTTTAGCGCGCCCAGCATCACAGATCAAATCCAAGTTAGCGAGCATGGTTTTTCGGGTGTAGCCTAAGTTATCCAAGCTCCCTGATTTCACTAATGGCTCTAAAGATTTTTTAGTGAGTTTAGAAAAATCCACCCGTGAAATAAAATCTTCCAAACTCTTATAATCCCCTTTAGTCCTTTCTTCAATGATGTTTTTAATCGGCTCACCCCCAACCCCTTTAATCGCTCCTAAACCAAACACGATTTTCTTTTCTAGCTCGCCCTTTTGATTTTTAAACTCCGCCACGCTGAAATCTTGCATAGAAGAATTGATGTGTGGGGGCATCACTTCAATTTCTAAAGCCCTGACCTCATCAATATAGCGCGCCACGGATTCAATCTTATTGGATTCACTAGTGAGCATCGCTGCCATGAACTCATGCTTGTAATAAGTCTTTAAATACGCCGTTTGGAAAGTGATCATCGCATAGGCGGCTGAATGCGATTTGTTGAAACCATAGCCGGCAAATTTAACGATCAAATCCCACAAATTAGCCGCTTTTTGGTCATCATGCCCTAAATTCTTAGCGCCTTCTACAAACTTATCCTTATTGTCCGCCATGATTTGAGCGTCTTTTTTCCCCATAGCGCGGCGGATCAAATCCGCTTCACCCAAACTAAAACCGCCGATAGTTTGCACGATTTGCATCACTTGCTCTTGATAGACGATCGTGCCGTAAGTGGGCTTTAAAATCGACTCTAATTCTTTAAACGCATAAGCGATAGGCTCAATTCCATGCTTTCTATTCACAAAATCATCTACCATGCCTGATTCCATAGGCCCTGGTCTGCCTAGCGCGATAATGGCGATAATGTCTTCAAAGCTTGAAGGCCTTAAGCGTTTGTTAAGCCCTTGAAACATCCCGGATTCAATCTGGAATATCCCCACCGTATCCCCGCTTTGGATCGTTTTATACACTTTCGGATCGTCCATATCCAACGATAAAAAATCCACGCTAATTTTGTGTTGCGTTTTAATGATTTTAAGCGCATCATCAATCACGGTCAAGGTTTTAAGCCCCAAAAAGTCAAACTTAATCAAATCCACCGGCTCTAAATACTTCATGGAATATTGCGTAACGATACCGCCGGTTTTTTCAGAGGCAAACAAAGGGGTTTTATGCCACAACTCTTTTTGGCTATCCACCACTAAGGCTGCGGCATGCACGCCCGCGTTACGATTCAAATTCTCTAAATTGAGCGAATACTCCCACACTTGTCTGGCCGTTTCATTGCTTTCTACTAATTCCTTGATCTTAGGCTCTAATTCCCACGCCCCCTCTATAAACTCGCCATTTTTTTCATAGCCCTTAAGCGTGATGCCTAAGCGGTTGGGTATGAGTTTGGCGAAATCATCCGCTTCTTTATAAGGCATGTCCAAAACCCTTGCAACATCTCTGATCACGCCTTTAGCCAACATCTTATTAAAGGTGATGACTTGAGCCACATTGTATTTGCCGTATTTTTCAATCATGTATTCTATGATTTCCTTACGCCGGCGCTGGCAAAAATCCGTATCAATATCAGGCATGCTGACTCTTTCAGGGTTTAAAAACCTTTCAAAGAGCAAATCGTATTTCAAAGGGTCAATATCCGTGATTTTTAAGGCAAAAGCCACCAAACTCCCGGCCGCACTCCCCCTACCAGGCCCTACAGGAATGCCCATTTCTTTAGCGTAACGGATAAAATCCCACACAATCAGCATATACCCTGGGAATTTCATGTTCGTAATGACTTCAATTTCTTTTTCCAAGCGTTCTTTGTATTGATCATGCTTTTCTTTTGGCACTAAAACTAAGCGCTCTTTCAAGCCCTCTCTAGCCTTATAGGCGAAATAAGAAGCGTCATCTTCAAAATTCAGCCCCTCTTCTTGAGCGTAAGCTTTAGTGAATTTGAAGCTTGGAGGGGTTGGAGGGTTCTTTTTATCGTCTTTTAAATCAATCTCTAAAACGCATTTATCAGCGATTTCTTGGGTGTTTTCTAAAGCTTCTGGAATATCTGCAAACAGCTTCGCCATTTCTTCAGGGGATTTAATGTAAAACTCATGCACGGAGTGTTTTAGGCGTGCTTTATCGTTTAGGGTTTTACCCATCGCTACGCACATCGCTACTTCTTGAGCTTTAGCGTCATTAGGCATGGTGTAGTGGGTGTCGTTTGTGGCAATGATTTTTAACCCTGTCTCTAAAGACATTTTAATGACTTGCTCATCAATGAATCGCTGATCTAAAATGCCATGGCGCATGATCTCTAAATAAAAATCGTCTTCAAAAATCTCTTGGTATTCACAAGCGATTTTTTTGGCTTCATCATAGCCTTTAGCCCCATACTTGCGGTTTCTCTCATTATTAGTATTCAAATGGTAATTGACTTCCCCTTGCAAGCACGCGCTAGAAGCGATAATGCCTTTAGAATGCTCTCTTAAAAGCTTTTTATTGATGCGCGGGAAATAATAAAACCCTTCTAAATACGCCATAGAGCTTAAGAACATTAAATTTTCATAGCCCTCTTGGTTTTTAGCGAACAGGCACAAATGGAAGCGTTGTTTGGTTTCTTTGCTAGAAAGGTTGTCATCATTATGGATATACGCTTCCATGCCGATGATAGGCTTAATGCCTTCTTTTTTCATGCTCGTATAAAAATCAATCGCTCCAAACATGTTCCCATGATCGGTTACGCTCACGCTTTTCATACCCAATTCTTTAATGCGTTTGGCTAGAATTTTAATCTTGTTCGCCCCGTCTAAAAGCGAATATTCCGTGTGCAAGTGCAAATGCGTGAAGGCTTTATTCTCTTTCATTGTATAACCCCTATTTGGATTTAATGCCATTATACCTACCGCTCTTTAAAAAACTCTTTATCAGTTCACTTAGCGCTAAATTATTTTAAAATGGTGGTTATAATAAGAAAGTTTTTATTATTTTTAATGCTATTTTAGGAGTTCATCGTGAAAAAATCCATTTTATTGAGCATTTGCTTGGCTTTTTCTTGCGTTCATGCTTTAAGCGATATGGATTTGATCAAAAAAGCGAGGGAAAGCCAATTAGAACCCATGCCTATGGGCAAAGCGCTCAAAGAATACCAGATTAAAAAAACCAGAGATGTGGGTATTGGCACCAAAAACAGCGAGATTATGACCTCCGCTCAAGTGGAATTGGGTAAAATGCTCTATTTTGACCCTAGGATTTCCACTTCCTATCTCGTGTCTTGTAACACATGCCATAATCTAGGCTTAGGCGGGGTAGATTTAGTCCCAAGTGCTATAGGTTCTCAATGGAAGAAAAACCCCCACCTTTTAAGCTCCCCAACAGTGTATAACTCTGTGTTTAACGATGTGCAGTTTTGGGATGGTAGGGTTACGCATTTAAACGAACAAGCGCAAGGACCCATCCAGTCTTCTTTTGAAATGGGGGCTGATCCTAAAGTGGTGGTAGAAAAAATCAATTCCATGCCAGGCTATGTCAAACTCTTTAGAAAAGCTTATGGCTCTAAAGTCAAAATTGATTTTAAATTGATCGCAGATAGTATCGCTATGTTTGAAGCCACGCTTATCACTCCAAGCCGTTATGATGATTTTTTAAGAGGCAATCCTAAAGCGCTCAGTAAAGCCGAAAAAGAAGGGCTGGATTTATTCATTTCTAAAGGCTGTGTGGCTTGCCATAACGGCATTAATCTTGGGGGAACGATGCAACCTTTTGGGGTGGTCAAACCTTATAAATTCGCTAATGTGGGCGATTTCAAAGGCGATAAAAACGGGCTTGTGAAAGTGCCTACTTTAAGGAATATCACCGAAACGATGCCTTATTTCCATAACGGGCAATTTTGGGATGTCAAGGATGCGATTAAAGAAATGGGCTCTATCCAGTTAGGCATTGAAATCAGCGATGAAGAAGCGAAAAAAATTGAAATCTTCTTTGAAGCTTTAAAGGGTAAAAAACCTAAAATACTCTATCCAGAACTCCCTGTAATAACAGACAAAACCCCAAAACCCTCTTTTTGATTTTAAAAAGTCCTTTTATGGGGCTTTTTGGCGCTTAAATCTAAAAATGCTCAAAGCATCTTTTGCGATCAATAATAAAAAAGCCAACAAAAAGCAAGCGACAACCTCTTAAAAAGCGCTTAAAAATTTCTTTTTAATCCCTAATTTAGCGGTTTTAGATTGTTTTGAAATCAAAAACCCATTCAAGGCGTTTTTAAATAAATTTTCATTTTTTGGTTATCTAAAATGAGCGTATCTTTGCCCTTAGTTACCGTAAAATTACCCTTAAAATTCTCCATAAATTCCAATTCAAACGCCATTAAATGCTCATCTTTACACACTTTTCTTGAAATCCCGCTATCTTCAATTCCAATGTGCCTATCGCCCTGCCATACATAGCTGGCAAAATACCGGTTGCAATAGCCTTTCCCATAAATACGATTTTCTTTTTGGTCAAACACAAACTCTCCCATAGAGCTTTTAGGCTTTGGCTTCTTTTTGAAAAGCTCATACCAGTGTTTCCTTTTTTCTTTTCGTTCCTGCTCTTTGGCTTCAAGCGCTGCTTTATCCTCAGGTAAAGCGGTATTGAGAGAGGAATCTTGCTCTTCTTCGTGCTCTCTAAAAGCGCTATCAGCGAGCATGGTTTCAATGTCATACACTTGATGGTTCATTTCTACTTTTTGGATATGCCAATCATTGCTAGAAAGTTTTTTATCAAACATTTTTAAAAAAAAACACCCAGAAAAGACACAAGCCGTTAAAACGCTTGCTCCAGCCAATCGTAAATTCAAATAATTCCTCCTTATGTTTTATTTTTTTAACGAGCTTACGCTTTGCGCTTCAACCGCTTTTTTAATCAAAGAAATCGCTTCTTGCATCGCTTGCACGCTCACATGTTGGAGGGATTGTATCGCGCTTTCTTGAAAATCTTGATTGCCATTTTTACTCGTTTTGGTCGTTTTATTCTCCAGGCTAGAAATATTTTCATGCTTAATGATCACTCCAGAATGCGAATCGCCTTTCACGCTAATATCATAGCCTAGCGCAAATTCCGCCCTATAGGTAGAATTTTCTTTTTCTAAAAGAGAAAACGATAAAATCGTAAAACGAACCGCATAAGTTGGCGCGCCCGCACCATAAGGAGGCAAAGCCACGCCTAAGCATGCTTTTTGCGCTTCTTGCATGAACATGGTTTTTAACATGTTGCGAGGCAAGTCTATCCATTTTTGGTGCTTCCCATGCGTGATCTGCCCGTCTTTGGCTTTAAACACGATCTCTTTAGTGTTGAATAAATCCGCGCTCAAAATACTAATGAGTCTCACTTCCGTCAAAGGTTTAGGGCATTGCGTTATTTCAAAAGAACTCGCATTCAAATCATAAGTTCTGATCTCTGGTAGCATTTGTTTTAAATTGATGCTCAAGCAACCCTGAAGCAACAACGCTAATGCTGATGAGAGTGAAAAGATTTTTATCGCCGTAGCTCTCATGATTATTTCCTTTCTCCAAAAATCGTTTTATAGGGGTTAGCGTCAAATTTATCTATCAAAGCAGAGCCTTTTTCCACAAAATTATCAATGTTTCTCAAGCTCAACTGTGCTTGCATGATTAAGGGAGTGAACATCGCTTTAAAGTCGTATTGCCCCTGCTTGATGCGTTTATCCACATTTAAGGCCACATTATTGACATTAGAAACAAGATTGTTAGCGTTGCCAATCAAGGAATCAAATTGCGCCTTTCTTGAATCCAAGTTAGCGATGAGATCATCTACTGAAGCAAGAATGTGCTTGAATTTTTCCACATTTTCATCATCTAAAATCTTATTCACATTTTTAATCGCTTTCATCACTTCTTTCATCGCTTCATTAGCATCCACGCTCAAGCGATCTATAAGCCCTTCTTTAAAGATCAAAATCCGCTCCCCTTTATCGCTACTGCCATAAAATTCTTCATTGTGGCTTTGCTCTAAGGCTAAAAATTTTAACCCCATAAGCCCCCTAGAAGAAACCGCCACTTTGGAGTCTTTACGGATCTTAACGCTGGATTTAATCATCAAATCCAAACGGACCACCCCCACTTTATCCTTTGCAAAACCCACTTTGATGACATTACCCACTTGAATCCCTTTGTAATTAACAGGCGAGTTGGTCGCAATGCCTCCCAAGTCTTTGTCCGTATAGACCACATATTCATAATATTTTCCGTCTTCTAATCCCAAATGGCCTAGCCATAAAATAAAGCCTACCATGCACACTAAGCATAAAAAGAAGAGCCCGCCGATTAAAGTGTAATTCACATGCCTTTCCAAAATTTCTCTCCTCGCGTTGAATTGAATAAATTGCCTTCATCTAGCCCTTGAGTTTGAGCTTTTTTAATAAAATCTTTTAAATCCCCATTAAACTCTAATAACCCATCTTTGAGCATGATGAATCGATCCACGCAATCATGCACGGAGTCTAAATCATGCGTAATCATCACCACCGTAAGCTGCAAGCTCTCTTTGAGCGTCATGATGAGTTCATCAAACTTGCCCGCACTATAAGGATCTAATCCGCTTGTTGGCTCATCTAAAAATAAGATCTCCGGATTAGTCGCCATAGCCCTAGCTATACCCACGCGCTTTTTCATCCCTCCGCTCAATTCATAGGGGTAAAGGTGATAAGCCCTAGGGGGCAAACCCACTTTTTCAATCCACATTTTAGAAATTTCTTCAACAATTTTTTTAGAATAAGCGCCGTATTGCTCTAGCATGACACCCACATTTTCTAAAACCGTTAAAGAGCTATACAACGCCCCAAACTGGAAGCAAATGCCGCAGCGGTTAAAAATCTTTTGCTGCTCTGCTTCTTTGAGTTTCCATATATCTTCCCCAAAAAGCAACACTTCCCCCTTTGTAGGGCGATTGAGTAAGATCATGCACCTTAAAAGCGTGCTTTTACCACTCCCTGAACCCCCTAAAATCGCCATCACTTCGCCTTTAGGCACGCTAAAACTCACGCCCCTATGAATAATGGTGCTTCCAAAAGCACTATGGAGATCCTTCACTTCAATTAAGACTTGATTGTTCATAGCGCTCATCATATATTCAACTTAGAAAAAATAATAGAAAAAATAGCGTCCAAGAAAATGATCCAAAACAGAGCATTCACCACACTAATAGTGGTCAAGCGCCCAATGCTCTCAGTGTCCCCCTTGACTTCAAACCCGCGCATGCACCCCACCATCGCAATTGCAAACCCCCAAAAAGGGGCTTTGACAATCCCTACCAAAAAATGATTCCAACCCACTGTGTCATGCAGTCTGTCTATATAACTTGGAAAGCCTAAATCCAATTGGTATTTAATCGCAAACATGCCCCCAAAAATGGCGAACGCATCGGCAATAAACACCAATAAAGGCAAAACAATCACTAAGGCTAACACCCTAGGCAATACTAAAAATTCAAAAGGGTTAAAGCCCATGGTTTTCATCGCGTCTAATTCCTCAGTGATCTTCATCACCCCGATTTGTGCGGTAAAACTGCTCGCGCTTCTCCCGGCAACCACAAGAGTTAAAATAAAAGGGCCGATCTCTCTTAAAGCGAGTTTAGCCGTCATTTCCACCGACATTAAAGGCGCGCCCATGTCTTGCAATTGTAAAGCCCCTTGTAAAGCAACGGCAAACCCCACGATAAACACCGTTAAAATACTCACTGGCAAAACCTTAAATCCGGATTCATTGATATGATAGAGCAAAGGAGTGATACAAAAGCGTTTGGGGTTGAAAACGCTTTTAATGAAGTAAAATAAAATCATGCCGCAAAAATTGAATGCGTTTAAAAAGGTGTTGTAAGTCTCTACGATACTCTTACCCATTTTAGTGATCATGAGTTCGTATTTTTTGCCCGCTTTTTTAGACTCTAAATCCTCTTCTTTTTCAAACCAGTCTTTAACCACTTTCAAAGCGCATGCGTTATTCTCGCTCACATTGCACAATTCAATGTTTAAAGAACGCTCCTTAACTAAATCAAATAAAAACATGCCAAAAACAAAATCTATTTTTTGGCACCCTGAAAAATCCACTTTTAAAGACCCTTGATGATCTAATATTTTTTTTTTCAATTCATCTAAACGAAACACGCTCGTTTTAAAATCCCAATCCCCTCTTAAAATCAGCACAGAGTTCGCCCCATCTTTACGCATTTCTAAAAATTTTTGTTTCTCCGTCTTCATTAAAATATATTCTCTCTTTAGATTAGGTAAAATCTATTAACAAAATTTTGTTTGTTAAAACGACCATTTTAACACAATGATAAAACAAAAAGTTAAACGATATTCTATTTGATAAAGGATTAATTATTTTTAAAATGTTTAAAAAAATCATTTTTTTTTGTGTTTTCTTAATGGGGGGTTTTGTTGTCTCTCCCCTTAATTCAATGCCTATTTTGCACGATAAAACCCCTAAAAAAAATTACCAAGAAGCCCATGAAAAACTCTATAGAAGCATCATTAACCGCCAAAAGCTCACGCGTAAAAAAAGCGGGTGGTATTTTTTAGGAGGGTTTGGCGCTGTAGAAGCCACTAAAGACTACCAAGGCAAGGAAATGAAAGATTGGATTGCAACGCTCAATTTAAAAACCGGCGTGCAAAGTTTTTTTAAAAAATATATCGGGATTAGGGGGGTTTTTGCATGGGATCTTGGGTCAGGAAAAGTGAATTACCAAAGCCGTAAAGATCCTACAAACTCTTTTTTTACCATGCTTGCGGTGGGTTTGGATGTTATTATGGAATTCCCGTTAGGGAGTTATAAACATTATTTGGGGGCGTTTGGGGGAGCTAGGGGGGCTTTAGTCGTTTATACAGACAAGCAAAATTTCAAGTTTTTTAAACATTCTGTGGTTTCAGGGGGATTAGCGATTAATGGGGGGGTCATGCTCACGCTTTTTTTAAGACACCGCATTGAATTAGGGTTTAAAATCTTACCCACCGCCAGATTGCTTTCTAGCTCCAAACGCTTTGAGACTTCGCCCTTATTTTATGCGGCATACAGCTATAAATTTTAACCTTTTAGCAAACTTCAAAAATCCAATCTTTGGGGGCTTCTTGTTCGCCTTGTTGGATGGATAAAAGCAAATCATAGAGTTGTTTAGTGGTATCGCCCGGTGTTTCAAAAAAATAAGACTTGTTATCATGCACGATTTCTTTAATGGGCGTGATGATCGCAGCTGTCCCGCACGCTCCAGCTTCTTTAAACGCATGCAACTCATCCATTAGAATTTCTCTCTCTTCTACTTTGAGGTTCAAATATTCTTTAGCCAAAACCATTAAGCTTTTTTTAGTAATGCTTGGCAGAATGCTTGGCGAATGTGGGGTGATAAAGGCATTATCATGCGTTATGCCAAAAAAATTCGCCGCCCCCACTTCTTCAATTTTAGTGTGCGTAACAGGGTCTAAATAAATGCAATCATCATAGCCTTGCTCTGTGGCCATTTTATGGGCTAATAGGCTTGCCGCATAATTCCCCCCCACTTTCACCCCACCGGTGCCTTTAGGCGCGGCCCTATCAAATGCCGTAGTGATAAACCTAGCCCCCCCTTTTTCTATCCCCCCCTTAAAATACGCCCCCACAGGCGCGCAAAACACGATAAAAAGGTATTCACTGGCCGGCTTTACCCCCAAATTATCCCCTACGCCTATGACAAAAGGGCGCAAATACAAACTCGCCCCGCTTTTATAAGGAGCGAGCCATTTTTGATTCGCTTTTACTACTTCAGCGCATGCCCTTAAGAACAGCTCTTCGCTCACTTTAGGCATGAGCAGTCTTTCGCATGAAGTTTGCAAGCGTTTGGCGTTTTCTAAAGGGCGAAAAAGTAAAGCTTTCCCGTTTTGAGAGCGGTAAGCCTTCAAGCCTTCAAAACAAGCCTGCCCGTAGTGCAAGACAGGCGAGCCTTCGCTGAGCTGCAACGCATTTTCGCTAACCAATTCGCCTTGCGACCAAGAGCCGTTTTTATAAGCAGCAATGAAGCGGAAATCCGTTTTAATGTAGCTAAAGCCTAAATTCTTCCAATCTAAATTTCCTGAATTTGCCATTCCACACCTTTACAATGGATAGTTTTAGGTGTGATTGTATCTAAAAAGGGGTTAAAAATCCCTCAAGTAACTGATTTGAAACGCATAGACTCTACGCACATCAGCTTGTAAGGTGTATCCCTTTTCGTTGGTAATGGAGAAAAGCCGGTGCGTGATCGTAGGCACTTTAATCCCTAGTTCCAAGCTGTTGTGTTTAGCGATATGGGTGCGGACCCCAAACTTCCATAAAAACTGGAAATTAGCCGGGCTATAACTAGAATTGCTGTGGTGTTTTGCATAATTAGCGATCTCTTTACTGATGCTCGTTGCCCAACTATCCCCAGCCAATTGAATCCCCACCACAAAACCAAAAACCATGTTTTCTTTATTCACAAAATTCCACAGCGTATCCAGCCCTACACCATAAGTGAATAGATTGACATAGTATTGCCCTTGATAAGAATCCCTCTCCGTTAAAGTATTCCCTCCAAAACTAAAGCTATTGTAAATAAACCCGCTCTCGCCCACCGGAATACCCTTTTTCATCACGCCAAAGCGGTTGTGCGCGTAGTCAAAAAACCCATAATAACGCATGCCAAACCATTTTTTCTTACCAAAAAATTGCTTATAGCCCGCTTCAAAACCCGCTCCTGCATAAGGCGGGAACTTTATCAAAGGCTTTTGCAAGCCGTTGTCATTCACCATTTTAGTCTGATTTTGTATCATGCTCACCTGGTAATTGACTCCCACAAAAGCCGCACTCTCTTCAGCGCTCGCCGCAACACCCAAAGCCCCTAATAAGATAACTCTTTTCAACATTCAGTCTTTTCCCTTTATTTTTTCTATAATTAGTCTAACAAAACTAAATTATTACTTATAATGAAATAATAATATATTTTTTCTTAAACTCAATTAAAAAACTAACCTTTTAGTTCATTCCAACGATTCGCCACAAACGCGCTCGTTTCTAACGGCACCCTCAAAGGATAAACTTCATCATTGAGAATGCGTTGGATTTCTCGCTGCAACTCTAGGGCGTTTTTTTCTTCAATCTCAAAAATCAATTCGTCATGCACTTGCAAAAGCAGCCTCACCGAAGGGTTATTTTTGAAACGCTCGCTCACTTTGAGCATGCCTAATTTCAATAAATCGCTCGCGCTCCCTTGAAAAATCGCATTCACGCCCTCTCGCAAATAATTGCCTTTGACATAGTCATTCACGCCGGTAAAATCAAACACCCGGTAACGCCCAAGCAAAGTAAAGGCTTTAGAAGTTTTTAAAATCTCTTCTCGCATGCTATTTAAATAATCTTTGATGCTAGGGAATCGTTTGAAATACGCTTCTATGTAGCTTTTAGCCTCATTTAAAGGGATGTTTAAAGTTTCGCTCAATTTCTTACTCCCCATGCCATACACCAGCCCAAAATTAATGCTTTTAGCGATGGATCGTTTTTCTTTGGCCAAATCTTCTCCAAACAACGCCTTAGAAGTTTCTAAATGGATGTCTCGCCCCTTTAAAAACGCATCCATTAAATCCCTATCCTGGCTAAAATGGGCTAACAGGCGCAATTCAATCTGCGAATAATCCACCCCTAGCAAACAATATTCTTTAGAACTAGCGATAAAGCCTTTACGAATGAGTAAGCCTTTAGGCGATCGCACCGGGATATTTTGCAAATTAGGCGAATGCGAGCTTAAACGCCCGGTAGCTGTGCCGGTTTGGATGAAAGTGGTATGGATTTTATCGTCTTTGTCTTTTAGGCGCAATAAGGGGGTGGTGTAAGTGTTAAAAAGCTTATTTAGTTCTCTGTATTCTAAAATCAAAGCGATGCTTGGGTGCTTGTCTAGGATTTTTAGCAAGCTTTTTTCATCAGTAGAACGGCTTTTATTTTTAGGAAGCTCTAATTTTTCATACAAAATCTCGCTGAGCTGTTTGGGTGAGTTGAGGTTAAAATCCACGCCGATCAAATCCAAAATTTGGCGCTCTAAAACATGCAATTCATTTTTAAACTCCTGCTCTAAGCGCTTGAAATAAGGTGCATCAATTTTAAAGCCTTGAAATTCCATATCTATTAAAACTTTCACAAACGGCGTTTCAATTTCTCTAGCCAAAATAAGCAAGCCCTCTTCTAGCCCTCCTTTTTCAAAATACTCGTACAAACGCTTTAAAGCGTTTAATTCCCTATCCAATTGCTCTGATTTTCCCGCCTTACTTTTTGTCTTAAAATCTTTGATTTTTTCATGCGGGATCAATTCCTCTTTTAAATATTCCTTTAAAACTTCATCAAACCCCACTTTTTCCGGATTTTTTAAAAACGCTAAAATTTGAGTGTCCTGGATGCGAATGTTTTCTAAAGACACCTGGTATTTGGCCTTTAAAAAGCTCAGTAAGGGTTTTAAATCATGCCCAATGATATGCGCATGCTGTAGTATTTGAGAAAAAGCGTTTTGCAAAAACTCTGAAGAAAAGGGCGAAAATAACGCCTCTTCTAAAGGTAAAAAATAGCCTTGATCTTCATATAAAAACGCTAGGGCTAGAACTTTTTTTTCTTTATCCAGCACCAAACGCACAAAAATCCTTGCGTCAGAATTTTTTAATCTTTCTAAAAACGCGCTCAAAAATGCGGTGTTTTCTAAAACGATCAAGCGTGATTTTTTAGGGGCGTTGTCTAATGCGGGCGTATTTTCTAATAGGGGCGCATTGTCTAAAATTAAAGGCGTAGGGGAATTTTCTAAATCCCTTAAAGTAGAAATAAAACCATATTCTTTCAATTCGTCTTTAATTTTCAATAAAGGGTTTTCGCTAGGAAAAGCGCAACTTAAAAAATCAAATTCTTGAATACACCCTCTTTCTAAAGTGGCTAATTCTTTGCTTAAAAACGCGCTCTCTTTGTCTTGTATAAGGGCTTGATACATTTTAGGGCTGAGTAAATTTTTCGCCAAGTCTAAATTTTCATAGATTTTTTCCAAACTCCCTAACCGCTGTAACAATTCCTTAGCGTTCTTGCTCCCAATGCCTTTAACCCCCTTGTAATTATCGCTGCTATCCCCCACAATGCCCTGATAATCGGTGAATTGACTCGGCAAAATCCCGTATTTTTTTACGCAATCTTTCGCCAAAAACTCCGTTTTGCCATCAAAAAGCGCGATTTTATCGCTCAAAAGCTGGTTAAAATCCTTATCTTTAGAATAAATGCGGGTTTTATAAGGGCTTAGCGTGGCCAGGCTTGCGATAACATCATCCGCTTCAAACCCACTCACCTCCACGCAAGTAAAACCCATTTTTTGCAACCATTCTAACGCGATAGGGATTTGTAAAAGCATCTCTTTAGGGGCGTCTTTACGATTTTGTTTGTATTCGCCTAATTTTTCAGCCCTTTTAGTTTTAGTCTGGCTTTCTAAAGCGAACACGATAAAAGGCATGTTTTTTTTATCTTTATAAAATTTTTTAACCATGCCCACAAGCCCCGTTAAAAGCCCTGTAGGAAAGCCTTTATCATTCGTTAAAGGCTTATTTTTAGCGCTCATGTAATAGCTTCTAAACAAATACGCAAAAGTATCAATTAACGCTAAAGTCCCCTCTTTAATGACTGGTCCTTCCATGCATCAACCCTCTTCAATCCAGCAAATTTTAAGTTTATTGTAACACAAGCTTGACCTCATCTGTTTCAAAACAACGAGTCTTTTTGGGTGGGTGTTTCTTGGCTGATGGCTTCTTTTGTGGCCTGGATTTTAGCGTTGCTGTATTGAACCACGCCCTGAATGGTTTGCTTCATTAGGGCGTTTATAAGGGTGTGCATGAAATGAAAATCAATACCATCAAGGGTTTGAGCGCTAGTGGTGGATTTTAGGGGTAGTTGGATTTTTTGCTCCCTAAAAGTTTTATCAATATCTCTAACCAATACGCTTAATAAAGGGCGTTTTAAGGCGTTTAAAAGCGTTGTGAAGTAGTGGGCTATGCGTGAATTAATTTTATTTTTAATTTCAGTTTTTGGTGTGATTTTTCGCATGAATTGTCCCGCATACCATGACTTTTTACGATAGAAAAAATCCATTTGCAAAAGCCCTAAACTCCAAGTAAATGGTGGGTTTAAATTTTCCGCATTGACAAATCCTGTAGTTTGCAAAACGCCTTGATTTTGCGAAGTCCTTGTAATATAATCGTAATCTTGTCCTTGCGTTAAAGCGTCTTTATTAAAGCTTAAGGTTTTTTCAATTTCAAACAAATCCCCTAATTTGAAGCTTTGCCATGTTAAGCCGCATGGGGTATTACCCCCCCCCCCCCAGAATTTTTACCATTGAAAAGGCTAAGGGCGTTTTCTTCATCGTTAGAAAGGGTGGTTTCTGATAGCCCTGTAGCTTTTAAATAAGCCTCAAGTTCGGCAAGCCGACACTGCTCAAGTTCGGCTATGAATTTTTCCATGAAATTGAAATCAATATCCTTAAGGGTTTGAGTGTTAGCGTTGGGTTTTAGGGGTAGAATGACTTTATCGTTTTTAATTTTTGCCCATGAACACATGTTTTCATAGCCGAATTTTTTAGGGTAATCAAAAAATAGCGTGGATAAAAACAAGCCGATTTTATGGTTGATTTCAAATTTAGGTTTGAGAGAAAATACCCTAGCATGTGTTACCATTTTATAAGGAAAACTGCGATAAAACGCGCAACCAAACATGTCAATAGTAATGGTATGGCTTTCAAAAACTTTTGCTTTTATATCGCTTTGCCCTAAAACCCCATTATTGCTAATCCCTGCGGTGATGACAAATTCGCCCTTATGGTTGATGTGGCGTTTTTGAATGTCAAAATCGCCGTTACTCGCTTCAAACAAATCCCCTAATTTGAACTCGCCCCACTTAATAGCGTTGAGTTGGCTACTAAGGGGGCCAATCACTTTGGGAGCGTTTGGTTTTTTAAAATCAAGCCCACTTCATAAGAAAGGTAATCGGCTATCGTTCTTTTAAAATCCTTCAATTCGGGTTTGGTCTCATTCTTTTGGTGGGCTTCAAAATTAAAGTCTTTAGCATGCTTACTTTCATGCGGCTTAGCGATAAAATCTTCAATATAGATTGTTTTTAAATCGCCCCACAGCTCTTTAGAAACTTGAGCGTTTAAGCCGGCCTTGTAAATTTTAATGATTTCTTCGTAGCGTTTGGTGGGGTTAGAGGTTTCATTTAAGCCTCTTTTGGTGCGTTTGAAACCATCGTTTCTGAAGTCTATGAATTTAACGGGCTTTTCATAATCGTGTGGCTCATGAGCTTTAAAAATATAAACGCTTGTTTGCACCCCAGCTTGAGGCATGAATAAATCGGTGGGCATTTTAACGCTCGCTAAAAGCGAATGTTTTTTCAAAATTTCAACATTGGATTTTAAAGCCTGCCCGCTCCCTGCGCTATCTTGGATAATGATCGCTCCTAAAGCGCCTTTTTGCATATGCTCTAATCCAAACTTGATAAAAGGCATGCCGTTTTCTTCGTAGCTAAAAGGAGGGTTTAATAAAAGGATATTGGGTTTAAAATCTTCATAAATCTTTTTATTGGTTTCAAAAGTGTTGCCTTTGATGATTAAGCTTGAACCATCGCCTCTTAAAATCATGTTAGTGGTGGCTAGCGAAAACATTTCAGCGTTAAGCTCCACGCCTAAAAGTTGCGTGGTTTTTGCGTCTTTTATTTTTTTATTAGCAATAGTGGTGTTTTTACCATAGGTTTTTTCAATGTCTTCAATCATTAACACCATAGAAGAAATTAAAAAGCCTGCGCTCCCTGTGGCTAAATCCATCACAAAAGACTTTGCATTAACCCCTAAAAGTTCGCTCATCATTTTAGTTACATAAGGCGGGGTTAAAACAATGCCTAATTCCTTACCATCCCCTAAAGCGTATTTTAAAAATTCGCTATAAAGTTCGCCCATGATGTCTAAATGACCGGTATTGTCGCTTTCATTAATGGGCTTATGGACAAATTCATAAAGAAAGGTAAAAATTTGCTTAGTGATACTTGAATCTTTTTTTAAAAGCATGCTTATGGCTTTATCAAGGCTCGTTTCTTTATCGCGCTGCGGGTCTTTACTGATTTCTTTAAAACTGGCAAGCATTAGATCTCGTTTTTCTTCGCTTAGGTTTTTGGTTTTCAAAAATTCGCTAATTTGATTAAACACTAACACGCCATCACGGCCAGTATCGGTCAATTCGCCTTTTAAATCGCTTGGTTTTAAGCCCCCTTTTTTGCCCTTAATTTCTTGCATTCCTAAAAGCATGCCGCTCACATATAGCACGCGCTGAGGCGCTGTGATGTTGTGGTTGTGCATAAGGCGGTTGAGTTTTTTAGCGGTTTCGTTTAGATCGGCTTTGGTTTTGATTAAGATAAAATGCTTTTCTTCTTCAGTGAGCGTGCATTCTTTATAAAAAGCGTTAAACGATTCTTGATTTTCTAAAAAATGCAGGTTTTTAGCGTTAGTGAGTTTGTGCGCATTGATCCCACTTGCAAAAACATAATACACTTCTATCAAAAGGTTTTCTTCATCATCGCCGGCTATGCCTATAGCGATACATTCTTTGTATTTTTCTTTGTTTCTTAGGATATTTTGAGCGTAGTGTAAAGCCCCATTCACGGCGTATTTTGAAATGGAATAATCATCGTTTTGCAGCGCACTATTTTTGAGCTTTTTTAAATTTTTAGCGTAGAGTTTGTTTTCTATGATGATAGGGATAACGCTCTCTTTATTTTCAGGGTGCGTGTATTTTTCTAAGCTAAAATCCGGCTCGCCATAAGAAGTTTTATCTTTAGTTTTACTCGCATTTTTAAGGGCGTTTTTAAGGCTAGGACTCATTTGGCTTTTAACGTTAAAATCCTTATTTTTGATAAGCCCTAAATGAGCCAATTCTTTTTTGACATAGTCATCAACATCTTCTTCTAACCGAAAAGCTTGCATGATTTTCCTTTTTTAAAAATAAAATGATAACTCATTCATCCGCGCTGCAAAGCGCGATCGTAAAATGCGCTTTGATGTTTAGAGTTTTAAGGTATTTTAGGGCTTCTTTTAAGGTGGTGCCGGTGGTGATAATATCATCTAATAAAAAATAATCTAAATTTTTATCGCCCTTGAAGGTGAAATCCCGTGGGTTATTGGCGCGAAATTCTAGGCTTTTTCCGGCATACGAAACAGCATTAGCAGCCCTTAAACGCCCGTAAGTGGCTTTCAAATTGCCTTGACAAAAGCCTTTTAAAAGCGCAGCTGAATGCGAATAAAAGGATTTGACTTTATCATCAATTGCGATGCCATAAAGGGGGGTATTCAAGCCTTTTTCTTGCAGGATTTTCACAAATTCCGCCCCGGCTTTTTGAGAAAGCAAAGGCAAAATGCGAGAGCCAATCAGCGCGTATTTGCTTTTAATGAGTTCCTCTATTTCGCTATAAGCGTAAAAACTATACACGCTCACGCCCTCTAAAACCCTTACTTTTAAGCTTAAGGGCAGATCGTTCAAGCAATTTGGGCAAAGAGGCTTAAAAGAAAGCTTCAAACAAGTTAAACAACGCATTCAATAAAAGCGGTGATTTTTTCGTGTAAGTTTTGAGCGCTTTTTTGAGCGTCTAATTCCAAAACTTCGCACCCGAATTTTTCTTTTAATAAATAAGCGTGAGTTTTGAGCTTTTGCTGGATTGTGAGTAATTTTTCTATGCCTTGGTTTTCTATTTTGTCTAAACTTTTAAGGCTTAAGCGCTGCTTTAAGCTCTCTTTATCTATCACTAAAAGAATGATTTTTTCAGGCAAGATGCTTTGAGTGGCAAGCAGGTTTAATGCTAAGCTTGAAAATGGGCTATAAGCCATGCCAGAAACCAAACTCCTGTCGCTAATGATGAGCTTTTTTTCTTCCAATGCCGGTTTTATCACGCTTTCTACATGCTCAGCCCTATCGCTTAAGAATAAAAACGCTCTAGCCAATTCGCTGATGTTCTCATTTAAAGCGATACGCCTTAAACTCTCTCCCATTCTCGTCCCTCCCGGCTCTTTGGTGAAAAGGGCGTTTTTAAACCTGTCTTTTAATAACCCTACTTGAGTGCTTTTGCCCGCGCCATCAACGCCTTCTAACACCACATACATTTTAAACCTTTGAAATAAAAGGGTGGATTTCTTTAGGCACTAAATGGCTCGCATCGCCCTTATGCGCGATAATGGATCGCACGATAGAAGAGCTTATGAAAGCGTTTTGTAAAGTGGGCATGAAATACAAGGTCTCTAATTCGTGGTTTAAGGATTTGTTCGCATAGCCCATTTGCAATTCGTATTCAAAATCGCTCACCACCCTTAAGCCCCTAACGAGCACCTTACAACGATATTCTTTAGCCAGATTGGCTAATAGTCCTTCAAACGCAATGCATTCTACATTTTTAAAACTTTTAGTGGCCAGTTGTATCATGCTTAAGCGCTCTTTTAAACTGAACATGGGGTTTTTAGCGCTTGAATGCGCCACAGCGACAATGAGCTTTTCAAACAATTCGCTGGATCGGTGGATGATGTCTATATGCCCGTTAGTGACCGGATCAAAAGTGCCCGGGTAAATGCCGATTCTTTGCATCAGTTCATTCCCCATCGCGGGTATAAGTTATTTTCTATCCCTAAGCTGTCAAACCACTTCCCCACTAAAAAATCTTGCATCGCTTCTAAAGTCTTGCTCTGGGTGTAATAAGTCATCATCGGCGGCGCAACGATTGCATTAGAGTGGGCGAGTTTGAGCAAATTTTCCAACATGATAGCACTTAAAGGCATTTCTCTAGGGGCAATGAGTAAGGGGCGCTTTTCTTTAAGCATCACAGAAGCGCTCCTAGAAATCAAATCCCCCCCAAAGCCATGCGCGATTTTAGCCACCATGTCCATGCTCGCTGGAATGATTGCCATTTTATGGATACCATAACTCCCTGAGGCAATGCTCGCATGAATGTCTTGCTCGTTAAAAAAAGTAGCATTGGGCCGTAAATCTTTCATGGCGTTTTTAAGGTTGATGTTGGATTCTTCTAACGCCACGACATGCGCGTTTTTAGACGCCACGACAAAAACTTCAATTTCTTTGGGTAATTTTTCTAAAAACCGCAAGGCTAGGGGTATCCCGCTCGCCCCACTGATGCCTAAAACTAATTTCATGAATGTCCTTTATAAGATTTGCGCTTTAGAGCTGCTCAACACTTTTGCTTTCAGTATTTTATTGCTTTCTAAATTTTTCGCTTGAATGATTTGATTGAGTGCACCATTTTCTAGGGCTTTTAGGCTTATTTCTATGCTGATTTGCCCTTCTTCATACACCCCGGTGATAATGTCGTTTTTACGCACGATGATTAAGGCTTGGGTTTTATCCGTGCTTAAAAGCGTGTTAGGGGGGATAAAATTTTTCGCGCTCACTTTATCGATCGCGCCCTCTAATAAGGGGTTAGAAAGCGCACCAAACAAAACGCGCTCTTTTTTAGTGTTGTTAGTGGTGATGTTTTCATCTTTTTTAATCGCTCCTACGCTTTTAAAAGCCTGCATGCTGCCTGTCACGCTATAACGCACCGGTAGGCGTAAATTCGGCTCATTTTCTAACCTTAAAAACACGACCCCGTCTTTTTTAAGTTTATTAAAAGCGTTTAATTCATAGCTTAAAATTGGAGCGTTAGAAAAGCGCTCTGGGATTTCTAAGTTAATGGTTTCAATTTCTAATTTTAAGTCTTTGTATTCTTTAAGGTAAGCTTCTTTAATCGCTGTTTTAAGCGCGTTTGAATCTAGGGCGAATAGTGCGTTTAAACAGATAAAAAAAAGGATTAAAATTTTCAAAACCCGTTATCCACTTTTTCTACAAATTTTTCTGAGATTTTATCATAGACATTCCCTCCGCAATTGATTTTCAAGCACAAACCGCTCAAGCCTTTTTCTACGCCTAAAACCCTACCGGTGCCAAAAAGTTTATGCTTAATCAAGTCCCCCACTTTAATGGGCGCGTCTTTTTTATAATCCTGTTTAGGGGGTTTGTCTTGTTTGAGCAACTTGGCTTCTTCTAAAAACACAGAGGGCGAGCAAGAAATTTTCCTCCCAAAATACAAACGCTCTTGAACATAAGAGAGTTGCAATTCTTCTTTAGCCCTAGTGATCGCTACGTAAGCCAAGCGCCTTTCTTCTTCTAAATCGCTTTCTTGATTGAACCCCCTATGCGGGAAAAACCCTTCTTCTAATCCGATCACAAACACATGCTTAAACTCCAAGCCCTTGCTCATATGCACGCTCATGCAACTCACTTTTTGCGCATTTTCTGTATTATGGGCATCTAAAACGCTTTCATTCAAAAAATCCAATAAAGAATGCGTGGGGTTCGTTTTAAAATGCTCTTTCACTAAGGTTAAAAGCTCTTTAACAAAGCCCTCTCTTTCTTCGTAATTGTCTTCTTTTTCATAGCTTTTTAAAAGGTTGGTTTCTTCTAAAAACCGCTCGCAAAACTTCTCTACTGAAATTTCAAAAGCCTCCCTCAAACGCCCTATCATAGCGATAAATTGATTCAAAGCGTATTCGTTTTTAGGGTTTAGTTTGCCTTTAAACGCCCCAAGTTTTAGCGCTTCTTCTAAATTCAAATCCCCATCATCTAAAAGAGAAAAAATCCATTCTTGAGTGATCTTGCCAAGGCCTCTTGGGGGTTTGTTTAAAACGCGCCTGATAAAAAAGCGATCGTCTTTTTTAGCCACTAAATGCATGAACGCCAAAGCGTCTTTAACCTCTGCTCTTTCATAGAAACTCACCGCCCCAATAAGCCTATAGGGGATATTCAAAGCGTTCAAGCCCTCTTCAATGCTGCGGCTAATCCCGTTTAAGCGATACAAAATAGCGATATTTTCTAAATTTTCGCCCTTCTTTAAAAGGGCTTTGATTTGATAAGCCACATCCAGGCTCTCTTCTTTTTGCGTCAAATATTCTTTACAAACCACGCTTTTATGCGGTCCCTTAAAACTTTGAAGCGTTTTTTTATGGCGGTGTTGGTTATGGCTAATAAGGGAGTTAGCGCACGCTAAAATTTCAGCGCTGGAGCGGTAGTTGGTCTCCAATTTCACCACCTTAGCCCCTTTAAAATGTTTGGGAAAATTTAAAATGTTAGAAATATCAGCCCCCCTAAAACCATAAATGCTCTGATCGTCATCGCCCACCACGCACAAATTATGGTGCGTGAAACTCAATTTTTTTAAAAGCTCCAATTGCAGGGCGTTCGTGTCTTGATACTCATCTACCATGATGTAATGGTAGCGCTCGCTAGTCTCTTTGGCGATGGTTTCATTATCTTGTAAAATCTTAAGGCTTAAAAAAAGCAAATCGTCAAAATCCACTAAATTGTCTTTTTTAAGCGCGTTTTGATAAAGTTCATACGCTTTATAACATTCGCTATCTTGCATGCTTAAATCAATCATGCCGTTTTTGATTTGAGAAATACTGGCTCTAAAGCTTGAAATTTTGAGCTGTTTGCACAGCGTTTTGACTTCATCGCTATCTAACACCGAAAAATCGCACGCTCTTTTTAAAAGGCTCATGTGTTGCCTTAAAAACAGCAAACCAAAACGATGGAAAGTGCAAAGCAAGGGGGGGATAAGGGCTTGGTTTTTCAACAATTTCAAAGCCCTTTCTTGCATTTCTTTACTCGCTTTATTGGTGAAAGTGAGCGTTAAAGTGTTCTCGCTAGGCACGCCACAAGCGCCAATCAAATACGCTAAACGGCTCGTTAAAGTCTTAGTCTTACCGCTCCCAGCTCCCGCTAAAATCAGCAAAGGCCCTTGAATGTGGCTTGCAGCGATTTTTTGCGCTTCATTTAAATGGTCTAAAATGCTTTTTTCAAAATCCATTATTCTAAAAACTCGCCCTTTTTTTCTTGGTTCAAACGCTCTTTTAAAAGGTTGGTGTCAATTTCAAAATCAAAATAAGGCGAAGAAAAATCAGAGGTTTTAATGGCTAAAAAATGGTTTAGCGCTGATTTGAGATCCCCTTTTCTTTGATACAACAACCCTAAAGCGTAACGGATATTTTCATTATTAGGATCGTCTAGTTTCCCAAGCTCTAGCCATAAAGCGGCGTTATTGTAATTGCTTTGCGCGATATAGGTTAAACCCGCTAGGATTTTTAAGCGCACCTCATTGTCCTTAAGCCCGTTAATTAAGTTTTGATACAACGCGCTCGCTTTTTCATACTGCCCTTGAAACAAACTCACTAGCGCTAAATTTTCTAACCAATCGTTAGGAGCTTCGCTCTCTTCTAAACTGGCGATTTTGTGTTCTAATAATTTTTCTTGATGATCTAAATCATTGACCATAAATCCCATGTAAGTGTAGAAATGACGCCCCAAAATAGGCCCTTGCATGGTTTGATCCCAACTGATTTTATGCGAATCTAAAAGGGTGTAAATGCTTAAAGTGTGGCGGATGCTCGCATCATAATACGAAACGATTTCATAAAAGATATTAGAGATGAGATCTTTAGGGAGCATTTTTTTCAAATTCCCAAAAGATTGCACCATCAATTTTTTATCCTTGCTCTCTTTAGCAAACACCGCTTCTAGCGCGTAATAAAAAGGGAGCTTTTTAGGGGCGTTTTTAAGCCAGTCCATATCCCAATTGGTGCGGTAATTCAAATAAGCGATGAGCGAAGATAGTAAAGCTTTTTGCGTGGGGCTAGAAAAATCCTGACTGTAAAAATTCTCTGTGATTTCTCTTAAAAACTCCGTGGTGTCTTCGTGGGTGAAATGCGAGGCTAAAACCGCAAAAATCGCGCTCAAATAATCCGCAGAATTCAAATGGAAAGCCCTTAAAAAATGGAAATAAGCTTTGTGGTAATTTTCTAATTGCGCATAAATCAAGCCCGTATTATAATGGAGGAGCGCGTTATTGGGGCTGTTTTTTAAAGACAAATCAAAAAAAGAAAGGGCTTTTTTTAAGCGCTTGTTTTCTAACGCTTTCAACCCTTTGAGCGCGTTTTTATCCGCTATCGCCATCAAACGCCCCCTTTTAAAAGCAAGGCTTGCCCCCTCTAAATCCTTTTTGGCATCAGAGTCTAAAAGAAACAACCCCTCTTCAATCACGCCTAAGGTTTCCTTAGAGTCTAAAACCTTAAAAGGGGCGTAATAAAAGAGCAAGCGGTAGATAAAATCCCTTTTGCCTTCAAAATATTGCGTGTTCCAAAAACGCTCTTTGGCTCTTTCTTTGTCTAAAAAAACAGGGTTTATAGTGGGCTTGATGGGGTAAAAAGAGTTGGCTAATAGCGTGTCTTCTTTCGTGTGGCTGGCTAGTTTTAAGGCTTCGCTCGCTTTAAGGGTGTCGCCTTTTTTCAAACTCACTAATTCCAAAGCCATTAAAGCGTTTAAATCTTTAGGGTAGTTGTGCAAATAATGCTGCAAATGTTCCAAAGCCTGTTTGTAATGGCCCAAACGCGCCTGCAAAAGCCCTAAAGCAAGCTCATCTTGGGCGTTTGCGCTTTTTTGTAATTGTTTATAAGCGTTCGTTTCATCTTTAAACATCAAAAACAATTGAGACGCTAGGCGTGCGTTAGGTTTTAAAAAAGCGTTGGAATTAGGGTGCATTAAGGGGGAAAGGGCTTCAAAATACTCTCCAGCGTAATAGGATTTGAGTGCGTAAGCGTAGGAATAAAAAGACTTTTTATAATCTTTATACAAAGTGTCTCTTGCGATTTTTAGATAATGATAATACAAATCCGCATCTTGCAAATGATAAGCGCTCACTAACGCATCAATTGCGCTCACGCTCGCATTTTCTTTAGAAGCGATGCTAGAATCAAACAAATCCAACGCCCCGTTAAAGTCCTTTTCTTTAAACTTAATCACCCCTAAATTATGGCTCGCAATCCCTTGCGAAAAAGAAGCGGCCTTATCAAACAAATGCAAAGCTTCATCTTTTTGCCCTTGCTCGTATAAAAGGCTCGCTTTTTTCATCATCGCATCCACTTGATTCTCATCGTTTCGTTTGAGGGAGTCTTTGCCGATTAAATCGGGTAAGTCTAAATTCTCTATTTGCCCCTCGGCTTCTGAGTTGTTAGCGTTGTTGGTATCGTTAGGCGTTTCGTTATTAGTGGTGGCGCTATTAGTTTGCAAAGAAGTGGGTTGGCTTTCTTTTTTATGCCCTAGCAATAAACTCAAAGCCACAATGAGCGCAATGAGTGAAAAGAATATCCCAAGCGCGATATAAAGCCTTTTTTTATCGTGTAAGAATTGTTTAAAAAACTCTTTAGAGCTTTTGATTTTATTGAGTGTCTGCTCTAAAGCCTGCTTAAAAGAGGGGATTTTAGAATGAATGCCCTTTAAAGGGGCTTCTTTTTCGTTTCTGTTTTCGCCCCCTTTTTCTTCTAATCCTTTAGAATTTTGCTCTTCATTCAGCACAAGCTAGCCTTAAAGGTATTTTTCTAACGCCTTAGGAATGTGGATGCTCCCATCCACTTGCTGGTGGTTTTCCATTAAAGCGACCATCGTCCTGCCTACCGCCAAAGAAGAGCCGTTTAAGGTGTGCGCTAATTGGTTTTTTTGATTTTCTTTGAAGCGGATTTTTGAGCGCCTGGCTTGAAAATCTCTCGTGTTAGACACCGAGCTGATTTCTCTGTAGCAATTTTGCCCGGGCAGCCACACTTCAATATCTATCGTGTTGCTCGCACTAAAGCCTAAATCCCCGCTGCACAATTGCACAAACCGGTGCGGTAATTCCAAAGCCTTTAAAATCGTGCTCGCGCTCTCTAACATATGCTCTTGCATCGCATCGCTTTCTTTAGGGTGCGTGATAGCCACTAGCTCTACTTTATCAAACTGGTGCTGTCTTATCATCCCCCTTGTGTCCTTGCCCGCACTCCCTGCTTCGCTCCTGAAACAAGGCGTGTGTGCGGTCATTTTAATGGGGAGATTTTCAACGCTAACAATCGTGTCGTTGTATAGATTGGTGAGCGTTACTTCAGCGGTGGGGATCAGATACAAATTTTCATTTTCTATTTTGAAAACATCTTCTTTGAATTTGGGCAATTGCCCGGTCCCAAAAAGCATTTTTTCATTCACTAACGCCGGCGTGTAGATGATTTCAAAGCCATTTTTTTCATTAAAATCCAACATTAAATGAATGAGTGCGCGATAAACTTTAGCCCCAAAACCCCTGATGACAGAAAAACGGCTTTTGGCGAGCTTCACGCCGCTTTCAAAATCAATCCAGCCATTTTTTTGAGCGAGTTCAAAATGCTCTTTGGGTTTGAAAGTAAAATTTCTGGGGGTTAAGATTTTTTTAATTTCCATATTGTCTTCTTCGCTTGCGCCTAAAGGGGTTTTTTCATCCACTAAATTAGGGATTATTGAAAGCGTTAAATCTATTTGTTGCTCCAATTCGCTCACGCTTTTGGAAAGCTCATTCAGTTTGATTTTATTGTTTTCTAGCTCTTTTTTGAGATCGCTTGTATCCACTTTTTGAGCCATTTTGATACCAAATTCTTTAGAAACCTTGTTTTGAAAGGCTTGCAAGCCTTCTAATTCAATGAGTTGTTTTTTATAATGCGTGATGACTTCGCGCAAACGCTCCAATCCATCACCCATCGCATTGTTACGCTTTTTTAAGGAAAGAGCCACCCTGTCAAAATCTTGCAATAAAAGTTTTTTATCAATCATTCAACCCTCTTTAATCGTTCTAAAATGCCACAATTTAGCCCATTCATCTATATCGTTTTTATCCATTTGAGCGCTCAAAGCCCCCATTTTACCCTCTAAAGAATCTCCAATAGCGCCATTAGGTAAAGCCACAAAACTATCCCCATAAAATTTCCATAAAAATTCGTTTTTTTGATTTTCTTCTACAATGATTTGGCGATACGCTCCGATTCTATTAGCCCTAACCACCACGCAAGAAGCGCAAAAAGCACGCATCTGGCACAAAAGCCGCCACCTTTCATTGGACTCAAATGTAGCCACACTGCTTAAAAGCACCACATCCACGCCCTGATTTTTAGCCTGAACCCATATTTCATCAAAATGCGCTTCAAAGCCAAACAAAGGGGCGATTCTTAAGCCGTCTCTCTCAAAGACAAGCAATTCTTTAAAAGCGCTTTTCTCATTATCAAAAAAGCTCTCTTCATCCCAGTGAGGATAGGGGATTAAGCGTTGTTGCGTGTAATATTTCACGCTTTCTTTAGAAATAAGGGCGATTTTTTTATAGATTTTAGAATTTTCTTCTAAAAGCACCGGGGCTGAGACGATCAAGTCTGATTCTTCGCATTTTTGAAGCAAAAGCTCAATCGCTCGCACAGACTGTGTGCTGATTTCATTCAAATCCAACCCCATGTTATGGTGGAAAAAGGGGTTGATCACGTATTCAGGCAACACGATTACGCTCCGCTCGGGTATAGAGTTGAACAAAGATTGCATGAGAGTTTCTTTAAAAGATTCCAATTGCAAAGCAAACACTCGCATCCTTTAAGCCTTTTTGTCTGGCGTTTGGAGTTTTTCATACTCTGAATAAGCGTTTTCTAAAAGCTTTTGAGCCAAAAACAACTCTTGCATGGCCGTTCTATACAAATCCATCCCGTCTTTTAAGGACAAATTAGGATCATTCAAGCGATCTATGGCTTGCTCTAGGGAATGGATATGCTCTTCAAAGCTTTTTTTAGGGGCGTTTTTAGTGTTTTTAGTGTTTTTAGTGTTTTTAGTGTTTTTAGTGTTTTTTTGGGGGGCTTTTTCGGTTTCAAATAATTCATCTTGCATGGCATTCCTTTAGCTTTTTTTAACAAGCATGGTCGTTGAAATTTGAGCGATAGAATCTTCAGTTCTTAAGATCTCAAACCCTGCGTTTTCTAATTCATGTTTCAAACCCTCTAAACTCAAAAACCCCTCAATGGATTGCGGTAAATAAGAATAAGCGCCATAATTCTTGCTGATAGCCCCTCCCACTAAAGGCAGAACCTTATTCGTGTAAAACCCTGAGATTTTATCCAGCCATGTGGGGTTGTCCTTTTTTAAAAATTCTAAAATCACTAAAACGCCCCTAGGTTTTAACACCCTAAAAAACTCTTTTAAGGCCTCTTGTCTTTCCACGATATTACGCAAGCCATACGCAATAGAGAGAATATCCACGCTGTTATCTCCAACGCCTTTTAAATCTTTGGCTTGAGCCTGAATGAAAGAAACTTTGTTTTCAAGCTTCTCAAATTTTTTAACGGCTAATTCAAGCATGTTATTAGAGGGGTCAATCCCCAAACATTCCTTAAACTCTATAGCGCAATTTAAAGCGCTTTTTTGCCAAGCAACAAGCATATCCCCCGTCCCGCATGCCACATCCACAAGCCTTAACGCTTTCTTATTCTCCAAAAACAAAAACGCATGCTCGCAAGCCCTTTCTCGCCATTTAACGTCTAAACCAAAACTCATCAAGCGGTTGGCTTGATCGTAAGATCTGGCTATATCATCAAACATGTTGATGATTTTTTCTTGATCGAGACGCTTTTCTTTCTTCATGGCTTGTCTTTAAAAAGGCTTGACAACCACTAAAATCACAATGAGAATCATTAAGATCGTTGGCGCCTCATTAAACACACGATAAAACCTTGCGTTTCTTCTTGTAGGGTCTTTTTCCAGCTCGCGCATGCATTTTTTGCAATAAAAATGATAAGCTAAAAGTAAAACCACTAAAGCCAATTTAGCATGCAACCAGCCCCCACTTTCAAAGAGCGTAGGCTCTATCAACAGCATTAAAATCCCTGTAATAAGCGTAAAACCCATAGCCGGTGAAGCGATAAAGGAATAAAGCTTTTTTTCTTGGATTTGAACCACTCCTACAAACTCCTTTTTATGCGCGTTTTCTGCATGATAGACAAAAAGGCGCGGTAAATAAAATAACGCCGCCATCCACGAAATGACCGCTATCACATGGAAAGCCTTAACCCATAAAAAATACCCGCTCAAAAATTCCATACTCTCTCCCTAATTTATCTTATTTTGTTGTAAAAACGCTCGCAAATTTTCTCTCGCACCGCTGATTTCCACTTCCACGCTTTGGTTTGAAAAATTCTTTTTGCTTAATTGTAAGCTAAATTTCTTAATTTCACGCTGAAGAGCGTCTAATTCTTTGTAAGAATAATGAGCGCTTAAAGTTTCCAACTCTACAAAATCCTTAAAAGCGTTTTCTCTTTTAGCGTTTTCTACGCACAGTAACGCGCTAGTGGCATAAGCTTTCATCAAGCCCCCCACCCCTAAAAGCGTGCCTCCAAAATAACGCACGCTCACTAATCCTGTATTGATTAAATCCTCTCGTCTCAAAATGCTAAGCATAGGCATCCCTGAACTCCCTTTAGGCTCGCCATCATCGCTAAAACCCTCTGTGATTTTGCCCTCCAAACAATAGCGAAACGCTGTTACAAAATGCGCGGCTTTAAAATGCTCTTTTTTCAATTGTAAAAAGGTTTTTTCAAAATCATCAAAAGGCATAAGATACCCTAAAAAGCGAGACGCTTTAGTCTGGTGCTTGGAAGCGATGAGATTTTTAAGCGTTTTCACAAGCTTTCTTTAAAGAACTGAGTTTGAAGACACTCCCTATAAAACTCACGATAAAAATCACAATCAGCGCATAAAAATGGATGGACACATCCATAAATTCCGCATGCATTTGATTCAATCGCCCTAGCAAACTAATCCCATGATAAGCAGGCACGATTTGAACGAAAATCTGTAAATAAGAGGGCAAGGATTCAAAAGGCCACACAAAACCCATCATAAAAATCAAGGGCAAAGAAGAAATTAAAACGATTTGAGTGGTGTGGGCTTCATTTTTGATCCATGCGCCTAAAAACAACCCCAAACTCAAGGTTGCGAGCATGAAGATGGCGCTATTTAATAACACCATTAAAGCGCTCGCATGCCGTTCGATCCCATAAAAAGAAAACAGCGCCCCAAAATACCATAAAATAAAAACGCTAAACGCTCCCATAAAGATCAAAAGCCTTGCAAATTGCCTTAAAGCGATTTGTTTCTTGTCTAAAAGGGCTAATTCCAAGCGCCTGGAGCTGACAAACATGCTGCTTGCAATGAGCATCACCTGGTGCAAAATAAAAATAAACACGCTAGAGAGCGCGTAATTCAAATACCCCTCACTAGGGTTATACAGAGCGATAGGCCTGATTTTAATCCCGTCTGTCCCCAATTCAGCTTCTTCTATTTGGGCGTTGCGTTTGAACCTTATTTTATCATTTAAAGCGTTGGTGCTCTCCACTATAGCATTCGCTAAGGCGCCATAAATCAAAAAGTAATTGGAATTTGCATAAAAATCTATCGTTACCGGCACTTGCTTATGGATATTGGCTTCAAAATGCGAAGGGATGTGCAAGATCCCATAAATTTTTTCTTCTTTTAAAAGCTTTTTGGCTTCTAGCATAGAGGGGCTAAAAAAAGCGATTTCTAACTCGTTGGAGCTTTGCGCCATGAAAGCTAATTGCCTGGAAAGAAAGGAATTGTCTTCATCTACAAGGGCGATTTTTTGCTGCGTTACGATGTCTCTTAAATAAGGCAAAGGGTATAATAAGCCATAGATTAAAGGAGCGCCTATAAGGATTAGCAAAACGCCCTTATGAGAAACAATAGCCCTTAATTCCATTAAAAGGATTTTAAAAAAATTCATGCGCTAGCCCTGTCTTTTTTAAAAGAGAAATAAAAAATCAAAAGCCCTAAGACTAGAAAGATTAAAAAGAACACAAGCGGCATTAACGAATTTAAAGATTCTGTAAAATCCGTCTTGTAATAGGCCTCTTGTAAAAAGAACTTCATAAAATGGCTAATAGGCAAGCAATGGCTCCAGAAACTCCCAAAAATTTCCATGTTGTTTTGCGGGTAAGTAACCCCAGCAAACGCAAAGCTTGGAGCGGTATAGACCCCAATCGCGCCAGCGGTTTCAATAACGCTTTTTGAAACGCCATAAACCAACACCACAAACCCGCTCATAACAAACGCCATTAAAACTACCGCCAAAAAGACCAACAACAAATGCGCATAATGCCCCTCCATGCCAATGAAATTAAAATAAAACGCCATGCCCATCCCCCAAAAACTAAACACACACACATTCGCTGCAATACTGATTAAAAGCTCGCGCATGTTAGAGGCTTTTTGAATGAAATTGAGCATGCCAATCGCAATAAAAATAAGCCACATGCAAGGCAGCATCACGCTTAAAAGGTATTGCGTGTAATTGTTTTCTTCATTGTATAGCGCATGCAATTGCAAAACAATAGGCACCGCTTGGGCCTTAGCAGAAATCAAATTGGAATCTCGCACTAGAGCTTTGGTGGCTAAGGTTTTAGCGTCTAAAGTCAAAGCGGTTTGTAAAAAAGCGTTTTTGAGCGTTTTCCCCACCAAAACATATTCCGCATTATAATAAAAGGGCAAATCCACCTTTCGCCCCATTTTGATTTTTTTCTCTAGATCTTTAGGCAAAACTAACGCCCCATACACTTCAGCGGAGTTTAAAAAGCGTTTGGCTTCTAAAAGGCTAGCCACTTGGTATTTGATTTCAAGCGCGCTCGTTGCGCCTAATTCAAACGCTACCTGATGGCTCGTAGTGGTCTTATCCAAATCCACCACCACGATAGGGAGCTGTCTTGGGATTTCTTGTTTAAAGATTTGCGTGCCTAAAACCCCTAAACAAAAAGGCAATATAAAACACACGATAAACAAGAACTTGTCTTGTAAAACCCATGCGCTTATCAATCTGAACAAAACAATCCTTTCTAAGGTTTAATAGTAACTAACACGCTCATCCCTACCCTAAAATTTTCCAACTTTTCTAAGGGTATGGCTTCCACTTCATAGCTTTTCATGTCATAAGTGTTGGAATTATTCGTCGCTTTCCAGGTCGCAAAATCCCCCATCACGCTCAAATATTTGACCCTGAATTTCGCACTTTTTTCCAACGCTGGGATATAACCTTCAAATTCCTTGCCCACCTTAAAGTCGTTCAAATACTTTTCAGGCACGCTGATTTTTAACCAACTATCCTTTAAATCTACCATTAAAACCACAGGAAAACCCTTAGGGCTAAGCTCACCACCGCTTAAAAGCACATTACTCACTTCCCCATCAATAGGGGCTGTAGCTTTGACATCTTTTAAATAGGACTCCACTTCATTCACTTGCCCTAAAGCCGCGCTCTCTTTAGCCTTAGCGGCAATCTTACTTTCAGAGCTCGCCCCCCCTAAAGCCATTTTATACTTTTGGTAAGCCGCACTCTCGTTGTATTTCGTGCTTTCATAAGCCGCATAGGCTTCATCGCGCTTTTGCAAACTCGCCACGCCATTATCATACAAATCTTGAACGCGCTTATAAGTCTCTTTGGCTAAAGTCGCTTGAGATTTTGCCGCTTGCCAAATGTCTCTTGCAGAATTAATCGTTTCATCTCTTGAGCCTCTTTTGACTTCATCGCTAAGCGCTTTAGCGGCTTTATGCCCGGCTTCAGCTTGAGCGAGCTTGGCTTCTAATTCAGGGCTAGAAATGCTAAAAACCAAATCGCCCTTTTTAATGCGATCGCCTTTTTTAACAAACACCTTTTCAATGCGGCCAGGGACTTTGGAGCTCACGCTGTATTCTCTGGCTTCCAAAAACCCTTGCAACACTTCAGCCTTAGGGCGATAAGCCAAATAAAAAAGCACGATTAGCCCTAATAATAAAGCCCCACCCCCTGTAAGAATCGCTTTATTTTTATCCAACATGCTATTTGACATGATTTTTTCCTTTAATAAACAAATTCATAAAATAAATCAATATGATCGCTTAACGCCATTAAATTCGCTAATGAAACAATGTATTTATAAGCCACGCTTTTTTGCTCCACGATGATAGAAGAAAGCGTGTTCCTCGCATCAATGACTTGAGCGTTCGTGCTCAAGCCTTGTAAAAAAGCCTGCTCTTGGAGTTTTAAGTTTTCCTTGGCTAATTCCACGCTAGAAAGCAAGCTTTTGTATTCTTTCAAATAAGAAAGCGTCTCTTTATAAGTCTTATTCACTAACAATTCCATGTTTTTTTTAGCCTGGATTTGCTCGCTATTTGCTTGCAACTCCGCTAATTTGCTCGCTTGGTATTTTTGGATACGCCCTGTGGGGGAGAGTATGGGCATGCGCCCGGCCACGCCCACAAACCAACTAGGGATCATGTCTTCAAGCACCGAATTGTTTTGTTTCATGATATAAGAGCCAAAAAAACTCACTTGGGGCAAGAACTTAGCGATTTGTAGTTTCGTGTTTTCTTTAGAAATTTGAACCTGATTTTCTAAAGTCTTTAAAGCCGGGTAAGAATTGAGCGTGGAAGCAACAAAAAAGCTCAAATCGGGCAGATTTTTCTCTGTGTGGATCTCTAATTTGCTTGAAGGCGCTAGATCGTCTTTGCTAGACAAAATAGAATTGAACGAGAGCTGCGAAACTTCTAACACATCTTTAGCCTTAACGCTAGCGATATGGGCCTTATCATAAGCCACTTGAGCGCCTAAGGTTTCTACCCTAGCGATTTGCCCTACTTTTTGCATTTTCAAAGCGTTTTGGAAATGCTTATAATGACCCTTTTCTACTTCTTCTAAAGTTTCAGCCACTTCTGTGTTTAACACCATGCCATAATACACGCTCACAAGCTCTTGAAAAGTGGAAAGCTTTTTCAAGCGATACACTTCATTGGCGTCTTTTTGCATCAAATCCGCAATGCGCACCATCGTGAATCTGGCCCCACCCATATAAAGAGGATAAATAATGCTCAAAGCCCCAATCACCACATTTTGCTTAGAAAACAATAGGGGGGCTTCTAAAGTGCTGCTCAAAGCCCCAAAACCTTGCATCACCCCTTGCATGCCCGCTTGGATTTGAGGAGTGATGAGTTGGGGAGGGACCCCATTTTGGATATTTTGCAAGCCTTGATGGATCTGGTTGGTGGCTTTTTGCACGCCCGGTTGTTTTTGGCTGGCAAAATCCATTTTAATAGGGTTAGAGAGATACACATAAAAAGCGCTCAAATCAATTTGAGGCAAAAAAGAGAGCTTAGCCGCTAATTTCATTTTACTCGCTCGCTTAATGGCGTATTCTTGCGCATGCAAGCCTTCATGGTCAGACAATACCCTAGTCCATGCGTTTTTTAAAGAGAGTTTTTGAGCGTTAGGATGGTTCAAAGGCGCGCTATTTTCAGCCATGCTCAAAGAAGAAAGATCGGTTTTAGAAACTCCATCAACAGCGTTCAAAGAGCTATTGAATAACAAGCTCAATACAAAGAGGGTTGTTTTTTTTACGCTCATTCCTTTATCCTATCCTTATTTTCTTTACTCGCTTTTAAGCGTTTTATCCTAGCCCCATCCACGCTTAAGACTTCAAAAACATACCCATGCGAAACGATTATATCCCCCTCCATAGGCATGCGCTCTAATAAGCTAAAAACATAGCCCCCAAGCGTTACCTGCTCGCATTCTTTGTCAAATTCAATGTGAAGCACTTCTTCTACGCTCTCTAAATCCAGCATGCCCTCTAATTCAAACACGCCCTCTTCAAGCTTATTCACGCCCTCTTGCTTCAAGTCGTATTCGTCACTAATCTCGCCCATGATCTCTTCAATAATATCTTCCATAGTGAGCAACCCGGCTGTGCCGCCGTATTCATCAATCACCAAAGCGGTATGGATTTGCTCTTTTTTCATTTTAATAAGGATTTGAGAAATAGAAGCGCTTTCGGGAACGATGATCATTTTCCTAACGATTTGCTTGAGATCATGCATTTTAGGGGTAAAAATAGAGCGAGAAAGCAAGTCCCTAATATGCACCATGCCGATAATGTTATCCTTAGAACCCTTACAATAAGGGTAGCGCGTGAAACGGCTTTTTAAAACAATGTCTATATTTTCTTCATAGCTGTTTTCTTCGTCCAAACACACCATGTCTTTTCGTGGGGTCATGATTTCTTTAGCACTCGTGTCAGAAAAATCCACCGCGTTTTTAATGATTTCACCCTCCACTGAATCAATAATGCCCTCTCTTAAACTCTCGCCCACAATGATTTTTAACTCTTCTTCAGAATGCGTGCCCTCATGCTCTTTAGGATTGATGCCCACTTTTTTTAAAAAGAAATGAGCGATCACATCAAACAAGTGCACCACCGGATAAAACACGACCCAAAACACATGCAAGGGGCGTGCGGCAAAAAGAGCGGCTTTTTCAGATTTAGCGATCGCTAAAGACTTAGGCACAATCTCACCTAGCACGACATGCAAAAAAGTGATGCTTAAAAACGCTATAACCACGCTCACTGAATGGATAAAAATAGGATTTTCTCTCAAATCCATAGACTCAAACAGCGCGGCTAACAATTTTGCGATAGCAGGCTCACCCACCCAGCCTAAAGCTAATGAAGAAAGGGTGATGCCTAACTGCGTTGCGCTCAAATAAGTGTCTAGTCTTTGACTCATCTTTAAAGCGAGTTTAGCGTTGGAATTACCGATTTTAACCAGCTCTTCTAAGCGGGTTTTACGCACTTTCACAAGGGCAAACTCTGAAAGCACAAAAAAAGCGTTCAACAGCACCAATAAAAAAGCAACCATCAACATCAGAATTGATTCAGACGGATCCAAATAAGCTCCTTGATTCCTCCCCATGATTTTAAACCTAAAACCCAACGATAAATATAAAATAAATATAAAATCTTAGAATTTTAACATAAAAGATTAAGCCTAACTTTAAAAATCAAGCCTTTAAAAACCCTAGAAATACTTTTCTATAAAACCAAGAGCCACAAAAAGAAGCGCCCCCAAAAGCGCAGAAACCGGCACGGTTACAAGCCAAGCGGTAACAATCTTTTTTAAAATAGAGCGTTTGATCACTTCTTCTTTATACACTTTTTTAAGCGACTTTTTTTCTTTCTTTTTCAATTCCAAAGCGATGGCGGTGTTCTTGCTTTTTTTCAAGCTCTCTAGCATGAGCGATTTTTCTTTCAAATTGGCTTTATCAAAGCGCTCTAAGAAGCCTTCAATTTCTTCTAAATCTTCCCCAAAGTGCGCAGCTACAATGTTGTCTCTGATTCTAGCAAAACGCCTTCTTGATTGCTCTCTTAAGCGCTCCCTTAAAAAGCCCACCCCAAACACTGCACCTACCACAATATGCGTAGAGCTCACGGGCAAGCCTAGTTGAGAGGCTAAAAGCACGGTAATGACTGCAGAAAGCGCGATGCAAAAAGCTTGCATTTTGTCTAATTCTGTGATTTCTGACCCCACCGTTTTAATGAGCTTTGGCCCATACAAACTCAAGCCTAAAGCAATCCCAGCTGCCCCTACTACCATAATCCACAACGGCACAGAGCTTAAAGTATTCCCCATAGGGCTGCTCGCATCTTCTAAAGTTTGACTGATTGCGGCTAAAGGGCCTATAGCGTTAGCCACATCATTAGCCCCATGTGCAAAGCTTAAAAGCGCAGCGGCAAAAATCAAAGGGACATTAAAAAGCTCATTAATGCTTTCATGGCTGTTTTCTAATTGCGGGGCTTTCTTTAACACAAATCTTTTAAAAAGGATAAAGATTAAAAGCGCAAGGATACAGCCAAAAGCCAATTGGATTTCAAAACCCACCGCATAGAGGCGTTTTAAAACCTTAACGATCAAATACCAGCTAAAGGTTAAGCTCATCAACGCTACCAAATAAGGCACGACCTTTAAAGCCGCGCTCTTTTTATCTTCTTTATAAGCGATGGTCTTTTTAATGAGCATTAAAAAAAACATGGCTATCAAAGCCCCCATTAAAGGCGAAACCACCCAACTAGCCACAATACCTGATAAAAAATGCCAATTGACAGCAGACATTCCAGCTGCCGCCATTCCAGCCCCCATAATCCCCCCCACCACAGAGTGTGAAGTGGAAACAGGAGCGCCTATTAAAGTCGCTACATGCAACCACAACGCCCCACTCAAAAGGCTAGCCAACATGACATTAATGAAAATGTGTGCATCATTAATAGATTCAGGCGAAACGATACGGCCCTTAATCGTAGAAACCACTTCCCCCCCAGCAATGATCGCTCCAAGCATTTCACAAATCCCAGCAATCAAAATCGCCCCGCCCATGCTAATGGCTTTAGAGCCTACGGCAGGACCGACATTATTAGACACATCATTCGCGCCAATATTCATCGCCATATACCCCCCAATCACAGCCGCAAAAATGAGCAACAATCCCTTAGAATTAGCCTGCCCAAAAACAAGAGCGAGCAAAGCAGCGCCAATGAGAAACAAAAGAGCGAGAGCGATCTTTAAAGTGTCTTTTTGGAGTTTTTTAGAAGCTTTTTCAAACTCTTTGATGTTTTTAATTTCCATATCGTCATAAAAACCTTATTCTAATAGTGGTCTTATTCTATCCAATTAGCCCTTGAATGGCTCTTAAAAAGCGTTGTTTGATAAAAATGGCTCATTATATGGTATCTTAAAGTAAAATTTTAAAGAGAGTTTAAAAAAATGATAGAATTTAGCGATGAAGATTTACAAAAACCGGTGCGTATTGTGATAGAAAAAATCCGCCCTTACTTGCTCAAAGATGGCGGCAATATTGAAGTGTTGGGGATTAAAAGCATGAAAATTTATGTGGCTTTAGAGGGAGCATGCAAAACTTGCTCTAGCAGTAAAATCACTTTAAAAAATGTCATTGAAAGGCAACTTAAAATGGATATTCACCCCAATTTAGAAGTGGTGTGCTTAGAAAACGCTAAGGAGTTTCACGAGCTTTAAGGATTATAGGCATGCAAAAGTTTGATTATGAATTTAAAAAGCGTGCGTTGATTAAAGATGGCTTTTTAGCGTTCAAACAAGCCCGTTACGCTGAAGCGTTACGCCTTTTTTCTGAAGTGTTGTTTTTGGATAAAGACAACCAAAAAGCCAAAGTAGGAGCGTTATTAAGCGACATAGCTAAAGATTTCCCTAAAGAAGCCCACAGCTTTTATGAATTGTATCAAAGCTTGATCGCTATGCAAAAACGGAGTTTAAAAAACCAGGCTGAAGAGCAAATCATCAATTTGATCGCTTCTTTTGATGAGGGGCTAAACCAAATGGCTGAAAAGATTGATGCGCAAATTTCTCAAAAAAGCGAGGAATTGAATGGCATTTTGTATGCGGATTTCAAACGCTTGAGCTTGGAGCGCGGCTTTAAGGAAGCGTTTGAAGATTTGATGTTCAGTTCTAGGGTGATTTTTGACAATAAAGAGGATTTTTATGAATTTTTGAAAGAATTGAACCACTATGGCTATTATGAATTAGCGATAAATTACATTGAAAACATGCATGAAGATTCTTTTATTTACGATAAATTTTTGCGTTCTCTTTTAGAAGACGCCCTCAAATCCAATAAGGCTTAAAGAATGAAGCTTAAAAAAACCCTGACTTATCAAAACCACACCTATTCTTTTTTAAGCGATAACACTTGCGAAGTTTTAGAAAACCCTAACGAAATCCTTTTTGTCAAAACGCCTTTAAATGAAAAATACTCTCCTCTAATTGCAGAAAAAAACCTAGCTATTTTAGATTTTAACGAGCTTAAAAACTATTTTGATTTTAAGATTAAAATTGTAGGGATTACTGGCACTAATGGTAAAACGACCACAGCGAGTTTGATGTATTCCTTGCTCTTAGATTTGAATAAAAAGACCGCTCTTTTAGGCACAAGAGGGTTTTTTATCAACGACAAACAAATCAAAGAAAAGGGTTTGACCACGCCCACTCTTTTAGAGCTTTATAGCGATTTAGAAGAAGCAATGCGTTTAAAATGCGAATACTTTATTATGGAAGTGAGCTCCCATGCGATTGTCCAAAAGCGCATTGCCGGGCTTGATTTTGCCCTTAAAATCCTCACTAATATCACAAGCGATCATCTAGATTTCCATAAAAGTATAGAAAATTACAGAGACACTAAAAACAGCTTTTTTAAAGATGAGGGCTTGAAAGTGATCAACAGAGATGAAACAAACGCCCTTTTTAATCCCATTAATGCGCACACTTACGCGCTGGATAAAAAAGCGCATTTAAACATTCAAGCCTTTTCGCTCACCCCCTCCATTAGTGCATCTTTATGTTACCAACAAGATTTAAGAGATCCTAATCTCAAAGAAATCGCCCTCATCCATTCCCCCCTTTTAGGGCGTTACAACCTTTATAATATCTTAGCGGGCGTTTTAGGGGTCAAACTACTCACTCAATTACCGCTAGAAGCGATTGCGCCGTTATTAGAAAACTTTTATGGGGTTAAGGGGCGTTTGGAGATTTTGCATTCTAAACCTCTAGTGATTGTGGATTTTGCCCACACAACAGACGGCATGCAACAGGTTTTTGAAAGCTTTAAAAATCAAAAAATCACCGCTCTTTTTGGAGCAGGGGGCGATAGGGATAAAACCAAGCGCCCTAAAATGGGAACGATAGCGAGCTGTTACGCTCATAAAATCATCTTAACTTCAGACAACCCCAGAAGCGAAAACGAAGAAGACATTATTAAGGATATTTTAAAAGGCATCAGCGATTCTTCTAAAGTGGTTATAGAAAAAGACCGAAAAAAAGCCATTTTAAACGCTTTAGAAAATTTAAAAGACGATGAGGTGTTATTGATTTTAGGCAAGGGCGATGAAAACACTCAAATCTTTAAAGACAAAACGATTTTTTTCAGCGACCAAGAAGTAATTAAAAGCTATTACCAACATTTAAAACAAGGATAAAACATGCAAGAATTCAGTTTGTGGTGCGATTTTATTGAGAGGGATTTTTTAGAAAACGATTTTTTAAAGCTCATCAATAAGGGGGCTATTTGTGGGGCGACGAGTAACCCTAGTTTGTTTTGTGAAGCGATCACAAAAAGCGCGTTTTATAAAGATGAAATCGCTAAACTCAAAGGCAAAAAAGCTAAAGAAATTTATGAAACCCTAGCGCTAAAGGATATTTTACAAGCTTCTAGCGCGTTAATGCCTTTGTATGAAAAAGACCCTAACAATGGCTACATTAGCCTAGAAATTGACCCTTTTTTAGAAGACGATACCGCTAAAAGCATTGATGAATCCAAGCGCTTATTCAAAACATTAAACCGCCCTAATGTGATGATTAAAGTCCCAGCGAGCGAGAGCGGGCTTGAAGTGGTTAGCGCTTTAACTAAAGTCTCTATTCCTGTTAATGTCACTTTAGTCTTTTCGCCTAAAACCGCTAGCAAAATCGCTCAAATTTTAGCCAAAGAAGTGCAAAAAAGAGCGGTCATTAGCGTGTTTGTCTCACGATTTGACAAAGAAATAGACCCTTTAGCGCCAAAAAATTTGCAAGCTAAAAGCGGGATCATCAACGCTACCGAGTGCTATTACCAAATCAATCAGCATGCTAATAAGCTCATAAGCACCCTTTTTGCATCCACAGGCGTTAAATCTGATTCTTTAGCTAAAGATTATTACATTAAAGCGCTGTGTTTTAAAAACTCTATCAACACAGCCCCCCTAGAGGCTTTAAACGCTTATTTGCTTGACCCAAACACCGAGTATCAAACCCCTTTAAAGATTACAGAAATTGAAGCGTTTAAAAAAGAATTAAAAGCGTGCAACATTGATTTAGAAAGCACCGCTCAAAAACTCCTTAAAGAAGGCTTGATAGCGTTCAAACAATCCTTTGAAAAGCTTTTAAGCAGTTTTTGATTTTTAAGGGTTTTTTGGATAGAATAAGCCCTTATTTTATTTTAAAGGATTGACATGTTAGAAGGCGTTATTAGAGAGAGTATTACTAAAGCTAACGCTAAAGCTTTAAAAAAAGATGGCTATCTAATCGCAAATGTTTATGGAAAGGGCATTGAAAATGTGAATGGCGCATTCAAATTAAACCCTTTCATTAAATACCTTAAGGAAAAAAAGCATTTGATTTTTCCGGTGAAATTAGGGGATAAGACTTTTGAAGTCGTGGTTCAAGAATACCAAAAAAACCCTGTTACTAACGAGCTTATCCATGTGGATTTACTCGCTGTTACTAAGGGCGTGAAGTCTAAGTTTAAAGTCCCCATCAAACACCAAGGCACTCCAGTGGGCTTGAAAAATAAAGGGATTTTAATGATCTCTAAAAAGCGTATTAGCGTGGAATGCGCTCCAGAGCATTTGCCCGATCACTATTTAGTGGATGTAGCCCCTTTAGATGTGAATGAGTCTATTTTGGTGCGCGATTTAGAAAAACACGAGAATGTTAAGATTTTAGATCATGATTCTATCGCTGTGATCGGTGTGATTAAGGCGAAGTGATTTCAGGTTATGACGCTTTTAGTAGGTTTAGGCAACCCTACTTTGCGTTACGCCCACACCAGACACAACGCTGGTTTTGATATTTTAGATTCGCTCATTAGCGAATTGAATCTTTCTTTCGCTTTTTCTTCCAAACACAACGCTTATTTATGCGTTTATAAGGATTTTATCTTACTCAAGCCCCAAACTTACATGAATTTAAGCGGCGAAAGCGTTTTAAGCGCTAAAAATTTTTACAAAACTAAAGAGCTTTTAATTGTCCATGACGACTTGGATTTGGATTTAGGCGTTGTGAGGTTTAAAAACGGTGGGGGGAATGGGGGGCATAATGGCTTAAAATCCATTGACTTATTGTGTTCTAATTCTTATTATCGCTTGAGGGTGGGGATTTCTAAAGGAATTGGTGTGATTGAGCATGTGCTTTCAAAATTCCACAAAAACGAAGAACCTTTAAAAAACGCTGTGTTTGAACATGCCAAAAACGCCTTAAAATTTTTTATAGAAAGCCATGATTTTAACGCCATGCAAAATCGTTTCACGCTTAAAAAACCTTTAAAAATAGAAAGTTAGGGGCTTAAAGTGCGTTTGTTTAGATTTGTGGGGTGGTATTATTTCAAATACTTTTTAATCGTGCTTTTAGCATTAGAATTGTTTTTTGTAGGCATTGACAGCCTAAAATACGCCGATAAAATGCCCGATTCTGCGAACATGATTATTTTATTTTTCACCTATGACATCTTATTCGCTCTCAATTACACCTTGCCCATTTCCTTGCTTTTGGCGATGGTTTTATTTTATATCGCATTCATTAAATCCAACCAATACACCGCCCTGCTCTCCATTGGCTTTTCCAAATGCCAGATTTTAAGCCCTATTTTTTTGATTAGTTTGTTTTTCACGGCTGTTTATGTGGGGTTGAATGCGACTCCTTTTGTGTATATGGAAGAAAAAACACAAAATTTAATCTATAAAGACAATTCTTTGAGCGTCTCAGAGCATTTGTTAGTGAAATATAACGATGATTATGTGTATTTTGATAAGATCAATCCCTTATTGCAAAAAGCCCAAAATATCAAGGTTTTTCGCCTAAAAGATAAGACTTTAGAATCTTATGCCGAGTCTAACGAGGCCTCTTTTGAAGGCAAGTATTGGATTTTGCATGACGCCACTATCTATGAGATGCCCTTAAGTTTTGAACTGGGTGCAAACGCTTTAAACACCACGCGTTTAGAAACCTTTAAAACGCTCAAAAATTTCCGCCCTAAAGTTTTAGACACCATTTATCAAAACAAGCCCGCAGTTTCTATCACAGACGCTCTTTTATCCTTGCATGCTTTAGTGCGCCAAAACGCAGACACGAAAAAAGTGCGCTCGTTTTTGTATGTGTTTGCGATTTTGCCCTTTTTTGTGCCGTTTTTAAGCGTTTTAATCGCTTATTTTTCGCCCAGTCTCGCCCGCTATGAAAACCTGGCTCTTTTAGGGCTAAAGTTTATCATTATCGCGCTCGTTGTTTGGGGGCTATTCTTTGCTTTAGGGAAGTTCAGCATTTCAGGGATACTCATTCCTGAAATAGGCGTGCTATCGCCCTTTTTCGTATTTCTAGCTCTGAGTCTTTGGTATTTTAAAAGGCTTAATAAGAGGTTATAGGATTTATAAACCTACTCAAGCCCTCAATTAGAAAGCTAAATTAAAAGACTTGCAACGCAACATTAACTTAAGACTTGTAAAATAGCTTGAAAAATGATTAAGGTCTTTGGTGGGTTTTGTTTAAATCCTAGTCTAATCTCAATTATCCTATTAGCAAAGTGATTAACGAAGGGCTAAGAAATTCTTTAGACACCCATATTATTGCAGTTGCTTTTTTAAGATACAGTGGGGTTGAGGTTATTCAAGATGCTTTGATTGATTCTTTAGAAAGGGGGCAGAATTTGAGATTATTGTAGGACTTGATTTTAAAACAACCGACTCAAAATCCATACGATTTTTGCTAGACTTAAATAAAACTTATAAAAAATTAAGATTTTATTGCTACGGCGACAAAGAAAATAACAAAACAGATATTGTCTTCCACCCTAAAATTTATATGTTTGACAATGGAAAAGAAAAAACTTCCATCATAGGTAGCACCAACTTAACCAAAGGAGAGTTGGAGAATAAGTTTGAAGTCAATACCATATTTTACAGAAAAGAACCCATTATATTATTCACAACTGAACGCTATCTACAATTCTATAAAATATGCAGATAGTCTATTCACTCCTAATGAAGAGTATTTGCAAAGCTATGATGAAGTTTTTAGCGCCATTATTCAAAATGAACAAAAAGTCTCAAAAGATAAAAGCATTCAAGAAAAGATTAAAGAAATTGGAAAACAAGAAAAATTGCTTCCTGGAACCATTCCCTCTATCAAGGCAATGATAGTGGAATTTATTTCCGCCTGTTGAGGAAAAAGGCGTTAAACAAGTCGCATTGCAAGATATTTATCAAGCATTAGAAAGGCGAATAAAAAAAGAATAGTGGGGAAACAAATACAAAAGCGATACTTTTAGGAACACTATTAGGGGCGATCTCAACCACCATGTGCTAAAAGATAACCCTTTAAAAGATAACTTGGGGCTTTTTGAGAGACCAGAAAAAGGTTTTTATGCGCTAACACCCAAAGGGCGTTTGTATAAAGGACGCTAAAGGTATTTATTTTAGACATTACTCAGTCTAGCCTGATTAAATTCTTTGTAAGACTATCTCTATCAATCAAAATAAAGAATTGAAAGAAAAATTTGACTCCAATGAATATATCTTTAGCGATGAAGAATCAGAACACCTTATAGAAATACCCCCACAACAGCATGAGAACTCATGCGGTAATGACAGATTTGTCAAAAGAGCAGAAAATAGCACAGAATGGCTACAGATCAATGACAATTTGAAAGTTTAAAGCATCAAGCTTTCAAATCTAAAGCCTTGCTTAAAAAACCCTACCAAACTTAAAAAGTATAAACATAGCGCAAATACATAGAATACTGACGGCGTAAGGTTTGGGTTAAGCTGAAATTGGTTTCTGCTCCGGTGATAGTGGTTGATTGGCCATTCTCTAGCGGACCTTGTTTTTTCGCTCTTATGGTAGTAGAGCCTTTGAAAAAGTGGTTAGGGAGCGTGGGGATTTTGATACCAAACTCAATGCCATGGTGTTCAAAAATATTAGTCCTAATGCCCACATTCACTAAAAATTGGAAAATCGTGTTATTCACTTTAGCGTTCAATTTTCCTGTGGTATAGACGCTATTAGGGTTAATCCCCACATTACAACTCGCCGGCGTCGTGTCCCCGCATGTGATCGTGCCATCAGCGTTAGTCATGTAAGCGTTAGCGTCGGTATTGACGCCATAAACATACCCATCCTTAAAATACCCCACACGATTATTAGTCCAAGTGTTACCCGCAAAATTCACGCCTACAAAAAACCCAGCCGTGACTTTAGGCTTATCTATAATGTTAAAAAGCATGTCTGTGCCAAAACCATAAGTATACATGTCTGCTTTTTGATCGCTCAAATAGAAAGGCGATATAGCGTTAGCGGCTCTGGAGTTAGAGAAATTGGTATGCCCATAATCAAAAAAGCCGTAATAACGCAACCCAAACCACCTCTTTTTACCGATAAAATGCTTATAGCCTGTCATCACGCCTAGCCCATACATCGGCTGGTTACGGCCAGGAATGCTTTTATTGGTGCTAAGCATGGTGCGAGAAGTCCAATTGACCACGCAATTAGCTTTAGTATAGCCTGGCGTTCCTGGCGTCCCTGAAGCTGGCTGACAGCCACCGGTCTGCCCAACAGGAACTTTGCCATCATCATTAGCCGAAACATCTCCAAAAGGCACTTGAAACAACCCGCCGTTTTTATAAGCGTTTGTCTTTTGATCAGCCCTACCCACTTCCAAGCTAATCCCCACAAACGCACCATTCTTTTCATGTGCATTTAAGGGGTTTGTCAGCCATAACGAACTCAAAAGAGCGCCTAAAATTACCGAGCCTTTTTTAGAAATATCTAAAGATTGAGCTATCAAAACAGATTCCTTACGATTAAAATTTTTACAAACCTTACGATTTTGCATCCTACTTTTCTTCTTTGTCATAAAATTGAACACCACTCTCTAGGGTACTCCGCTTAAGTGTTACTTTTTTAATTATTTTATTATAACTAATTACAATCTTAAAAGTCAAGCAAAATCCACCCCTAAAATTCCCATAATAGTGGGCTACTTGACAATAAAATCCTTTTATAGTAGATTAAAAACTCTTTAATTTTCCCATAAATAAAGGATTTTAAATGGATGCGATTTATCCTTATGTATTGGTTGTTCATTTATTGTGCGCCATTATTTTTATTGGCTACTTGTTTTTTGATGGGGTAATTTTCCCTAATGTGAAGAAAATGTTTGGCGAAGAGTTTGCTAATAAGGCCAATACAGGAATCACTCAAAGAGCGGTTAAAATCATGCCCTTATGCGTTTTAGGGCTTGTTTTAACAGGGGGCATGATGCTTAGTCAATACATGGGGGGCGATAAAGGCTGGTGTGAAACCCCTTTTCAAAAGATACTCATGCTTAAAGTGATCTTAGCGTCAAGCATTTTTCTTTTAGTGCTTTTTTCTTTATCGTGTAAGTTTTTGGGTAAGAAAAACCCTATTGGTAAATATACCCACCCTATCGCTCTCACTTTTGGTTTTTTAATTGCTATTTTAGCCAAAACGATGTGGTTTGTTTAAAAGCGTTTCAATCTCAAAGAATTTAAGACCACTAAGAGCGAACTCGCGCTCATGCTCAAACTCGCTATTAAAGGATTGATGTATCCTAGCATAGCGACTGGGATTAAAATAGCGTTATAAATCAAGCTCAAAACAATGTTTTGCAACACCACTTGATAGACTTTCTGAGCGTTATAAAACGCTTTTTCCAACAAACTCAAATCCTCTTCTAAAAGCAAAATATCGCATGCGCTTTTACTCAAAGCGCTTTTTTCAAACCCTAAAGAAACGCTCGCTTGTTTTAAGGCTAGCGCGTCGTTATTGCCATCGCCTACCATCGCGCAAACGCCCTTATAAGAACTGATGATTTGAGCCTTATCTTCAGGGGTCAAATTGGCATGATACTTAGAAATCCCTAATTTTTTCGCGCACTCCTTAACCGAGCTTTCATTATCCCCGCTTAAAATTTCTAATTTTAAGCCTTTATTTTGTAAAGCCTGAATAACTTCTTTAGCGTTAGCTTTCAAACGCTCTTCTAAAATGAATAACGCGCATAGAGTCTTATTTTTAACAAAGCCTACCATGATATTAGCGCTCTCTTTAGCCTTTATATTAACCCCCATAGCGTTTAAAAATTTCAAACTCCCCACTAGCAGGGTTTCATTGTGATAGCTCGCTTTTAAGCCATGGGCGAAAAACTCTATCTTTTCTAAATTAACCTCATCACCATCTAGTGATTTAAGAATCGCGCTATGGGCTAAATGCTCCCTCACTTTTAAAAGGCTCTTTAAAAGCCTTTCATCAAATTCTTCATAAATGATTTTTTCTTTTAAAAGGACTTCTTTTTGCGTGAGCGTGCCGGTTTTGTCTATAAAGATTTTTTTCACTTTAGCCAGAGTTTCTAAAAACAACGCTTCTTTAAACACGATCAAAGGGTTTTTAAACACTCCTATCACTAACGCAATGGGCGTAGCCAGAGCGAACGCGCAAGGGCAGCTTATGACTAACACGCTGATACACACCATTAAGGCTTTTTCAAAATTACCCCCCAAACCAAATTGCCATAATAAAAAGCTTATAAAGGCTAAAAACAACACCGCTTTAGAAAAAATATCCGCAATTTTATTCGCGCTGCTCTCAATTAAGGGCTTTTCTAAAAAACTCTTTTTTAAAGTTTCTAACAAACAAGAAAGGCGTGAGTTTTGAAAATTAGCACTCACTTGATAGCTAAAAGGCACGCCTACATTCACATAACCCCCTAAAATTTGATCATTAACCCCCAATTCCAAAGGCTTAAACTCCCCACTGATCAAAGACGCATCCACGCTCGCATGGTTTAAAAGCACGCCGTCTAAAGCGATCTTAGCCCCATTTGGCACCAAAACAACAGAGCCTATAGCGACATCTTTAGGGTGTTTTTCTATCTGCTTGCCATTTTCTACAACGATCACGCTATGGATTTCATGCGATTCTAGGGCCAGGCATTTTTCATTCGCAAACAGCCTGGCCTTTAATTCCAAAAACTTAGAGCCAAAAACAAGCGTTAAAATCGTGCTGCTCGCTTCAAAGTAAGTCTCTTGGGACACCAGCATGGCATAAACGGAATAAACAAACGCCGATAGTGCTCCAAAAGACACGCTCAAATCCATGCCCAAAACGCCATTTTTTAGCCCATAAAATGCCCCCTTAATGAAAAAACGCCCCACAACCACTAACACCAACAAGCTTAAAAAGAGCGATACGAGATCCAAATTCCTTTGCATGAGTTTATCCATGCCAGCGCCATAACTTGCGTATTTGGCAATTGCAATAAACATCAAATTCATGGTGGCAAAAAACCCCACGCTTAAAGTGAGTAAATAGGAGCGCTGCTCTTTTTGGGCTTTTAGAGCGTAATTTTTTGCGTTATAAATTTTAGCCCCATAACCTAAACTCTCAATTTTTTGAACGATCTCTTTAGGGTTTAAAGACTGGTCAAACACGATTTGTAAATGGTGGGTGGTGAAATTCACGCTCACTTTTTTAACCCCTTTTAAGCGCTCTAAAACCTTTTGATTGAGCCACAAGCAAGCGTTACAATGCGTTTTTTCCAGCAAAAGATTCAGGATAAAATCGCCCTTATGGTTTTCTTCAAGAGCCTGTTCTAATTCTAAAGCGCTCATTGAGTTTTGGGGCGTTACGGGGGCTAAAGTGGAATCGTTTAATTTGTCATAAAAGCTCTCTAAATTCAAATCTGATAACAACGCATACACCCTAGCGCACCCCATGCAACAAAAATACAATTCTTTATGATTGATCACTTCTTTAAAAAGCTCACTTTCTTTAAATTCCAACTGGCAATGCGAACATTTCATTTTTTAATCCTTAATTTAGAGGTGCTAATTTAAAAGTGCTTTGATAGAATAAGTGTTACAAATTTGATAGATGGTTAGAACTTCTTTGGTGTTGTCGCTTTGGTTTTTGGAATTGTGCGTGATTAAAGGGGGCAAAACTTTCAGAGTGCTTTTGGAATTATTCCTAGCCGCTCCAAGCATCAAATGAGCGTTTTTGTCTTTAAAACTTTGGACAAACCTTAAAGTTTCTAGCGTGAGTTTAACGCTTTTTAAGCTCTCTATGACCAAGCAAAGCGACAAGGCTTCATAGCAAAAAATAAAATACCCTTTAGGTTTCAGGCATTTTTTCACTTTAGCCGCTAAAGAAACGAAGTTTAATTCGCTCTGATGCCTCGCATGCCCTTTATTTTGAGATTTGATAGAGCCTAAGGCATAAAAAGGAGGGTTGCACACAATCACATCATACAAAATCGGAGGGTTGAAATCTAAAAAATCGCTCTCAAACACTTGAGCGTTAGGGAATTTAAGAGCGTTTTTTTGGGAACAAAACGCCATTTTGCTATCCTTTTCCACTAAATGAACGATCGCTAGCGGGTTGTCTCTAGCGCAGAGTAAGCCTAAAACCCCACACCCTGAACCTATGTCTAAAACCGCACCGCTATTTTTGATAAAAGGGCGTAAAAAATCGTATAAAAAAAGCGAATCACTATTGTAAGAATAAGCGTTTAAAGGCTGGTATAATCTTAAGAGTTTTCTATCCATAAAAGGGCTTCATTTTCTAAGATTTGCACATGCAACAACCGCCCTTTAAAAGGGGTTTTTAGAGCGAGCGTGTTAAACGCTTCGCTAATCATAGACGCATGCGAATGCAAAAGCAATGCGTCTGTTTTATCCCTCAAGCTCTCAAACAATTCCCACCCCCCTTCAATGAAATTAAACCCCTTCTCTAGGGGTAAATCTTTGGGGTCATGGAAAGTATTAACTAATCGATTAGGCGCAGAAAAAACTTTGGAATTGGGGTTGATTGAACGCTTGGATAAAATAGCGATATTGGGGTTTTTATTTTGATAAAAGCTATCGCAAAAGCGAGCGTCTAATAAGGGGTTATCCGTTCTTATGGTTTTCCCAGAAATGATGAGAGTGTCGCATACCGCTCGCTGGTTGTGCGTGAAAATAACGCTTTTTTGCCCAGTGATCTTGCCATGATGATAATCCCCATTCATCCTTAAAGCGAGCTTGAACAAATTAAAACGCTCCTTTTGTTCCATTATCCTAAAAGGCAAGAGCAAGTCTTTAGCCTTGTTTTCTAAATTGTAACAAACCACTCCTTCAATACGAGCCTTTTTTAGCCTTGCTAAACCCCCTTTTTTAGCCCCGTTTTCTTCTGCGGCAATGACCACTCTTTTAGGCTTTAAAATTTCTAACAATTCGCTGCACGCTGGGGTTTTGCCATAAGAATTGCATGGCTCTAAGGTGATTAAAAAAACGCAGTCTTTAAAAGCGTTATCGTGGTGCGTTTTTAAAAAATCGCTTAAAGTTTTAGGGTCTTCTAATTTTTCTAAATCGTTTTTTAAACTGGGGCGTAAAATCTTTAACGCTGATTTGGTGGCTAAGACTTCTGCATGCGGGGTGTTGGCTTTCTTGTGGGTTTCTAAACTTAAGATCTCATGGTGTTTATCTAGCACCATGCAAGCCACGCTTGGGTTTTCTAATGCTAGGGTTTGATGCTCCCACGCCTTATTCAAGCAAATTTCTAATAAACTCTCATAAAGTCTCATGACGGGAAAAAAGGCAAGAGCAAAAAGCCTTTAATCGCTAAAGCGTTAATAATATCAACAAAAAACGCTCCCACTAAAGGCACGACGATAAACGCTACATGCGATGGCCCGTAGTGGTTGGTGATGGTTTGCATATTCACCATAGCCGTTGGGGTCGCTCCAAGCCCAAAACCGCAATGCCCCGCGCACAACACCGCCGCATCATAATCCTTCCCGCACACCCTAAAGGTTACAAGCACCACATAAAGGATCATAACCACCACTTGAACGCTCAAAATAACCGCTAACGGTACAGCGAGTTTTAACAATTCCAATAAATTCACGCTCATTAAAGCGTAGGCTAAAAACAGGCTCAAACTCACATTCCCTATGACTGAAACCTCTCTGTCAAACACGCTATGGATTTTAAAAAACGACAAGGCGTTTCTCAAAATAACCCCTACAAACAAGCACCACACAAAAGTCGGCAAAGTGAAGCTTTTAGGCATCAAATGCGATAAAAAAGTCCCTACTAATAAAGCGATCGCAATCAGAGCTAAAGTTTCTACAAAACTGGATGCGGTGATTAGGCGCTGCTCTTTAGGGGTTTCAAAACCTTTAGACACCACGCCCTCTAAAGTATCTTTTTCTTTAGTGTCTTTAGGTTCTAGTTTGTATTTTGAGATCAAATATTTAGCGACAGGCCCCCCGATAATCCCCCCGCTCACCAAGCCAAAAGTCGCGCATGCCATGCCCACTTCCAAGCTAGAGCTAAAATTATAAGGTGGTTGGGTGAAAAAATTAGCCCATGCCGCACTAGTGCCATGCCCTCCCACTAAAGCGATAGACCCCCCTAAAAGCCCCATTAAAGGATTGACTCCTAAAAGGCTAGCGGTAGAAATCCCCACTGCATTTTGACACACCACAAACCCCGCTACAGCCAGCAAAAAAACCGCAAGCATTTTCCCGCCTTTTTGTAAAGATTTGAAATCCGCACTCAAACCAATGGTGATGAAGAAAGTCAGCATTAAAGGATCTTTTAAGGAAGAATCAAATTGCAAGCCAAAATTGTAAAACTGACGCGCTAACATGATAGCAAAAGCGACTAAAACCCCGCCCACAACAGGCTCTGGAATATCATAATCGCGCAAAAACTTGACTTTAGAAATCACATAACGCCCCAAGAGTAACACTAAAACCATGCACACCAAAGTGGCATAAATATCCAACTTAATTTCTTGCAAGCTTGCATCCTTATTAATCAAATTTATCTTATTATAATATAATACCCCCCTAAAAGAACGAGATTAGTTAGAAAGTAGGTGTTCCTTGCATACAGTATTACAAATTGGAGCTGGTGGCGTAGGCAGTGTGGTAGCGCACAAAATGGGCATGAACAGGGATGTGTTTAAAAATATCATTTTAGCGAGCAGAAGCTTAGACAAATGCTATGCGATTAAAGAAAGCATGCTCAAAAAGGGTTTGGGGGAAATCAGCGTTGAGCAAGTGGATGCCGATGATACGCAAGCCTTAGTCGCTTTGATCAAAAAATACAAGCCTAAAGTCGTTATCAATGTGGCTTTACCCTATCAAGATTTAACGATCATGCAAGCATGTTTAGAGACTAAAACGCATTACATTGATACCGCCAATTACGAACACCCGGATTTAGCGAAGTTTGAATACAAAGAGCAATGGGCGTTTGATAGGGCTTATAAAGAAGCAAGGATTTTAGGGGTTTTAGGGGCTGGGTTTGATCCGGGAGTGACTAACGCTTATGTCGCTCACGCTCAAAGACACCATTTTGACACGATCCACACTTTAGATATTTTAGATTGCAACGCTGGGGATCACAAACGCCCTTTTGCGACGAATTTTAACCCTGAAATCAATTTGAGAGAAGTCAGCTCTAAAGGGCGTTATTATGAAAATGGCAAATGGATTGAAACAAAGCCTTTAGAAATCAAGCAGGTGTGGGCTTACCCGCAGATTGGCGAAATGGATTCGTATCTTTTATACCATGAAGAATTGGAATCGTTAGTCAAAAACATTAAAGGCTTAAGGAGGGCGAGGTTTTTTATGACTTTCTCTCAAAATTATTTAACCCACATGAAATGCTTAGAAAATGTCGGCATGCTAGGCATTAAGGAAATAGAGCATCAAGGCGCAAAAATCGTGCCGATACAATTTTTAAAAGCCCTACTTCCTGATCCGGCAACTCTGGCCAAAGACACCACCGGTAAAACCAACATCGGGTGCTATATGACCGGCATTAAAAACAACCAAGACAAAACGCTCTACATTTACAATGTGTGCGATCATAAAAAATGCTATGAAGAAGTGGGTTCGCAAGCCATAAGCTACACCACCGGCGTGCCAGCGATGTGCACGGCTAAAATGATTTGCAATGACACTTGGAGTGCGGATCATTTTAGGGCTGGGGTGTTTAACATAGAAGAATTAAACACCGACCCTTTCATGGAAGAATTGATCAGACAAGGCTTGCCTTATGAAGTGATTGAGCGCTAGTTTTAGGCTTTTAATCCTCACCTGGCGCAATAAACACCGATTCCCTTTCTATCGTAATGTTCTTATCGTCTGTGCTATAAGCTTGTATTGTAATAGGGATTAAAGCGTCTTTAGCGTTCTTGTATTCTGTGGCTTTACTCTTTAGGGGTTTTCTTAAAATCACTACCGCTTTAATCTTTTGCCCAGCTTTAATCGCAATAGGGTTTAAAGGCTTTTTGATTTGAATGTCTTTTTGCCCTAAAATTTTGAAATAAAACTCATGGTCTTTATTGTCCGTGTTGTGGAATAAAAACACATAATCGTTATCCACATACCCGTTAGAGCGCAATTCATACAGATCGCTGTTGCGGTTAATGTCTAAGAGCATGCGTTCTTTTTTAAACGAAGTGATGGCTAAAAGAGCTACCACAATAGCGATAACCCCCATGTAAGCGATCGTTTTTAAACGCACTAGGCGCACTTTTTGGTGCGTATTAATGGCGTTAGTTGAAGACCATTGGATGAGTGAAGGGCGGTTGAATTTAGACATGGTAATCGTGCATGCATCCACGCATTCTAAGCAATTGATGCATTCTAATTGCAAGCCCTTTCTGATATCAATATGCGTGGGGCAAACCTGCACGCAATGCAAACAATTCACGCATTCGTTTTCTGGACTGCGTTTTTTAGGAGGCAAAGAAAAGAGATGACCCTGATTGTCATAAAGCGCTCCGCCGCGTTTTTCATCATAGATGGGGTTTAAGGTATCGTTGTCATACAACACCGATTGCACCCTAGCATAAGGGCATAAATAAATGCAAAAACGCTCCGCAACCACCACTATATCAAATAGCACCACTAAGGCGCTAAAAAGCCAAAAACCCATAGCAACAGGATGCTCGCTAGGGTTTTTAAGATACATAAAAAAGTCTTCAGGGGCGATGAAATAAAAGAAAAATAACATCATTAGCCCCGCCACAACAGGAGCGAACAATAAAACGCTCAACACTTTACGCACCTTATAGCTTGAGGTGTTTTTAGGGCTTTCTTGCTTGTTGCTGATCTTTTTATGGAGTTTGAAAATCTTAGTCTCAATCACATCTCTATAAAGCACCCTTAAAAAGGTTTGCGGGCAAGCCCACCCGCACCACACACGCCCAAGGCTAGTGGTGATGAAAAAAATCCCTATAAAAAGCAAAATAACCATAAAAGGCATGACATGCAATTCTTCAGCGCTAAAGATCTTGCCTAAAAAATGCAGTTGCTTATGTTCAAAGGAGATCAAAAACAAATGCGCCCCATCAATGCGAATAAAAGGCGTGATTAATAGCGCTAAAGAAATCAATAAAAACCCTATATAACGCTTCAAGCGGAACGATTTTAAAAAATGGCTAGAAGATTCAAGCATTCTCAATATCCTAAAATTTTTAAGCCACTATACCCTAACAACTTAACGCTTTCACTTAAAAATCAACATGTTATAATGATCGCTATTTTATTTGAAAGGGTATTTATGGAAGGCGTTTTAAATTTCCTAACCAATATCAATGTGATTTTCACCCTTTTGGGCTATCTTATTGGGGGGATTCCTTTTGGCTATGCGTTAATGAAAATCTTTTATGGCATGGATATTACTAAAATCGGATCGGGGGGCATTGGTGCAACGAATGTCTTGCGCGCTTTGCAAAGTAAGGGCGCAAGTAACGCTAAACAAATGGCCCTATTAGTCCTAATTTTGGATCTATTCAAAGGCATGTTTGCTGTTTTTCTAAGCAAATTGTTTGGGTTGGATTATAGTTTGCAATGGATGGTCGCTATCGCTAGCATTTTAGGGCATTGCTATTCGCCTTTTTTGAATTTCAATGGAGGTAAGGGCGTTTCTACAATCATGGGCTCTGTGGTGTTGCTCATTCCTATTGAAAGCCTGATCGGTTTAACGGTGTGGTTTTTTGTGGGTAAGGTGCTTAAAATCTCTTCACTCGCTAGCATTTTAGGGGTAGGCACAGCGACTGTTCTTATCTTTTTTGTGCCTTATATGCATATCCCAGATAGCGTCAATATCCTTAAAGAAGTCGGCACGCAAACGCCTATGGTGCTTATTTTTATTTTTACCCTTATCAAGCATATGGGCAATATTTTCAATTTATTAGCCGGCAAGGAAAAGAAAATCTTATGAAAATCCGACAAGGCGTTCATATCCATAACTTTGTGTTTGAAACGATTTTGGGGATTTTAGAATTTGAACGCCTAAAACCCCAAAAAATAAGCGTGGATTTGGATCTTTTCTACACGGAATTACCCAATAAGGCTTATTTAGACTACATGGAAATCCAAGAGATCATTCAAAAGATGGTGCAAGAAAAACAATATCTTCTCATTGAAGACGCCCTAAAAGATCTAAGCCATGTTTTAAAAACGCGCTATAGCGGAATCTCTGAGCTTTATTTAAAAATCAGCAAATTAGAAATTTCTCCAAATTCTCAAGTGGGAGCGAGCGTGAAAATTTGCTATGAAAACAATCTTTAGCCTCTTTTTTCTCGTTATTGTTTTAAAATCAAACCCCATAAACCCTTTATTAGAGCCGCTATATTTCCCAAGTTACGCGCAATTTTTAAATTTAGAACCGCATTTTGTCATTAAAAAAAAGCGCGCTTATAGACCCTTTCAATGGGGGAATACCATCATTATCAAACGCCATGACTTAGAAGAACGCCAAAGCAACCAGCCAAGCGATATTTTCCGCCAAAACGCTGAAATCAATGTGTCTTCTCAAACTTTTTTAAGAGGAATTAGCAGCGCTTCTTCACGCATAGTGATCGATTCAGTCGCTCAGTAAAATGCTAAAACTTTTTTTAATCACATTTTTCTTGGTATTTTCTTAATTTTAAAACAAAATTTAAGGTATTATTAAATAGAATAGTGTAATAATAATCTAGGTTTAAGATTCCATTAAACTTAAGAAAAAGTAAATAAAAAGGCTAAAAGAAATGCTCAGAAATAAATTTCGTATCGTGTTTGTCTCTTGTATTGTCGCTAGCAGCTTGCAAGCTGAAGAAAAAACCCACACTTTGGGTAAGGTAACCACTAAGGGTGAAAGGACTTTTGAATACAACAACAAAATGTATATTGACAGAAAAGAGCTCCAACAACGCCAAAGCAACCAAATCCGTGATATTTTTAGGACTAGAGCGGATGTGAATGTGGCCAGTGGAGGCTTGATGGCACAAAAGATCTATGTTAGGGGGATTGAGAGCCGTCTTTTAAGGGTAACGATAGATGGCGTCGCTCAAAATGGTAACATTTTCCATCATGACGCTAACACCGTGATCGATCCTAACATGATTAAAGAAGTGGAAGTGATCAAAGGGGCAGCGAACGCTTCAGCAGGTCCTGGTGCGGTGGCGGGTAAATTGTCTTTCACCACGATTGACGCTAACGACTTCTTAAGAAAGAATCAAACTTATGGCGCTAAAGCGGAAGCTGGCTTTTACACCAACTTCGGGTATCGCATGAATGCTACTGCAGCCTATCGCGGTAAAAATTGGGACATACTCGCTTATTACAACCATCAAAACATTTTTTACTATAGAGATGGGAATAACGCTTTTAGGAATCTCTTCCACCCTAACTACGATTTACAAGATCCAAGCAATAGCGATATGAGCGTAGGGACTCCGAGTGAAGTCAATAGCGTTTTAGCTAAAATTAATGGCTATATCAATGAAACCGATAGCATTAGCGTGAGCTACAACCTCACACGAGAAAATTCTACAAGGCTTTTACGCCCCAACACCACTTCAGCCCTCTCCAAAGCCAATGACCCAGGAAGCCAGCCAGCCCCCTTTGTGATTGACTTCGGGAAAGAATTAGCCCATACGATCAACTTCAACCACAATCTGAGCTTGAAATACAAGCATGAAGGCGGCCCTAATTTTAACCAGCCGCGCGTTGAATCCACCGCCTTTTTAGGGGTAAGGGGGGGGAATTATAACCCTGTGGTGAATCCTTTCGCTTACAATTCTAACGAGCCAGCCAATCCGGATTATATCCCTGAAGTGAGGGAGTGGTGTAATAACCCAGATAATATCAGTCAATGCACGCAAGGGGCTATCAGGCCTTCTAATGGAGGGTATCAAATAGGCTATGGCGCGCCTAACTCTATTAATTGGCAAGGGACTGGCGATTCTAGTGGGGGGGCGCAAGCAGGGTATGGGCAGCTTAACGCTACTATGCTTTCTACAAGCGCGAATGTTTATCATGGGCTTGTCCCTAAAAATCCTGATTATGACATGACTCCCCCTAACGCTCAAAACCCTAGTGCAAACGATTGGACTTTAGGGAATGCGGATGCTGAGGGGACTTTAGCCAGAAGGATTTTCTTAATCAACTCGGGTGTTAATTTTAAAGTGACCCACCCCATTAGCGAAGATTATGGGAATGTGTTTGAATACGGCATGATTTATCAAAACCTGAGCGTTTTCTCTGGATTGGATAAGGGCAAAAACGGCTATTATAAAAACAACATTGACCCTAACGACCCTAACGGGCCGGGCTTGCCTTACCGCCATTACTACACCGATCAAAGCTCTCAATACCCTCAAAATCTAAACGCGCCTAACCCGCTCTATCGTAACATGCCCCAAAATTCGCATGCGATTGGGAATATCATCGGTGGATTCATGCAAGCAAACTACAATATTTTAAGCAATGTGATCGTGGGTGCGGGAACTCGTTATGATATTTACACCTTGCTAGACAAAAACGGTCGCACGCATGTGACTTCTGGTTTTTCACCTTCTGCAACCGTGCTTTATAACCCCATTGAAAGCATTGGCTTGAAAGTGAGTTATGCGTATGTGACCAAGGGGGCTTTGCCTGGCGATGGCGTTTTGATGCGCGATCCTACGGTGATTTATCAAAGGAATTTACGCCCTGCGATCGGTCAAAATGTGGAATTCAATGTGGATTACAACAGCAAGTATTTCAATGTGCGCGGAGCAGCGTTCTACCAAGTCATCAATAACTTCATCAACAGCTACGGGCAAGACACTTCTAAAAACGGAGGGGGTAACGCGACTGCAAAAAACATGTCAGGGAATTTACCCGAAACCATTAATATCTATGGTTATGAAGTTTCAGGGAATGTGCAATATAAAAATTTCGTAGGGACTTTCTCAGTGGCTCGCTCTTGGCCAACGGCTAGAGGGCATTTATTGGCCGATACTTACGCTTTAGCTGCAACGACTGGGAATGTGTTTATCTTAAAAGCCGATTATAATATTCACAGATGGGGGCTTACTTTAACTTGGCTCTCACGCTTTGTAACCAACATGTTCTATGAAGGCTATTCTATCTATTACCCGCAATACGGCTTGATGAAAATCCATAAACCCGGGTATGGCGTGCATAATGTCTTTATCAATTGGACTCCGCCTTCTAAAAGATGGCAGGGTTTAAGGATTTCAGCCGTGTTTAATAATATTTTAAACAAGCAATATATCAGCCAAGCTTCGGTGTGGCAAGCGAGTGCGGACGCTCCAGCAAGCGATATGATCCCCAAAGATAAGCGCATGGCACTCCCTGCCCCTGGATTTAACGCGCGTTTTGAGGTATCCTATCAGTTCTAAAATTAAAGAAATCTTAGGATTTCTTTTTGAATTTTAAAACATGGAAACAAACATGAAAAAGCCCTATAGAAACCGCCAAACTCTATGGAAAAAATTCCAATCACTCAATAAACTCATTAAAACACTCTTAAGGATTTTAAAAAAGTAGTTTTATCAAAAATTTAGCGAGTTTAGTTTAAGATAACGCTTTATTTTAATCCTCAACAAAGGAACCAAACGCGCTTCATTATGGCTAAAGAAACACCCCCAATAACCCCGGATCTTTTGAAAAGCCCTTATCAAAAAATCATCAATGCGAGCGCGAGCGTTTTTGATGAAAATCATGGGCGATCGTTTTTTAGCCCGCAACTTTATGAAAAAATTGAACCTTATTTAAAAGAAGTTTTAACCCATCCCATTGATTTAGAATGCGATTTAAACACCGCTAAAAAAAAGGATCGCTTAGCCCCTTTAAAAAAACTTTTCAAAGCGTGTTTTAACACGGAAGAAATTTTGATTGTGAATAACAACACCAGTGCAATATTCCTCATTGCTAACGCTTTAGTGCAAGAAAAAGAAATCATTGTTTCTTATGGCGAATTAGTGGGGGGGGATTTTAACCTTAAAGATATTTTATTAAGCAGTGGGGCTAGATTGCATTTAGTGGGGAACACTAATCGCGCTTATTTAAGGGATTACCGCTTAGCCTTGAATGAAAACAGCAAAATGCTGCTTAAAACCCGCAACCCCCATTTTAAAAAAGACACGCCCTTTAAAGATTTACAAACTCTAGCTAAAGAGCATGATTTGATAGATTATTACAATTTAGGGGATGTGGATTTGCTAGACAGAGCGGCTTTAGAAGAAATTTTAGCTCTAAAACCATCGCTTTTAAGCTTTAGCACGGATAAACTCTTTAACAGCGCGCAAGCGGGCATTATTGTGGGGCAAAAAGAACGGGTTGAAGCGTTAAAAAACCACCCTCTTTATAGAGCCTTGAGGGCGGGTAAAATCACGCTCACCTTGCTTTTTCATAGCCTAAAAACATGGGCAAATCATCAAGAAGAAATCACCATTTGTGCGCTACTCCACCAAACTAAAGACGCCTTATTGCAAAAAGCCCTCAAACTCTACGCCCTTTTAAAACCCTTAGAATTGAATGTGAGTATAGCGTCTAGCTTTTCTAAAATAGGGAATTGGTCCAATAGAGAATTAGAATCCTTTTGCGTGAAAATCCAGCCCAAAAACACCCGCGCTTTAAATGGTGAGAAACTTTATTTAAAGCTTTTTCAAAAAGGCGTTATCGCAAGGATTTCATGCGAATTCGTGTGCTTTGAAGTCTTTAGCTTGAATGAAAAAGATTTTGAAAAAATCGCTCTGGTTTTAAAAGAAATTCTTAATAAAGCTTAAAAATTCGCTATAATAAAGTTTCTTTTAAACGCACCATATCCCCCACAAAACGATAGAGAATGACAGAAAACGACAGAAAATAAATTTAAAGGAACTTAAGAATGGAAAAAATCAGCGATCTTATAGAATGCATTGCGTATGAAAAAAATTTGCCTAAAGAGATGATTTCAAAAATGATTCAAGGCTGTTTGTTAAAAATGGCACAAAATGAGTTAGACCCCCTAGCGCGCTACTTGGTAATTGAAGAAAACAAGCAGCTCCAGCTTATCCAGTTGGTAGAAGTTTTAGAAGATGATGATGAAAGATTGATTAACGACCCTTCTAAATACATCAGCTTGTCTAAAGCCAAAGAAATGGATCCAAGCGTTAAGATTAAAGACGAATTGTCTTACAGCTTGAGTTTGGAGAGCATGAAGCAAGGAGCGATCAACCGCCTTTTTAAAGATTTGCAATACCAGTTGGAAAAAGCGTTAGAAGACAGCCACTTTGAAGCGTTTCAAAAGCGTCTCAACAGCGTTTTAATGGGGAAAGTGATTTTAGTGGATAACCATCAAAACACTTTCATTGAGATTGAGCAGCAATTTCAAGGCGTCCTTTCCATGCGCCATCGCATCAAGGGCGAGAGTTTTAAAGTAGGCGATAGTATTAAAGCGGTTTTAACGCAAGTCAAACGCACGAAAAAGGGCTTATTGTTAGAGCTGAGCCGCACCACCCCTAAAATGCTTGAAGCTTTGTTGGAATTAGAAGTCCCTGAAATTAAAGATAAAGAAATTGAAATCATCCATTGCACACGAATCCCAGGCAACAGAGCGAAAGTGAGCTTTTTTTCCCATAACGCTAGGATTGACCCCATAGGCGCGGCGGTGGGGGTTAAGGGCGTGCGCATTAATGCGATAAGTAACGAATTGAATAAAGAAAATATTGATTGCATAGAGTATTCTAATATACCTGAAATTTATATCACTCTCGCGCTCGCTCCAGCCAAAATTTTAAGCGTTGAAATTAAAAAAATCCCTATAGAAGAATTGAGCGCTGAAGAAAAAGAATCCATTCAAGAGCGTTTCATTGTCAATAACCATTTGCAAAAGGCTAAAGTGCGTTTGTTAGACCTTGAAAAATCTAAGGCTATCGGTAAAGGCGGGGTGAATGTGTGCTTAGCGTCCATGCTTACAGGCTATCACATAGAGTTTGAAACCATTCCTAGCGTCAAAGAAAACGCAGAAAATGAAAGCGAAAAAGAAACGCAAAAAGTAGGGGTAGAAGCTTTAGAGTCTTTGTTTAAGAATTAAAATTGTTTCTGTGGAACTTGTTTGAGTCTTTAATCAAAAGGCATTTAAATTAAAAGGCTTGCGGTGTTGAATAAATATGTAATGCAATTTCAAAAATTTGGAAGAAAGTTTTTAATGCGATTTTAAATGAGTGGTTTGCAGCTTTTATCAAAATCGTTTTTGAAAGATTAGGATAAAATAACGCTCACCCCCTAGTTTTTTCCACTAGAATTAGGGGGTAAATTACCTTCAAAGGATTACTATGTCCAAAAAACATGGTAAAAAGCCTTTGGTTGTATTATACTTAAAAACACCTTTTTTTAAGTATAGGGTTAAAATCGTTGTTAAAAAAACCCATTAAAGCCAAAGGTTTCCCCTATTTAAGGGGTTTCCTTTAAGGTAAATCGCTTTTTTTGATCGCCTTCAATGATTTTAATTTCTTCATCGGTGAGGCTGTAGAGCTGATAGACTAAGGCGTCAATTTCTTTTTCTAATTCTTGGGTGTTGGCTTTAGGGTCTTTTTCTTTTATTTGCAGGATTTGCTGTGCGCCATCGGTGATTTTACGGGCTAACTCTTGGTTTTTGGGGGTAATTTTGGGAATGGGAAGCCGTTCTATAAAAGCCTTTTTATAGCGATAGCCACTCTTGCCTAATCCTCCGCCTGCATAGAAAGTTTTGAAAGCAAAAGTAATCAATTTAGAGTGTAACATTCCTAAAAGATAGCGCAAATGCTCTCCTGTGAGAATGAAGCTCGTGGCTTCTGCATAAAAATACCCTCCATTATCTAAATAAAATCGTGGCTCTTGCTCAATCTCGCCATACACAATTTTCTCTTTTTCAAAATCTTGATAATAATTTGCCGCCCATCTTTGCAAACAATACCATTCGTATCTTTTTCCGGTTTCATCTTTATTGCGTTTTAAAAGTTTATCTTTATGTGAAAGCAAGTGAGCATAGATAATAGGATAATGGATAGAAAAATCTTGTTCATTTTCTTCCATGTTTTTTGGGTTATCAGTATTTGGAAAATGCCAAGGTATAAAAATAACCCACTCCCCCGCCCACTCATAACGATACCTTTTAATGTCTTTCCCTCTTAAAATAGGCTTGATGAGAGCGTCTGTGCGCTCCCTCTCTTCTTGCGTCTTGCAAGCGTTTAAAATTTCGTCTCTTTTTTCAGTAGGAATGATAAAGGCGCCGTTAAAACCGGTTTTTATCCCATAATTGATTTTAATATCCCAGTCTTTAAGCGGTGCCGCTTTTTCCATTTTGTCCCTTAAATCTAAAAGCTTGGTGTCGGCAAAAATAAAGCTTTCTGTTTTGAGCGCGTTTTGTCTCATAAGTAGAGGGCGAGCGCTTTTCAAATCGTCTTTATCGGTGGGTTTGTAATAATTAAAGCGACTCTCTTCAAGGGGCGGTTCTTTGATGAAATTCATGATGCTTGTATCCACTGCGGCGCTCTCAAAGACTTTTAAAGCATTTAATTCCATGTAGCTAAAGATGGTGGTTTTTTTGAGCAGCAATTCTCTCAATTTAGCGCCGTATTTAGCTCGCGCGTATTTGTTAGAAGTGATGAAAGCGTTAAACCCCTTTTCTTTTAAAAGCTTGAAAGCCAGGGCAAAAAAGTAGGTGTAAAGATCTGCGGTGCCAGCGTAGAAATCTTTATATTGCTTTTCTAGTAAAGACTTGTCTTTGATTGCTTCTTGGCGGATATAAGGCGGGTTGCCTATGATTAAATCAAAGCCTAAAAAATCCCCCTCATCATCTAAAACTTCAGGGAATTCAAAGCGCCATTCAAATGCATTTTGATACTCTCCACCACTTAAGGCATCATCAAGTTTTTTTCTTAAAGATCTAATACGCCCATAAGAAGCAAAAGCCTCTTCCTCTTCTTTAGGGCTTAGTTCGGGCGTGCCAAAAAGGTTTGGGATAAAGTAATTTAACCCATCTAGCAAACTCTTATCGTCTAGGGCAAAATCATTGTAATTTTTAATGTGTTTTTCAATAGCCTTTTCAAGCTCTGCTTTAGTTTTAGGGTCTTTGAGCGTGAGAGAAAAAGTGTTTTTTAAGTCTTGGATTTTGTTGATAAGATCTGCTTTATTTAAAGGATAGAGAGGGTTTGGGTCTTTGTATTGGGCGACTAAATCTTTGTAATCTTGGATTTTTTTCTTGATATTGGAGATCTTTTTGAGATCGTCATTCAAATTAAAGCGTGAGATCAAGCTGTTGCCGCACTTAATGTTAATATCAATGTTGGGGAGGGTTTCAAGCGTTTGGGTGTTTTGATTATCCTTAAAAATATAGTAGCTGTATTTTAAAAGCTCTATCCATAGCCTGAGCTTGGTGATTTCGCAAGAATTGGGGTTAATATCCACGCCAAAAAGGCAGTTTTCAATGATAGATTTTTTAAGCTCAAAAAGTTCTTTTTGGATTTGGTGGTTTAGCTCTTCTTCAGAGCTTGGGCGTGTGTAGAGAAATGGCTTATTAGAAATTTTAATAAGGATTTCATCATTTTCTAGCTCTAAAATAGCGCTTAAGGGCAAGGAAACAATAAACCCCAGCTTAAAAGCAATCCACACCATTTCATTGAGCGCAGAAACTAAAAAATGCCCGCTCCCTACCGCCGGATCGCAAACGCGTAAAGTGAGAAAGACTTGCAAGTATTCTTTGCGTTTATTCTCTTTATAGTTATAGTTATTTTTGAGATAATTTTTTAATTCTGTTAAATCTTTACACTCTATTTTATAATTTTGATTGAATTTCTCCAACACGATTTTCGTGATACTCTCTTTACACATGTAGCTTGTGATGAAGCTTGGGGTATAAAAGCTTCCCTCTTCATAGCCGTTGAGTTTTTCAAAAACAAGCCCTAAAACGCTAGGGTTAATCAAACGGCTTTCGCTAGTATTTCTATTATCTTTAATGTCTTTAGGGGTGGTGGTGAAATCATAAGCATGCAAAAATTTAAAAAGGTATTCCAGCAAGGGCAAAGCTTTTTCTTTTTTATCATTTTTATCTTTTTTGAGAATGGAATTAGGATAAATCTCTAAACGCTCGTTTTGGAGCAATTTGATTTCATACCCATTTGATTCTAAAGGCGTTTTATCAAACAAACTGGAATTCAAATAAGGGATTTTTTCTAAAATATTGTCTTTTTTTTCTAAGGAGCGTTCATTATTTTTCTTGGCTAGGACTTCAAAAAAGAGGGTGTTTAGGGCGTTGAAATCTCTAAAGTTTTCTGTGGTTAAGAAAGGTTTTTCAAGATGCTCAAAAGAAATTAAAAGGCTTTCTAAAAGCCGTAAAAACAAGATGCGGTTATTCCAAGCAATCAACAACGCCATGACTTTTTCATCATCATTATCTAAATCTTTATATTGCTTTTTTAAAGCATCGCTTAGGGAGTTTGTGGTGCCGCTAGGATTGATTAAAATTTTCCCTTTGTCTTTTTGCTCTTTTAACCCTAAAATGTAAAGCAATTCGTTATAAAAACCTTTATTAAGCGTGTTAGCGTCAAGGGTTTTCTTTTGCTTTAAAAGGACTTCGTGGCTTAAAGCTTGATAAATCAAAGGAAGCTTTTCATCATCGCTCAAATTAAAGTGAGCGTAACGGAGTTTGCCCTGAAAACCTTCTTGTAAATAGTGTTCTAAATCTTGGTAAAATTTTGGTTTTGAAGAGTCTGTGCCTTCTTTTTTAGTGCAATTGTTATAGAATTTTTTGATGTTTTTATCTTCGTTTAAAAAGAGCAAATCCTTACAATCAAAGAGAAAAAATTCATGCGCGTTGCAAATAATGGCGTGTTTTAGGGAGTTGTTTTCCTTTATCTCTTCTAAAAAATACAAAATCATTTGACAAAAGGCTTTACTGAGCGGATTTTCTTTGTCTTTAGGGAATTCTGTCTTGTTGTTTAGGGCTTTGACTTCAATAAGCACCCGAACTTCTCCATCCACATAGATCGCGCTATCCACTTTTTTATGGGTATTGCAATCATAGTCATAAGTTTTTTCTAAAAAAGAATTAATTTTCTTTTTTTGAAACTCTTCATCATCTTGTCTTGGCGCTTTTTCTAATAAGCTGTTTATTTCTTTTTTAAAATTTTCTATAGTTTCCGTTTTGGGTTCTTGGGGATTGTATTTTTTAATAAAATCTTTGAGCGAAATGCGAGTGAAATTAATCATAAAACGCCTTTGAAATGGGATAAAAACGATTATAACAAAAGCGCTGTGAATTTTAAATAAAACGCTTTTCTTTAAAATTGTTCCATGTGAAACATTAAGGTAATTGATCTTATTAGCTCTAATCTTTACGATTTAAAACTTCATTAATCAATGCACTTAATTGATGGTTTTCCATCTTGGTTTTGTATTCAATATTCACGCCTTGCTTTTTTAAAGCTTCAAAAAATTTCTCAGCGGTTGAAATTTTGCGCTTTTCTTCTTCGCGCAATTCGTTTTCATTTTCAACCCCCTTAGTTTCTACCACTAACAACACTTTTTTATCGTTGTTTTCAACCACATACCCAAAATCAGGGCTATAAGTTTGATTCAACCCTATCGGGATCTTAACCCTAGGGAGCTTGCCAAAAACAATGATTTTAGTGTCGTTAGATTCTTCAATCGTGTCTTTTTCAATCTCGCTATCCACTTGCATGAAATTTTCATACAGGCATTTTTCTCGCGCGCTTGAATTTTTAATCTCGTATTTATTTACCCCCAAACTCCCGTCTAAAAATTCTCTAATTTCTCCTTTTTCATCATAAAATGCATCGTTTTTTTTGTTTTTAATAGTCGTTTCGCGCATTTGATAGGAAATTTTATCTTTAATATTTTGATAAATCATTTCTAAAAACAGCTCTTCTAACCGCCTTAAGCTCTCTTGTTCGTTCTTTTTAATCAGCTCAAACTTGTTTCCATCAATGCTTTCTAACACTTTAGCCACGCTTTTAAAACTCAATTTCACCTTATTAGACAAAGTGCTGATAAATTCATGCAAGCTCCACACGCATGCGCTTTTTCGTTCAAAACTCTCTGTTTTGGCATCATTTCCCATCGTTTCTACTTTTTTATGAGTCGTAACCGAAACGATTTTTGATTTGACATTAAAAGAAGAATCGATCTTTTTGACAATCTCATCAATCAAGCTCTCGCTATCAATGGCATAAGCGATCCGGGCTTGATGATTCAAACCCTCCCATAAGGTTTCAAATTTTTTAAAATTTTCCTTATTGATTTTGATTTTTTCAGTTTTTCGCTCGTTTTTGTTCTTAACTCTAAAATGGCCCACTAAACGATCTTTTAAAAAATCTTTTAATTTTTCAAGATTCAGCATGTATTTTTCATCTTTTAATTTTTCTAGTTCTGGCTCTTTTTTTAAAAATTCGTTTTGGTTGAGAGTGAGTTTAAAGTTTTCATCATCTGTTTTTTCTCCAAAACCCAAACCCTCTAATGTTTCCAATAAAGCCCCGTAATACCCTTTTTTAACAATGCCGCTTTCTTCCAACTCTTCCCCGCTAAATGCTTGTTTAATCAAACTATGTTCGCTTATCTCTTGCTGGATCGCTCCCACAAAATCCCCCTCAACTTGCGGCACGATCACCACCAATTCATTGACAAAATCAAAATCAGCATGCTCTTTAGTGATGCGTTCACCCTTATCATTCACAGCGAGCCTTAACCCCCTACCGATTTGTTGCAATTTAGTGATATTGGAATGGCTAGGGGCTAATTTGCAAATCGTCATCACATTAGGGTTATCCCACCCCTCTTGCAACGCCCATTGCGAAAAAATAAACCTGAGATCGGAATCAAAACTCATCAATTTTTCCTTTTCTTTTAAAATGAGCGTGATCACTTGGGCTTCATCGCCATCTTTATTGCTTTTAGCAAAATACCCTCCATGCACTTTTTGAATAGCGTCTTTGGTGCGTTCCAAATACGCTCTATAATTTTCATCTAAAGGCTTTTTTAAGACTTTTTCAAGCTCTTGTTGGTAGAGTTTTTCAAATAAAAGGGCTAATTTGGCCGGCTTTTCATTCTCGCTTAAATAGCTATTCACCCCGCTAATAAACACCATGCACAAGGCTTTAATCCCCTTTTTAAAAAGCCCTTCTTCTCTTTCAAAATGGCTTTCTATCGCTTCTTTGAGCATCACTTCTTGATCGCCCTCTAAAAGATGAGAAAAAGGCTCTTTTTGATCCAGCAACAAATTAAAGCCATTACTAAAAAGAACCTTAGTTTTAGCGATATTTTCTACAATGTAATCTTCTAAAGCGCTGATTTGAGTTAGCACCCCTAAATTATCATGCTTTTTGATTTTGACGCTTTTTGTTTTATTTTCTAAATTCGTGTAGTTAATCGTAGCTTCATTTCCATTTTGTTTTTTGTTAACCTCTTTAAGCTCTAAAAAACACTCTTGACTCTCCCCCACAGACGCCACGCTAATGCTTTTCACTAGGGCGCAATCAAACGCTTTTTTGCTGTCTAGTGCATAAATCAGATTATGATAATCATCTTTAAAAGTCGCCCCAAACCTGAGCGTAAATAGAGCGTTTAATTGTTCCAAATATTTTTTTGTTTTATCGCCCAAAAATCGGTGCGGTTCGTCCATGATTACGATAGGGCGGATACTGGCTAAAGCTTGCATGTAACTTTTTGCACCATTGAATAGATTCGTGTCTTCTAAACATGATTTATTGATAACATTCTTCTCTTTATTGAAGGCAGAAAAAGTCATCACCAACACGCAGCCTTTGTGATTGCTCGCTAGAATGAAGTCTCTTATATTTTCATAGCTTTCTAAATGTGCAGGATGCTCGCTCGTAGAATACTCGCTTTTAAAAAATTCTCTGGTGATTTCAATACTCTTTAAAACCCCTAATTTAATGGCGTTGCTTGGCACTAAAACGATGAATTTTGACAAATGGTAGTTTTTATGCAAGGCATAAACGCATTCCAAAAAGCAAAAGGTCTTCCCTGTGCCTGTTTCCATTAAAATATCGTAGTTTAACGACTCACCAATCCCCACGCTCCCATGGGTTATTTTTTGCTCTGATTGCAAGTTTTGGATATTTTCTAATAAAAGATCTTTGAGATCCCCTATTTCAAAAACGGGGTTAGAAATCCTTTGAATGTCCTTTTCTGGCTCTCTCAAATCAATCCCCTTAAGAACCCCTAAAATTTGATTCAAGCATTTTTCTTGGTAATCCAATCGTTTGAATTTGATTTTCATCTCTACCCCCTAATCTTTAAATCGCCACTCTCTAATTTCAAATCAAACAAATTACTGCCCAATTCCAAACACAGCCTGTCGTTACTGATAGCTGGCATATACATGCTGATTTTTTCCACCCCTTTATCTTTCAAGTTTTCTAAAACTTCACTCGTTTCTATATCCCCCACAATGAAAGCCGTATTTTTAGCCAGATACAAGGCGTTTTCAATCAAGCAAGTTATAGGGGTGGTGAGCTCTAAACCCTCGCAGCATAAAAGCTTGATTAAAATCGTTTGAGTTTCCCTTTTTTCAGGGTTAGAATAAAGGAATAAATCCTTTTGATGGGCTTCACCCAGATTTTTATCATTAGCATGCGTTTCATCATCAATGATTTCAAACGCTTGAAACCCCACATCTAAAGGCGGGCAATCTTCTTTGATTTTAGCCCCCGCTCTTTTAATCCTTTCTTCGGTGATGTCAAAAATGCTTGGAGAGGCAGATTTTAGGGTGTTTAAACAAAAATCATGCGCACTTTTGTTTTTCTTGGGATCAATTTTTTCATCTAACTGAACGAGAATGAACTGCCTTTCTTTAAATTCGGCGTTCAAGCCATTAAATAACCCCCCCCCCTCACTTAATTTTTGATAATCGTTCTTATTACTCTCCAACACGGCATGAGCGGTTGTCCCGCTTCCGGCGAAAAAGTCTAAAATGATGTCGCCTTCGTTTGTGGATAATTCAATCAGTCGGCTAATGAGTTTTAGGGGTTTTGGGTATGAAAAAATTTTTTCTCCATTAAAAATATTTCTTACTTCATTCGCTCCTATATCGCTATAAAGATTAGTAATTAAATTAGAATACGCATTCCCACTTTTACGATAGATAATCTGTAGTTTTTTATTATCAATTGCACATAATTCATACATTTTTCTATATGCACACCAAAAACCATCGCTCGTTTTTTGAAATTCAATAAACCCATTTTGATTACCAAAATCAAATAATTTTTTACTCCAAGTATAGCAGTATGATTTCTCTTTTTTAATATTTTGATGGTTTTTAAACCATGTGCCATCAGGCGCTTGTATTTCATAATCCAAGCTCTCAATATATTGAAAACTACTTGCAGAACATGAGCGCATTAAAGGAGTAAGCTTATAATGCCCTCTTGTTTCAAAATATTCATCTTTTAAAATATAACCTTTTTCTTCCAATTCTTCTTTTGTATTTTCATGTTTATTTGCTTTAAAATTATATCTTTGATAGCAAAAAATATATTCTGTTCTTGTATCAATCGTTTTATCTTCTGTTGTGTTGCCACTTGGCTTATTTTTAGAATGCCATATAAATTGAGCCACAAAATTCCCCTCCCCAAAAATTTCATCGCATAAAAGTTTGAGTTGGGCGCATTCGTTATCGTCAATGCTGATAAAAATCACGCCGTCTTGTCTGAGCAAATCTTTAGCGAGTAACAACCTGGGATACATGAAACTAAGCCACCCGCTATGGCATTTGGACCCAAAAAGATTCTTGATATAATCTAATTTTTCTTTAGAATAATCCAATTGTTTTAAAGTCTCTTCATTGGATTGTGAAAAATCATCGCTATAGATAAAATTATCGTTTTTCGTGTTGTAAGGCGGATCAATGTAAATCATTTTGATTTTTTCACTATAACTTTGTTTTAAGATTTTGAGAGCGTCTAAATTATCGCCCTTGATGAGAATGTGCTTGCTAGTGGATTCGTTTAAGGGCTTTAAAATCTTATTATTTTTCTTAAAAGCTTCATTTAAGGCGATTTTCTTACCCACAAAATCCAACCCATAGCCCTCTTCTTTTATTTCGCTAAAATCCCCTAGCAACGCTTTTAATCTTCCCACATCCAGCGTGAGTTTATCATCATTTTCTATACTCAAGCAACCGGGAAAATAACGATTAAAAACCTCTAAATTTTTTTCATTAACGCTTTTTTCTTCACAAATTTCTTTATTTTGCATCTCTATCCTTTATTTTAAATGATTTAAATTACTCAAATCTACCTTAATTTTCAAATGTTCCATGTGAAACGCTAGCGCTTTTTAAAAAATCCCGTTTCACTTCAGTGATAATGTTTTCATCTTTGGCTAAGTCAATGTATTCAAAACTATTCCCGCTCTGCTCTCCACCTTGGAGTAAATCCCCGCTTTTTCTGTATTCCAAATCCAATTCAGCGATTTTAAAGCCGTCTAGTTCATCAGCAAATTTTTCTAATCGTTCGTTTTCTTCTTGGATCGTGCATAAAAAACAATAGCCTTTCAAGCCATTACGAGACACGCGCCCCCTTAACTGGTGCAAAGTCGCTAAGCCTAATCTCTCAGGCGCTAAAATCACCATCACGCTCAATCGTGGTAAAGAAATGCCCACCTCAATGAGCGTAGTCGCTAAAAGAATGCTCCCAGACTCCATGAATTCTTCAATCACTTCTTCTTTATTTTTATCTTGCCCTGAAGTGGTATAAACATTTTTAAAGCGTTTTTGCCAAAAACTTGCCCCCTCACTGAGCGATAAATACGGGATTTTTTCGCTTTCATTCACAAGCGGATAGACGACAATGACTTGATGGTTTTGAGCGATTTCTTCGCTGATTTTCTCCATCACTATTTTAAAATCTCTTTTATGCAAAACTAGAGTTTCAATCTCTTTAGAATAAGGGATTTCTCTAATCATGGTCGTTTTCACAAACGCGCTTTTGGCTAAAGCCAGAGTGCGAGGAATGGGGGTAGCGGAAAATTGCAAGGAATGGGGTTTATTGCCCCCCTTACTGCTCGCCATTTTTTCCAATTGATAGCGTTGCTTTGTGCCAAATCGGTGCTGCTCATCAGTGATCACCAAAGCGAATTCATTCAAATTGCGCTTATCAAACAACAACGCTTGCGTGCCTATAACGACATGAGTGATTTTTTCAAACAAATGGTTTTTTTTGTGGCTCCCGCCAAGCAGTAATTCCACTTCAAAATAAGGGGGTAAAAATTTTAAGGCTTCATTATAAAGCTGTTTAGCGAGAATGGAAGTGGGTGCCATTAAAAGGGTTTTATTAGGGTAAGCTAATACCATGCTCGCTAAAATCACCATCGTTTTCCCGCACCCCACATCGCCCACAATCAAACGCTTGCACGCTATAGGGCTAGTGAGATCGTTTTGGATTTCTTTAATGGCGTTTTGTTGGTCGTTGGTGAGTTTAAAGGGTAAAGAAGCGATAAACGCTTTCAAGCGTTCGCTGTTATTGGGGCATGCGATTTTAGCGTTGAATTGCAATTTTTTGCGCTCTAAATTTTTCATATAAAAAAACATTTCAATGTATTTTAATGCATTTAAATGTTGTGAAGGAAAATTTTTATTGGTTTCAAAATCCTTGACAAAATGCGGCGTGGGGAAAAAGATTTCTAACAATAAATGCGCGATATTCTCTTTAATGCCTTCCTTTTTTAAATTTTCTAACGAAATGAGTTTTTGTAAATTTTCTTGTATTTTTTTATGATTTTTAACTTTTTTAAAAATTAAAGAAATTTTGCCAAATTCGGTAAGGATTTTAGGCGTGTTAATAGTATAAGCTTGATTGAAAGAGCTTTGCTCTAATTTACCATAAATGAACAAACTCTCGCCGGTTTTAAACTGCTTGTGATGGAACGCGCTGTAATTGAAAAAAACAAGCTCTAAATTTTTGTAAAATCGTTTGGAATAGGCAAAAATCTTTAAAACTTTGGCGTAGTTTCTTTTATCTAAAATATCCACTTCTAAAACGCCGCTCAAGCCCAATTCAAAATGTTTTAATAAATTTAAATCTTTATAGCCTTTGGGCGTATAAACAAGCAAGGCTTCTAAAAGCGATTTCACATTCAATGTTTTTAATAAGTTGTCTGTTTCTTGCAATTTGTTCTGACCCTAGCCAATCCTTAATCATTTTTATGATAAGATAATCAAATTATACATTGACTTAAGGAAATTTAATTGATGAAATCTAAAATCACTCATTTTATCGCTATCTCTTTTGTTTTAAGCCTGTTTAGTGCGTGCAAGGACGAGCCTAAAAAATCGTCTCAATCACACCAAAATAACCACCAAACCCAAACCACTAAAAAGACGCAAAACAATCAAAATAATCAAGCTAATAACGATGTCAAAAAAATTGAGCATGAAGAAGAAGATGAAAAAGTCACCAAAGAAGTGAATGAACTGATCAATAACGAAAATAAAATTGATGAAATCAATGAAGAAAACGCTGATCCTTCGCAAAAAAGAACGAACAATGTTTTGCAACGAGCCACTAACCACCAAGACAATCTCAGCTCCCCACTCAACAGGAATTATTAAAGTTTGAAATGTTTTTCAAAGGACTTAAAAAAGTAACCCCCTTATTTTTAAGCGTTTATTTTTTAAACCCTACCATTATGCAAGCCAAAAGCCGTTTTTATGTGGCTTCTCAATATCAGGTAGGGAAAATGATCATGAAAAAATACAACGATCTTAAACGCACGATTGAAGGAGCGAGCTTTTCTTTAGGCTGGGAGATTAACCCCACTAACTATTGGTTTTATTCGCGCTATTACTTTTTTATGGATTACGGGAATGTCATACTCAATAAAAGAACGGGCGCTCAAGCGAACATGTTCACTTATGGCTTTGGAGGGGATTTGATCGTGGAATACAATAAAAACCCCTTGTATGTTTTTTCCCTTTTTTACGGCATGCAAGTTGCTGAAAACACATGGACGATTTCCAAACACAGTGCGAATTTCATCATTGACGATTGGCGCAGCATTCAAGGGTTTTCGCTCAAAACTTCAAATTTCAGGATGTTGGGTTTAGTGGGGTTTAAATTCCAAACCGTGCTATTCCACCATGACGCTAGCATTGAAGTAGGGGTCAAATGGCCTTTTTCTTTTGAATACGACTCCCCTTTTGTAAGGCTTTTTTCTGTCTTTATTTCGCACACTTTCTATCTTTAAACTAATTCCAACCCTACCGGGCAATGATCGCTCCCTAAAATATCTTTATAGATTAAAGCGTCTTTTAAGCGCATTTTTAAAGGATTAGAGCATAAAAAATAATCAATGCGCCAACCAATGTTTTTATCTCTTGCTTGTTGCATATAACTCCACCAGGTGTAAGCCTTTTCTTTGTTAGGGTAAAAATAACGGAAAGTGTCAATAAAACCGGCGTTCAAAAGCTCGTTGAATTTCCCTCTCTCTTCATCGCTAAAGCCCGCATTTTTTCTGTTTGTTTTAGGGTTTTCTAAATCAATTTCATTGTGAGCCACATTCAAATCCCCGCACACAATGACAGGTTTTTTTAACTCTAAAGCTTTTAAAAATTTTCTGAATTCCACTTCCCAACTCATGCGATAATTGAGCCTGAATAGGGCTTGTTGGGAATTAGGGGTATAAACATTCACTAAATAAAACGACTCAAATTCGCAAGTGATCACGCGCCCCTCTTGGTCATGTTCTTCTATATTGATACCATAGCTCACGCTTAAAGGCTCTTTTTTAGTGAAAGTTACCACCCCAGAATAGCCCTTTTTAATTGCGCAATTCCAGAAATCAAAATACCCTTTAAATTCAAAGGTGTTTTGTTCTTGTTGCATTTTAGATTCTTGAATGCAAAAAATATCCGCATCAACGCTATTGAAAAAATCCATAAAGCCCTTATTCATGCAAGCCCTTAAGCCATTCACATTCCATGAAACCAGTTTCATTTTAATCCTTGTTTAATTTTGAGTAAATCATATTTTTTTAGTCGTTTTTTAAAAATTAAGCTTTATTTTACCTTTTTTATGTAATAATTGTTCTTTGCTTGGCTTGATAGCTCAGTCGGTAGAGCAGAAGACTGAAAATCTTCGTGTCGGTGGTTCGATTCCGCCTCAAGCCACCATTTTAAACTTCGTTGAATAAATAATTCCCCTTTTTGACACAAACAACTTTAGAATTTTCAATACTCAAAGGCGTGCTTTTGGCTCGTGGTTGCTCTTCTATTTCTAAAACCATGCACACCCCTTCTTTAAACCGCACATGGTTTTTAACCCATTCTTTGTATTCGTTGCTTTCTTTGACTATATCGTTTAAATAATGCCCCTCATACACTTCCACAAATTCCATGAATTTTTCATTCAAATTCAATTCATTATGCGTTATTTCGCTTTTTCGTGTGGAAGAATAAGACAATTCGCTGGTTTCATAAAAAGTCGGCTCTACTTGATCGTCTTGTTTGGGGCGTTCATATACAGCTTTCACTAATTGTGTGGTGATTTGATACTCACTTTCCCATGCTTGTTTTAAAGGCTCTTCTATCAGATAGCATTGCCTAATCGTGCCGTCTTTTCGCGCTCTGGCCCTTTTGCATTTTTCTGTAGAGCTTCTAGCTTGGAGAATGGTAAAATGGTTTTTAGCTTCAAAAGTTTGCGGCTCTTCTAAAGGCTCTGTTTTATGAACAGAGATTTTAGTGTAGGGGGTAGTGATTTTACCGCTTTTATTTTCAGCGTTGCTGTAATCGCAAGGGGTAATGTCTGTCGCAGTCTGTTTGTCTTCATCAACGCGTTTTAAAATGCTCGGGCGGTAGGCTTGTAAATTTTCATCATCATAGACCCACTTCCCGCATGCAAATTCTTTAACATTAGGATCTCTAACGGCTTGTTTTTCCACATTATCCCTATTCTCGTTGTTTGCACTATTTTCATTGTTTTCGTTAATATCAGCGTTAGGGGTGTTGTTAGGGAGCGTTTTTTCAGTGGGTGGCGCTATAAAGAGGTTGTTTTCTTGATCTTCTGAAGAATGCTTTAAAGGGGGTTTAGTGTCGTTTGTTGGCGTTTTAACTTCATTAGCGGGACTTGTTTTGCCAGGAGTTGCTAAAGGCTGTAAAAGGCTACTTTTAAGGTTTTTAGAGCCTAGTTTGGACTCTGGGTAAGAAAAATTTTGAAGAGATTGTTGCGATGAATTGGGCTTGTTTTGTGGTTTTTGTATGGGCGTGTTTAAAGAAGGCATTTGGTGCGGGTGCAACTCTTTCAATTCTTTTGAAGAAAAAACAATTTGAGTGTTTCTGGGAATAGTAGGGCGGTTAGGGTTTAGGGTCGTTTCTAAAGAAAGTTTTTCATCAATGGGTTGATAGACAATTGCAGTGGATATATGGGTGATAGTGAGCGTGAGTTTTTTGTGTGGGGAGATATTATAAACGCCTAAAACTTGTCTTGGTTCTTTAGAATCAAGGACTTTAGCCTTAAAAGTGCCTTTATGCGGCGAAGTTTTGATTTCTTCTAAAAGCTCGATCACAAGGGCTTGAAGAGGGTTAGAGAAAGTCAGAAAGAAAGACAGACAGAGGGTTTTTTTCATGCTTATTCCTTTTTATTTTGGATTATAGCTTAAAAAAGGTTTATTAAAAGTTATAAATAAGTTATAGATAGGTAACACTTTGATTAATAATAATTAGTAACAGTAGTAGGGGCGTGAATGGGTGGAATGAAAAATTAAAAAGCTTTAAAGATGCGCGTTTTTAGGGGGTTTGTGAGATTCGAAAAAAAGTGAATGAAACGCTTTTTGATAAGCCTTTTTTCATTCACTTGAATTGAAAGCGGTTTTTTTGTCGTTCAATTCGTTCAGGCGGTTTTTGATTTCTTCTCTAAGGTTTAAGACAAAGGGATTTTTTTCCTCTTCAAGCATTTTTTTAACGCTAGAATACATTTTAGAAATGCTTGAATGATCCTTTAAATCCAAAAATTGAGCGAGCGAGAGCGTGGGGTTAGGGGTGTAGAGTCTAGCGAAATACACGACTAATTTTCTCGCCAAAGCGACATTTTTTTGGCGCGAAGAGACTTTGATTTCACTGGATTTGAGATTTAGGCTTTGCGCGACCGCGAGCAAGATATTTTCTAAGCTTGAGCCTTCAGCATGATCTTTTTGCAAATCTTCTAAAACGGTTTTAGCGAGGTTTAAATCAATGGGAGCGTTCATTAAGTTCGCATTCACGCTGATTTTAATGATCGCGCCTTCCATTTGACGGATATTGTTGCTGATGTGTTGGGCGATGTATTCCATCACTTCTTCAGGCAAAGTGATTTTATTGAGCTGGCATTTTTGTTTGACAATGGAAAGTTTGGTTTCTAAATCAGGGGGCATGACTTTAGCGGTTATCCCCCATTCAAAGCGCGATTTTAAGCGATCTTCTAAACCGGCGATGTTTTTAGGCGATCGGTCTGAAATCAATACGATTTGTTTGCTGTTAGCGTGCAATTCGTTAAAAGTGTGGAAAAATTCTTCTTCTAGTTTGGGTTTTCCTTGCAAAAATTGAGCGTCATCTAACAAGAAAAAGTCGCAATGGCGGTATTTTTTTTTAAAAGAATCCATGGTTTTGTTGTCTAAATGCTTTAAAAAGTCTGTCAAAAAATCTTCCGAAGTGACTAACACGACTTTTTTATGCTTTTCTAGGGCATGGTTACCGATAGCGTTTAAAATGTGCGTTTTGCCTAACCCTGTGCCGCCATAAAAAAGCACCGGGTTATAAGGGGGGGTATCGCTTTGGGCGACTTTTTTAGCGATTTCATAAACGGTGTTATTGCATGATCCTACGACAAAATTTTCAAAAGTGTAAGAGTTTTTGACGCTCGTTTTTACCGCTTTGTAATTGATATTAGGTTGAGCGTTAATTTGGATTTTGGGCGCTACTTCAATACGCACATCCACGCTATGGGCTAAATGCATGCCGACTTTATTTTGGCTTAAAATTTCTTTAAGCAATGCGCCGTGTTTAGCCGTAATCCAATTGCATAAGAGCATGTTAGGGGCATAAAAAAAGGCAATGTCGCTTTTGCTCGCATTAGGGTTGTATTTGAGTTGGCTTAAGCAATTTTCATACTCTATGGGGCTAACTTTTTGTTTGATTAGCGCCAAGATTTCTTTTTCAATATTGTTGTTGGTATCCATGGCGTTATTATAGCGTGAATAAGTTGTGAATGAAAAAGGAATAACATGTGAATGAAATGTGAATGAAGCCTTAAAATTAAGGTGTTTCTTTTAAGGGTTTGTCTATAATGCTTACTCATAATAAACTAATGGATGCGAAAAAAAGGATTTTCATGCTGCTTTGCGCTGGAAGGAATGAAACTTTAAAGGGAGCGATTCCTATTGGTGTGGGTTTGATAGAGAGTGCGATTAATTTAACGAGAATGTGCCTAAAAAACCCTGATACAGAAAGCCTTATTTTTATAGGGAGCGCGGGGAGTTATAGCCCAGAAATTGAGCTTTTAGGCGTGTTTGAAAGCGTTTGCGGCTATCAAGTTGAAGAGAGTTTTAGCCATTTAAACAGCTACACGCCTTTGGATAATTTCATTCAAATAGAAACCAAAGAGGAAGCTCTTTTTAAAAGGGTGTGTGTGAATAGCAGTAACTATATCCACACCAGCGAAATGTTTGCTAAAAAAATGGCTCAAAAGGGCGTTTTATTAGAAAACATGGAGTTTTTTAGCGTCTTAAGCGTGGCTAGGGCGTTTTCTTTGAAGGCTAAAGGGATTTTTTGCGTGAGTAATCATGCAGGGCTTAACGCACATAAGGAATTTAAAGAAAACCACGCCAAAGTTAAACAAATTTTAGAAGACACGCTCAAAAGCTTATAAGAATACTTTAGCTATCATGGAACATTCTGAAATTAAAGGCGGTTGAATGTTTGAAAAAATACGCAAGATTTTAGCGGAGATTGAAGACTCGCAAAATGAAATTGAAATGCTTTTAAAATTAGCGAATTTGAGTTTGGGGGATTTTATTGAAATTAAAAGAGGGAGCATGGACATGCCAAAGGGCGTGAATGAAGCGTTTTTTACGCAATTAAGCGAAGAAGTGGAGCGATTGAAGGAGCTTATTAACGCTTTAAATAAGATCAAAAAAGGGTTATTGGTGTTTTAAATGTGCGGGATTGTAGGTTATATAGGGGATAGCGAGAAAAAATCCATTCTTTTAGAGGGCTTAAAGGAATTAGAATACAGAGGCTATGACAGCGCTGGTTTAGCCGTATTGAGTAATGATCGTTTGGAAGTGTTTAAAACTCAAGGGAAATTAGAAAACCTTACACTAGAGCTTAAAAATAAAGAGTTTTTGGGTTTTGGCGTGAGTATCGCTCACACCAGATGGGCCACGCATGGCAAGCCAAGCAGTGTAAACGCCCACCCGCATTTCACAGAAAATTTAGCCTTAGTGCATAATGGCATCATTGAAAATTACGCGGACTTGAAAAAAGAATTAAAAAACAAAGGGCATGCGTTTTTAAGCCAAACGGACACGGAAGTCATTGCGCATTTATTAGAAGAAACGCTTAAAAGCGAGAGCGATTTATTGAAAGCTTTTGAAAAAAGCATCAGCCTTTTAAAAGGGAGTTATGCGATTTTAATGCTCCATAAAAGGGCTAAAGAGAGCTTGTTTTACGCTAAATCTTCTTCGCCTTTAATCGTGGGTAAGGGCAAAGAGGGGGTGTTTTTTGCGTCAAGTTTGAGCGTGTTAGCTCCTAAAGTGGATCAATTTGTCATTTTAGAAGAAAACAGCGTGGGGCAGATTTCTTTAGAAAATTTTAAAGATTTAAAACATATTGAAAACATGAAAGATTACGCTTTTGAGAATAAGGATTATTCTAAAGGGGATTTTAGGAATTATTTAGAAAAAGAGATTTATGAGCAGCATAGCAGTTTGTTAGAGTGTTTAGAGGGGCGTTTGGAAGCCTTGAATGTGTATTGCGAAATCGATCCTGAATTTTTAGAGAATGCGAGTGAAATCACGCTGTGTTCTTGTGGGAGCAGTTACCATGCGAGTTTGGCGAGCGTGTATTTGTTTGAAAGATTAACCAAAATAAGAGCGAGGGCCATTTTAGCGAGCGAGTACCGCTACGCCAATTTTAAAAGCAACCCTAACGAGCTTTTTATAGCGATTTCTCAAAGTGGCGAAACCGCTGACACTTTAGAGGCTTTAAAATTAGCCAAAGCCCAAGGGCTTAAAACCATTAGTTTGTGTAACGCTCCCTTTAGCATGATGAGCCGCATTAGCGATCGCACGCTTTTGATTAGAGCGGGGATAGAAAGGAGCGTGGCATCCACTAAGGCGTTTTCTTCGCAAGTGATGCTTTTGTGGCTTTTGAGCGTGTATATAGGCAAACAGCTAGGGACAATCTCTAAAGAAGAAGAAAAAATCCAAGCTAAAAACATGCTAAATAGCGTGAATGCGATGAAAGTAGAGCCTAAATTGCATGAAAAAATCAAGCGCTTGTCCAAACGCTACTTGCATGGGCATGGCTTTTTTTATATCGGGCGCGATGTGTTTTACCCGCTCGCTTTAGAAGGATCGTTGAAACTTAAAGAAATCAGCTACTTGCACGCTGAGGGGTATGCGAGCGCGGAGATGAAGCATGGCCCTATTGCGTTAGTGGATTCTAATCTTTTTACCATTGCTCTATTGTCTAAGCACCTGTTGTTTGATAAAACCAAAAGCAATATTGAAGAATTGAGCGCTAGGGATTCTACGATTTGCGTGTTAAGCTCTGAAATTTTAGAGATCGCTGATGATTTTATCCAGTTAGAAGAGAGCGGAAGTTACATGGAAGAATTTTTCCGCATGAATTTAGCGATGCAGCTTTTAGCCTTAGAAATCGCTATGCGTTTAAATCACGATGTGGATCACCCAAGAAACTTAGCTAAAAGCGTTACCGTGGAATAAAAGCGATATTAGGAGTCAGATAATGGAAGTGATTTGTAAGCATTACACCCCTTTAGACATTGCAAGCCAAGCGATCCGCACTTGCTGGCAGAGTTTTGAATACAGCGATGATGGAGGCTCTAAAGATAAGGAGTTGATCCACAGGGTGGGGAATATTTTTAGGCATTCTTCCACTTTAGAGCATCTTTATTACAATTTTGAAATCAAGGGTTTGAGCAGGGGAGCGTTGCAAGAATTGAGCCGGCACAGAATAGCGAGCTTGAGCGTGAAATCAAGCCGCTACACTTTAAGGGAGTTGAAAGAAGTGGAGAGCTTTTTACCTCTTAATGAAACGAATTTAGCGAGAGCCAAAGAGTTTTTAGTGTTTGTGGATAATGAAAAAGTGAATGCAATGAGCGTTTTAGCTTTAGAAAATCTCAGGGTTTTATTGAGCGAGCATAACATTAAAAACGATTTAGCCAAATACGCCATGCCGGAGAGCTATAAAACGCATTTAGCGTATAGCATTAACGCTAGGAGCTTGCAAAATTTATTGACTTTAAGAAGCAGTAATAAAGCCTTAAAAGAAATGCAAGATTTAGCCAAAGCCTTATTTGACGCTTTACCTTGCGAGCATCAATATTTGTTTGAAGATTGTTTGAAGCACTAGTTTTAAAAAATACCGCTTCAATAACGCTAATTCTTTAATGTTTTAAAAACGCCTTGTTTTAGCGTTTGATTGGATGAAGTTTTAAGGGGGTTTATTATAAATATCTTACGCCCCCATAGTTGCGATATGGGGCAAATCCGGTTAAAAGGGTTTATCATGGAAAAGAAAACATGATAAAAACTCTTGTATTATACATTAGAATCTCTTTTAAGGGGTTTAAAGCAGTCTTTTCTATAGAAAAGCAATGCATTAGCCAAAGTTCCCTTAAATTTAAAAGCTTAAGGGTTTCCTTGTGAGCGGGTTTGTTCTTGACTTTTGGGGTGCTTATTTTTCTAAAACCCTGATTTTAGCGTTCATTAAATCGTGGTTTAAAGCTTTTTTGATGTTTTCAAATTGGCGTTTTTTGTTTTTAAGGCTAGCGATCTCATTATCCAAATCGCTTAAAATGTTAGCGATAGCGATCTGTTCGTTTAGAGAGGGTAAAAGGATTTCAAAATCTTTTAAAGTTGCCATTACGATATAAGGGGTATTACCTTCATTTCTATTTGTTTGAATATGGGATTGCAAAAACATTGTTAAAAAATATTTTACAAATATAATATGTTCGCTAAAATTATCCAACACATAGGTTCTTTGATAGGCGTTAAATTTGCCCTTATAGTAATGCACATACCCTACATACGCACCATTTCCAGAAATTAAAATTGCTTCTGTGTCAAAAGCGTATTTATCTATAAAATAATATTCTTTTGCACATGTATAAAATCTATATTTTCCATAAGAAACCATTTCATTTGCATCTAATGAACCGGTTGTGATTTCGCATATATCCCCAAGCCTCACTCTTTGCCAAGCTTGATTGAAGCCTTTCAAGCGTTTTCTTTGGCTCAATAGTTCAAAGCTTAAAGCTTTTTTAACGCCCTCTTTTTTAAGAATGAGAGCGTCTAAAGCATCAAGATAACGATCCAAATCGCTTAAAATGTTAGCGATAGCGATCTGTTCGTTTAGAGAGGGTAAAAGGATTTCAAAATCTAAAATTTTATCTTTTGAAATACTATAAGGTGTAGCATTTCTATTTGAAATTTCATATAAATAATTTTGATTAACTTTCAAAAAATAATACAAGAAAATATTTTTTATAATATCTTTATTAGGGTATATACAAAAACAAACATCATTAGCCCAAAATTTATTTTTTGAAAATTGACATAACCAGCCGTTCCATATTGAGCGATAGTAATTGTATTTTCATATCTATTGAAGTTGTTTGTGTAACCCAAAAAGCCAACTCCACCTGAAACCACAGGGTATTTTCCAAATATATCTAATTCATTTTTTGTTATGCGAATACCCCTTTTAATTTCAGCAATATCCCCAAGCCTTATTTTTTGCCAATTTAAGGGTGTTGTTAATGCGTCCATGCGTTCTCCTGAATGGTCTTAAAAAAGATAGTGCGCTCTAATTTTAGGGTGTTATCAAAAGCGTTTTTAGGGTTAAAATCCAGCCTTAATAGCAAGATTTCAATGTTTTTAACTAGTGAACTTGTTTTGATTTTAGAAGGGTTGTTGTGGAATAAGTCATTCCTGGCTTTTTTTATCAAGCTGAAAGCCTTTAAAAAATGCTCCCAAGTGCCATAGGTTGGCAAAACATGTTCGTTGTATGTTTTGTAATCTGCAAATAAGGGTTTAAAATCGCTCCAATACATTTTGATAATGGTTTTTAAAGTGTTAAGAGTGAATAAATTTAAGATTTGAAAGCCATTGTATCCTTTTAAGCTTTCTAAATGGTGGGTTTTTTTAAGTATTCAATCTCATGGCTAAGCTTTTTAGACAAAAACCAATCGTCAATATCCTTGCTGCTGTGTTTTTGAGCCAAAATAACCGCTATTTTAGAACGCAAAGCCGTTTCAAAAAAATGTATCCATAAAAAAAGCATGTGGTGCGTTTTAGTCCGTTTGTTGTAAAAATGCATTAAAAAATCAAAAAGGTTATTGATCTCATTTTCTTTATTGGGGTATTTTTGTAATATAATACCTAATTCCTTACTAGCGCCTATGAGATAGTCATAGCGCAACACGCTAATAGATTTTTTTAATTGATCTAAACCCTTATTTTTGAAAGCAAGGGGGTTTTTTAGGGCTAGATGCTTTAAAATGCGATTAAAAACTTCATTTTCAAGTCCCATTAAATTTCCTGTGCTATAATCGCTTTCAGTTTGGAGGTCTCATAGCGAGGATACGCTAGTCAAAAGGCACTCCAAACTTTTTAATGTCAAACTACAACCCCCAAATCTTTCAAATGCTCTAAAACTTTTGATTCACTCTCTTTGACTTCTTTGTCTAATTCCAACAAGCTGTTAGAGTAGTTTGAAATGATTCCATTAAGGGCGCTAGTGAAAGCGTTGATGCGTTTTTGGATTTTGTTTTCTAGGGCGTTTTTCAAGCTGTTAAGCCATTTGTCTTTGATGATGAGATCTTTAATTTCATCTAATTTCAGGTTTTTATATTGGTGGAACGCTTTTAATTCCAGCTCCTCATGGGCTTTATTTTTCATTTTCAGCACCTTGTTTTTAGCTTCTAGCAATTCTAAAGCGGTTTTTAGGATTTTCTCATCTTCTGAATCGGTGGCGTTTTTTAGCTCTTTTTTCAAAACGCTTTCATTGATTTTCAATTCATAAAAAAGCCCTTCTTCGTTAGAATGCTCTTCTATAAATTCTTCATAATTGGCCTCTTTTTCATTAAGGGCGTTTTCTAATTCTTCTAATTCTTTGGCTTCTTTTTCAAAAAAGCGTTGTTTGATCAGGTTTTTAGGGATCAGATCGCTTTTATAATAGGTTTTTTGGATGACAAAATCCGGCTCTTCTAAATAGTTGGCTCTTTTGTTTTTGTCTTTTAGGGGGTTTAATTTCCTCAATTCTTTAGCGCTTATAAAATCATTGAATGAAAGAAGGAACCAATCGTCTTGCAAAACTTGATTGTAGTAATCTTTAAAGAGCTGATACACGCCGTATTTGTCTAAAATCTCTACCTTTTCAAATTCTTTTAAGACTTTTTGACAAACGCTCTCTATTAGGGTTTTTGGGTTAAAACCTGGCTTTAAATTGTCAAAAGTTGTCAATAAATCCAATCGGTCAAAAGCGTTTAAAACAGAAGTGTGGAAGGTTTGGTATTCTAATCTTTTTGTGATTAGATCTTTAAAGTTTTTGCATTCTGTTTGTAAAGCGTAATAACCCTCTTTATCGCTCTTTTTAAAAAGCGTGTTTTTAAGTTCTTTAAACACTTTAAAATAAGGGGCGAGGCTTTCAATTTCGTTTTTTGGCAAAAACTTGGCTTTGTGGCTGTTGATTAAAGCGAACAAGTCTTTTTCGGATTCTAATTTGGCGGCAATGTAGCGTGGGATATTCAAGTTATAGTCGTTAGCGCTGATTTCTTCTAGGCTTACCATTTTGGAATAATAAGGGATTTCTTTTAAAGCGTTAAAAGTGTCTATCATTTTTTGGACATCTTGCTCTCTCAAGCGGTTTTTATTGCCGTCTTTTTTAAAATCCTTGCTCGCATCTATCACAAAAACGCCCTTTCTGGTGTGCGCGTTTTCTTTGTCTAAAACAATCACGCATGCAGGAATGGAAGTGCCATAAAAAAGATTAGGGGCTAGGCCTATCACGCCTTTAATATAGCCTTTTGTTAAAAGATTTTTTCTGATTGCACTCTCAGCATTCCCCCTAAATAGCACCCCATGGGGTAAAATCACTGCCCCTTTGCCTGTGTCTTTTAAGGATTTGATGATATGGAGCAAAAAAGCAAAATCGCCGTTTTTTTTCAGGGGGCGTGCCGTCTTCAAAACGATTGAATCTATCATTAATGACTTGCTTGCTTTTAGGGTCTATGCTTAGCCCATCAGTCCAGTTTTTCAAGCTAAAGGGAGGGTTAGCCACGACATAATCAAAGGTTTTCAGCATGCCATTTTTAATAAAAAGGGGGTTAGAAAGGGTGCTAAAACCCCCTTTAGCAATATCAGCAGTAGCGTTATTGTGTAAAATCATATTCATTCTACAAAGGGCTGTTGTGGAAATGTCTTTTTCTTGACCATAGATACTTAAGCCCTTTTCGCTAGCCAAGCTAGAAGCTTTTAGTAATAACGAACCGCTCCCGCAAGTGGGGTCATAGATGCTTTTATCCGGTCTGGTGTTTCCATCAATGCTAAGCAAAAGGGATAATAAAAGCGAAACTTCGCTAGGGGTGTAAAACTGCCCTTTGGATTTACCGGATTCGCTAGCAAAATGGCGCATTAAATATTCGTAAGCGTCGCCCAATAAATCATCGTCTAAAGCCCCATGCGCGCCTAAACTCAAATCAGCAAAGATTTTAACCAGATTAGAAAGGGTGTCCATCATCGCTTTACCCTCTCCAAGCTTCGTGTTATCGTTAAAATCCACGCTGTCAATCACGCCTTTTAAGTCATTGCGCTCTGCAATTTCTGCGATGATTTTATTGAGCTTGTCGCCTATTTCTTTATCGCCCTCTAAAGCGAGAATGTCTTCATAAAAGCACCCTTGCGGCACTTCTATGGCGCTAGGAGTATGGTTTTTAGCGTCATTTCTGGCTTTATCGCTGATGTATTTTAAAAAAAAGCAGGTTCAAAACATAGTTTTTATACTCGCTCGCATCCATTCCGCCCCTTAAGCTATCCGCCCCAGCCCATAAAGAGCTATACAATTCGCTTTTTTTGATCGCCATTCTAATCGCCCTATTTTGTTTTTAGGATTATAATATAAAGCGATAAAAAGCGTTCTTAAGGGGTTTATGGTGAAAACAGAAAAAGAAGCTCAAAAACAAGTCATAGAAACTTTTAAAACCATGGGCTATGCGTATTTAGGGGATTTAATAAAGAGCGATAATGAAAACATTAATAAAGAAAGCTTGAAAGCATGGCTAGTTAAAAATCAAAAAATCAATAATGAAAGGTGGCATAAAATTGAGCATGAAATCAATAACGCTTTAAAAAACGACTTATACGAAGCGAATCAAAAATTTTACGGGCTTTTAATTTATGGCGTGAAAACGAAAATAAGCCAGAATGAACCAACCCAAACAAGTTGGCTCATTGATTGGAAAGATGTTTCTAAGAATGAATTTAGCGTGGCTGAAGAAGTGAGCGTTAAAGGGCCAAACATGAAACGGCCGGATGTGGTGCTTTATGTTAATGGGATCGCTTTAGGGGTGTTAGAATTAAAAAAATCCAGCGTGAGCGTAGAAAGCACTATCAGGCAAAATTTAGACAACCAAAAGAAAGAATTTATTGGAGATTTTTTTAAAACGATCCAATTGGTTATGGCGGGCAATGAAAGTCAAGGGCTAAAATACGGCGTCATAAAGACGGAAGAAAAATACTACCTTTCTTGGAAAGAAGAGGGCGTTCAAAAAAATTTGTTTGAGACGATTGGATGCTTTTTAAAAAAAGAAAGGTTTTTAGAATTTATCCATGATTTTTTGATTTTTGATAAAGGTCAAAAGAAATGCGCCAGGTTCCACCAGTATTTTGCGGTTAAAAAAACGCAAGAATTTATCCGCAGAAAAGAAGGGGGGATTATCTGGCACACGCAAGGCAGTGGCAAGAGCCTCACTATGGTGTGGCTGACTAAATGGATAAAAAGTAATACCAAAGAACCAAGGATTTTAATCGTTACAGACAGGAGGGAATTAGACGCTCAAATTCAAAGCGTGTTTGAGAGAACAGGCGAGAAAATGCATCGCACAGAAAGCAAGAAGGATTTATTGAGCGCATTGTTTGAAAATAAGAAATCTTTGGTTAGCTCGCTTGTGCATAAATTTGATGACAACGACTTAGAAGACTTAAAAAACAACCCGTTTTAAAAGAATGGATTGTTTTAGTGGATGAATGCCACAGAACCCAAAGCGGTAAATTGCACAACGCCATGAAAAGCCTGCTCCCTAATGCGATTTTTATAGCCTTTAGCGGCACGCCTTTGTTGAAACAAGATAAAAAGACAAGCCAGGAAGTGTTTGGGAATTATATCCATTGCTATAAATTCAATGAAGCCGTTAGCGATAAAGTGGTGTTAGATTTAACTTATGAAGCCAGGAGCGTGGATCAATATGTCAGTAACGATAAAAAGCTAAACGAATATTTTGAATTAAAAACCCAAAACTTGAATGATGCGGCCAAAGCAAAGCTTAAAAAGAAATGGGTTAATTTGCAAAAACTTTTTTCCACTAAAGACAGATTGGAACATATTGTGCAAGATATTGTGTTGGATATGGCAAAACTCCCAAGATTAAAGAATGGAAAGGGGAATGCCATGCTAGTGGCTGAAAGCGTGTATAACGCATGCCGGTATTTTGAACTCTTTTCAAAAACAGAATTAAAAGATAAGGTGGCTGTGATCACAAGCTATGAACCCAATATTGCCGATCTTAAATGCGGGAGCGATGAGAGCGAAGAGAGTTACAAATACCGCACTTATTGCGAAATGCTGCAAAAATTTTTTAATGAAAAAGATGAGAAAAATGCCCTTAATAAAACCAAAGAATTTGAAGAAGAAGTTAAAAGGCGTTTTATTAAAGAGCCTATTAGGATGAAGCTATTGATCGTGGTGGATAAGCTATTGACCGGTTTTGATGCGCCAAGCCTCACTTATTTATACATTGATAAGAAAATGCAAGATCATGGGTTTTTTCAAGCGGTGTGCAGGGTGAATAGGCTGGATGGTGGAGATAAGGATTTTGGCCACATCATAGACTATAGCGATTTGTTTGATAGCTTGCAAGAAGCGCACAGCGATTACACTAATGGGGCGTTTGAAAACTATGAAAGAGAAGACATTCAAGGGCTTATCTCTGACAAAACCCAAAAGATTAAGAAAAAATTAGAAGAAATTAGAGGGCAGTTAAGATCGCTTTGTGAAAGCGTGGAAGAGCCCAAAGATGAAACGGATTATATCGCTTATTTTTGTGGGAGCGATTTGGAAAAAAACGCTCAAAAAAGGCGGTTGTTTTACCAGCTTGTTGGCGCGTTTTTAAGGATGTTTGTGGAATTGAACAACTCAGAAAATCCCGTTTATTCTAAAGAAGAAATGCAAAAAATCAAACAAGAAGTGCAAGATTATAGGCATTTACAAAAGGTGATTGGCTTAAATAGTGGGGATAGCGTGGATTTAAAAAGCTATAGCGAATACATGCACTGGATCTTAGACGCTTACATTAAAGCCACGGATAGCAAGACGCTAATTAAAATGCAAGATCAAGGGCTGTGCGAAGTTTTAGCCCAAATGGATGTTAATGATTTTAATAAGGTGCTGTCTCAAGTGTTTAAAAACGAAAGCTCTATGGCAGAAAGCATCGCTAACAACACCAGAAAACGCATTATAGAAGAAGAAGCGAGCGATCCTAAATATTACGAAAATTTATCTTCGCTTTTAAACGATTTGATCAGCCAGTTTAGAGAAAAGAAATTAACCCATTTAGAATACTTGCAACAAATCCACGATTTAGCCAAACAAGTTATCCATAAAAAAGATAAAAATTACCCTGAAAAGATCAACACTGACGCTTTAAAAACCCTCTATGATAATTTAGATGGAAATGAAGCCTTAGCCCTAGAAATAGACGCATGCATAAGGGGTAATAAAAAAGCTGATTGGGTGGGGCATCTTATAAAAGAAAGAATCCTTAAAAACGCTTTAAAACAAATCATAAAAGGTGATTTGTTAGAAGAGATCTTTAATTTAGCCAAAAACACAGAGGAGTATTGTTAATGAAGGCTTATTGTTTGACTTTAAACGATACAGACATCGCTATAGAAAAAAAGGATATTAAGCATTTACATATTAGCGTTTGCCCGCCTGATGGCTCTGTGCATGTGTCTTGCCCCCTAGCTTTAAGCGATGAGGGTCTCAGGCTTTCTTTGATTAAAAGACTCCCTTGGATCAAAGAACAGCAACAAAATTTTTTAAACCAAAACAGACAAAGCCAAAGAGGGATGTTAGAAAGAGAAAGCCATTATCTTTTTGGGAAACGCTATCTGTTAAAGATGGAACACACCACGCAAAAACACTTCGTCCTTAAAAGCCCTAAATATTTAATCTTGCATGCTAGTCAAAAAACAAGCTTAAAAAACCGCTTAAAAGTGTTGGAAGACTATTACAGACAAGTCTTAAGAGAAAAAATACAAACCTACATCAACCAGTATGAAAAGATTTTAAACGAAAGCATACAAAGCTTTAAAATCCAAAAAATGAAACGGATATGGGGGAGTTGCAACATGGCTAAACGCACCTTGCTTTTTAATTTGGAACTGGCTAAAGCGCCTAGCGAGGGCATTGAATATGTGGTTGTGCATGAATTATTGCGTTTAAAAGCGCACCACCATAACGAATATTTTAGGGATTTATTGAGTTTGTATTTGCCCAATTGGCAAAGGGCTAAGGCCAGCCTCAAAGAGACTTATTTGGAGCGTTCTTAAATGAAGATTCCATCATCTCAATCAAATCGCTAAGTAGCTCATTTGAGCGGCTCACCATAGCACAACAATCCCCCTCCTTTTTAAAGCCTTTAGAAAGTGTAGTTCAAATACGCTGTAACCGATCTTCCAGGTGCAGGTTGCAAGCCTGCAGGGCTAGAGCCAATCCCTGTAAAATAATACTTCATGTTGAAGATGTTGTTGATTTGCAAACTTCCTGTAACTCTGTGTCTCCCGTTTTCCCAAAAAATTTGGCTCACTTGGATATTCCACACCCAATACCAAGGCAATAGCCCTTCATGTTGGGTCATACACCAAGCTTCGCATTGATAACCGCTATTGAGAACGCTTTCATAGTTGTTCCCCCCACTATAATATTGCATTCCGTAATAGCCTCCTGCTGCACTGTTGCTAATCCCGCTATAAGCACGGCTATAAAAATAGCTAGAAATACCAATGGTGGTTTTATGCCAATTGTAACGAGCGTCAAAAATGAACTGGAAAGGGCTTACAAAAGGGAAGTGCTTGTTATAGCTAGTCCCTTTTAGCACATCCCCGTTCAAGTCTGTTAAAGGGCCATGGCTGGTTACACGAGTGTCAATGTAGTTGAAAGCGGCATGGAATTGCAACCCTCTAATAGGTCTGTAATACAATTCCAGCTCCACGCCTTGAGAATAGCCGTTAATGGGGCGCACATTACCTTTCATAGGGCCGCTTGTATAGACTGAATACTGTCCGGTGGCAAAATCGCGCGCCCAAATCCTAAAATAGTCCGCATTGAAGCTAAATTTATCCTTATAGCTGTAGCGCGCTCCTGCTTCCACAGTGTCAAAGTGTTGGGTAAAATACTCCGCTCCTCCATAGCTCAAAACGTCTAATTGAGGCGGGACAAAAGAGCGTTGGTAGTTAAAGTAGGTAAGCACATTGTGATCGCCTTGCACAGGGATAAAGCCAATGTTGGTGGAGGGCATCCAATTGTTCATGTGCTTGATTTTTCTTAAATCCTTCTCAGGGATTTGTGCCCAGTTAGCCGCATTTTCGTTGTTGTATTGCACAAAAGCGTAGCGCAAACCAGGCACGATGAAAAAGCGCCCGTCCCAAGCTTCAATGCGATCGCTCAAATAAACTGCTGTGTAATTGTTACGCCAGTTATTCCAGTTTCTATAAACGCCATGCTTGATGTGGGGTTGCCAACCGCTCATCACATTAGGGCCCTCACACAAGAATCCTGCCCCCTCACCGCTCGTTTTGGTGGGGCATTCATTGGTGTTTAAGTATTGGCGTTGTAAAAAAGTGGTAGTCATGAAACGCAAGCCCATGATAAAGGTTTGCCTGACTTTCCCGGTATTGACGATCAAATTCACTTTAGGCTCAAAAGCGTTGTTGATGGAGCGCACAGGATTTTCTACTTCTGCCCAACCATTGTAGTTGGTGGCATAATAAGGCACAGCCAAGTTATACCCTGCCGGAAGTCCTGCCGCCCTGCATGCCGCTTCGCTAAAACAAGTAACCATGTTAGCACTGTTGTAACTAGAGCTCACTTGAAAGTCCCTAGTCATCAACTGCCCGTAGTAAGTGAAGCTAAAAGTCCCGCCCACTTTGTCTAAATCCCCGAAGCGGTTTTCATACACAGCCCCAAAGCGTTGGGAGCGTCCGCCTTTTTGGTTGATGGGGCGTAAATTAGCGAAGCGGTTTATTTTGTAATCTTGCTCGCTGAGTGATCCCGGTTGAGCGATAGCAAAATCGTAGTATTGGTAATAGGCTTTAATCCCATTGTTTTCATTGATGTCATAGACCCCATCTAGCCAATAGTTTGAAATATTAGAGGGGCTATTGTCCCTAAAGCCTTGTCCTCTAACCCAGTTAGCTTGCGCTTGGATACCCACATGCTTATTGATCATCCCTCCACTTCTCACATAAGTGTTATAGAGAAGGTTATTGCCTAAAGACTTTATAAAAGAAGGATCGCCGGTTTTATCAGGGGGAGCGGCAAACCCGGCGTTTCTAGCCTTAGCCCAATAAGTGATCCTTTCAGCCGCTTGGTTTTCCCATTGGTTAGGGATAGGTTTAGTGATGATATTGACAATACCCCCATAAGTGTTAGGCCCGTATTGCACGCTACCCCCGCCTTTAATCACATCAATGCGATCAATGGCTTGGAAGGTAACAGGGAAAATGTCTAGCTCAATGTGAGAGTAGGGAGCCATATAAACAGGAATACCATTAACCAACATAAGCGTCGCATCGCTATGCCCTGAACCCCCTGCTCCAAAGCCACGGATTTGGATAGTAGGCATAGCCCCTACACCTGTCGCATTCCTAATTTGCAGACCTGGGACATTCTGTAAAGCTTCTTCAATGCTTTGGTTAGCTTGTTGGGTGAGTGCTTTATTAGAGATCACCGTGCGGCTTCCTGTGTATTTTTTCACTTCTTCATCCTGCCAACTCTTAGGTGCGGTAATCCCGCTATAACCCAAATTGACCTGCCCAGAATAATCAGATTTATCCTTTTTACCGGCAGTAGAAACCTTGCCCAAAGTGTAGTCTTTTTCCTTAGCGAACAAAGACTCTTGGCAAATCAAACTGGCCGTTAAAGCCAACACAACTTTTTTATGCAAGAAAAACTCCTTATGTTTTGAGAGATTAAAAAATAATTTAAACTTTTTGAGTAAAATCACACTAGTAACGAACGCAATTAAGTAATAAAAACAAAAAAAAATTAACAACGCATGAGATTCTATCATAAAATTCTTAAAATTTTATTAATCGCATGAAAATCTTTTTTTTTTTTTTGATTGTGTCGATTTTGCTCAATCTCTAGTAAAAATCCCCGTTTTTGACGCGCAATAAACTTGCATGCGTTCTTAAAACACACAAGACATTCTTTGACGCTAAAAGGGGTTTTATTTTTCAACTTTTTATCGTTTTGTTTAAAAAAGCGATCAGGGACTCATTATAAAAGATGGCTTCTTGTCTTTAATTTTGCAGCTATTGATGATGAGATCTAAGATCTCTAAAACCTGCTTTTCTTCTTCGTTGGTGTGTTTTGTGCTCACCGTGGGGTTGTATTCGGTTACCTCAACCGCTCCCAATCTGTCTTGAAAGCTTTCTAAAAGCAAGCCCAGTAATCGCTTCAACTCATTAAAACTCAGCCTGTTATTTTCACGCACGCCGGTAGAAGTGAAAAGCTTGCCGTCCATAATGTCTAAATCCAAGCTGAGGTAAATAATACCCACCGCTTTTAATAATTCTTTGGTTTTTTGAACCACTTCTTGCATGTTTTCTCTTATCGCATCCACGCTAAATAAAGGGATTTGTAATTCCTTAATCACATCTCTTTCACTCTGTTCGGTGCTTCTTACCCCAAAATACACCAAACATTTAGGATCAATTTCTAACCCTCCCTTTTCTAACCCCAAAGAGCAAAGCTTTTGCCATGCCTTTTCTTCGCTCTCGCTCATGCGATTAAACCCGCTATGGACACGATTTAAAACCATGCCTAAAGGCATGCCGTGGATATGCTTTGAATCGCTGTCATAAGCCGTATGAATATCCGCATGCGCATCTAAATACAAAATCCCTATTTTTTTGTCCTTATGAACGCTCCTAAAGGCTTGGAAAATCCCAAACATGTTCGCATGCTCTGAACTTAAGATCAAAGGAAATTCTTTTTTCTCAAACACTTCTCGCATGCAAGGGATCAAATTTTCTTTACAAAAAAGGTAGTAATCTTCAAAATTCTTAGCGTATCTAAACTCTTTATCAAGCACGCATTGCTCTTGAATGATCGTTTGCATGCCTTTAATCAAATCGCCATGCGTTGCACTTAAAACTTCTCTCAAACGCCTAACCCCTTTATCGGTGCCTCTTTTTGAGGCTCCTAATTCCGCTTCCAATCCTACTAAAATCATTTTATCACTCCTTGAAATCCCCACTCGTATCTCCCATTCTAAACCAAAATTAACAACCAATTATTAATAAGCAAATGGATAATAAATAGAACAATTTCATTGTGTAAAAGAGTAAAACCATTCAAGTTTTTGACCGAAAAGCACTCAAATAGTCTTATTGAGCGAATATAATCATAATTGACACTACTATTTAAAGGATTAACATGACGATTGGGCTAGTCAAAGAAAGCATGGATTTAGAATCACGAGTGGCTTTGGTGCCTGATGATGTGGTGCTAATCATTCAAAAGGGCGTGGAGGTTTTAGTGGAAAATCATGCCGGCGCTAATAGCGGTTATAGTAACGAAGCGTATGAGAGCGTGGGGGCTAAAATCGTGGATTCTAAAACAGCGTGGGGGCAGGATTTGGTGGTCAAATGCAAAGAGCCTTTAGAGCATGAATACCCTTTGTTAAAAGAAAAAGCTACTCTATTTAGTTATTTGGATTTAGCGTATCAAAAAAGCTTGTGCGAAATGTTTATAGATAAAAAAATCACTTCCATTTGCACTGAAACCATTGCCGGGCCTAAAAACGACTACCCTATTTTAGCGCCTATGAGCGTGGTGGCTGGGAGGTTAGCCGCGCATTTAATCCAGCATTATTTACTGGCTTTAGAGCATGTTAAGGGGTTTATGGGTAAGGGGGTCATGCTAGGGGGTTTATCCGGGACGCAAAGGGCTAAAATTGTCGTAGTTGGGGGCGGTGTGGTTGGCATGGAGAGCGCGAAAGTCTTAAGCCAAATGGGGGCTAAAGTAACGATTTTGGAATTAGACTACGCTAAATTGCAAAACCACCCCTATTATCATCTGTATGATTTAGAAGTTTTAAGCGTGAATGAAGCCAATATCATTCAGGCTTTAAGCGGGGCGGTGGGGCTAGTGGGAGCGGTGCTAGTTACAGCGAGCCAAACCCCTAAAGTGATTTTAAGAAGGCATTTAAAACGCATGCAAAAACAAGGGGTAGTGATAGATGTGGCTTGCGATTTAGGGGGGTGCATAGAGACCATACACCAGACAAGCCATTCTAATCCGGTGTATGTGGAAGAGGATTTGTTGCATTATGGCGTGCCTAACATGCCAGGGATTGTCGCTAAAACAAGCTCTGTAGCTTATAGCCATGCGAGCGCGCCGTATTTGTTGTATTATTTAGAGCATGGCTTGAAGGGCTTTTTAAAAGCCAACACTAAAATCGTGGCAAACACCCTTGGAGGCTTGAGCGCTCATAACGGCTATATCACCCAAGAAGGCATCGCTAAAACTTTCAATCTGGCGTTCAAATAGCCTTTGGAAATTTTAAAGGAGCTTTAAAAACAGGTTGTAAAAAAGAGCATGGCAATCAACCATGCGTCTTAATGTGTGGAAATATTTCAAAAAAAAAAAAACACTTTTTAATGTTATAATCCATCTTAAACAATACAAGGGGTTTTTATGGCAGATGAAAGTATTAAAGGCGAAGCTTGTAAATTAAAAGATATTTTAGTTACAGAACTTGATTCTTATTACCAAATCCCGATTTACCAACGCCCTTACCAATGGACAGAAAAAAACTGCGAAAAGCTTTTAGACGATTTGTTTTCTAGCTATGAACTTTATAACGAAAGCGATTATTTTTGCGGCTCATTAGTCTTAATCGCAATTGGCACAGATTCCAAAACCAAGGCTAAAACCTATGATATTGTAGATGGCCAGCAACGCTTAAGCACTTTCATTCTGCTTGCAAAAGTTTTAGCCACCCTTTATGATAAAGATTTAAACAAAATTAGCAGAGATTTTTTAGAAAAGAGTTTGGGCGATACTGATGAAGAAAAAAGAGATCGATTGAATTTTAACGCTATGGCGTTTAATTCTAAAAAAGATTTTAAAGACGCCTTAACTTCTTTCAATGATGCTCCTAAAAGCAACGATAAGAATAATTACCTAAAAAATGCGATTTGTTTAAAAAACTATCTCAGAAACAAAGAGATTGGAGACATTAACGATTTCATTAAATGGCTGTATTTTAAGATCGTATTTGTCAAAACCACTTGCTCCAATATAAGCATGGCGTTAAGGATTTTTAGTGTTTTAAACGCTAGGGGTTTGCCCTTGCATGCGATAGATGTTTTTAAGGTGGAGTTGCAAAAAAAAACTCTTTATAGAAAAGGATCAAGAATAGTTTGCGTCTTGTTGGAATGCCTTGTGCAAAAAAATGCAAAGAGAATGAGTCAAAATTTCCAAAGAGAAAAGAGAACAAGCGAGAGAAAAACGCCGCAGAAATATTATTCAGCTGGTATTTAACCTATCTCAATCCGGTAACTAGTGGGAAAAGCATGGAAGAAAGACTTGCCGATCAGTTTGAAAAACTTGATAAAACCCCATTCGAATACCTTGAGAATGTAGAAGCTTTTTACAACGCTTATTGTAAAGTGTTAGAAATGCAAGATTGGCACGCTCATTTGCTTTCTTATCTAGCCTCTGATTTTTGGCGCGTTATTTTGTGCACTAGCATATTGCACCATTATAGCGATCAAGACATAGAGGCTTTAAAAAAATTGTTAGTCAAGTTTTATTACCAAAATTGGGTTGTAGAGCAAAAAGAACCTAAAAAACAAATTAATTGCAATATCATTAAAGCCCTAAAAGAGGAGCAAAGTGTAGAGAGCATCGCTTCTATTGTGAAAAAATATTTAGATGACAATAAGATAACACAACACTTTAGGGAAAAACTAGAAGATGACCATTTGTATGAAAAACACACAAAGGCTTCAAAAAATTCATGGCTCAGACCCGTTCTCATTTTAGTGGAATATTCCATAAGCGATGATCCTAGACCTAAACGCATTCAAGTGAACAATTTTCATATTGAACACATTTTACCTCAAAAGCCTAATTCTTCAAGCCAATGGGTTAAAGACTTTAGCGAAGAAGAAAGAGAGTTATACACGCATTCTTTAGCCAACCTCACGCTTTTAGGAGGCAAGAAAAACGCTCAAGCTTCAAATTTGGATTTCAAAGAGAAAAAAGAAATCTATATGGGAAACCTGTCACGCTAGGCAATAAGACAATTTTTAGTGTGATGACTTGCTATAATATGACTAAAGATGTGTGCTGCTACACAGAATGGACGCCCAAAAGCTTAGAAAAAAGAAAAAAAGAGCTGATTGACATCATTGAGAGCGTGCTTAAGCTCTAGGGATGCACCCCTAGAAAGTGAAAACATAATTCACATACCATGAATACACACGCCTAAACCCTATATCCAAATTTTTTGCAGTGATATAGGGGTTTTTCTTCAGCATGGGGAATTTCACGCCCGCTTCAATGCTAGAATGCTTTAAGATCCTTAAGCGAGCCCCCACATTGAATAAAAATTGGAAAGAAGTGGCTTTTTTGCTCACAAGGGCTTGCTCCACTAAAATGCCCTCAAAGCTCGGCGTCGCCATAAGCCATGAATTGCCGGCTAATTGCACCCCACCAAAAGCCCCCAAACTCATGATGCCATTATTGATGACATTAACCATCACATCTACAGCCCCCCCGTAAGTGAGCATGTTTGGCTCAAAGGTTTTAGGATCGGCAATGTTTGTTAAACGATTGATTTCTTGTTTCCCAAGAATTTGACCCGCTATTTGCGCTGCTTCGCTGTTATAGTTAGGGTTTTTAAGCCTAATAGAATTGGCATGGGCGTAGTCAAAAAACCCATAAAGGCGCAAGCCAAAGTGTTTTTCAAAGAAAAATTGATACCCTAAAAGTGCATCAAAGCCCTTGATAGTAGCGTTAGTGGCTTGTTTTTGAGAATTAATATCCGCATGCATTTGGGCTTGCCCTTGCAAATAACCCGCCCCTATAAACACGCCATTGCCATCCATAGCTAATAGTGCATTTATAGAAACAATCCAAGCTAACAACGATTGAGAAAAAAATTTTTTCATGTGTGATTCCTTAACATAATGCTTACATTCTCAAAAAGAATACCCAAAAAACCATTAAAAACGATTAAAGAATGAAACATTAATAAAAATAAAAACTTTTCATGGATTTTACATCAGATGATAAAAAAGCGGCTAAAACCCCCTTTTTTAAAATTTTGTTTCAAGCTTTAAGCTACAATATACGCATGAAAGATTCACATCAAACTATCGGCGTGTTTGTGCGGCCCACCCATTATCAAAACCCTCTTTTTGAAAAGCTAGAGCAAGCTAAAGAATGGGTTTTAAAGCTTTTAGAAGATGAGGGGTTTGAAAGCTTTATGATTGATAGCGTTGATGGGGTAAAAGACGAACGATTGATAGAAAAAGCTTATGCGTTTTTATGTTTGGGGGGCGATGGCACGATTTTAGGGGCTTTAAGAATGACGCATTCTTACAATAAGCCATGTTTTGGGGTTAGAATAGGGAATTTAGGGTTTTTGAGCGCGGTTGAATTGAATGGTTTGAAAGATTTTTTACAAGATCTCAAGTACAACACAATCAAATTAGAAGAGCATTTGGCTTTAGAGGGCCGTATCGGGAAAACCTCTTTTTATGCGATCAATGAAATTGTGATCGCTAAAAAAAAAGCTTTAGGGGTTTTAGACATTCAAGCTTATGCGGGTCATACGCCCTTTAACACCTATAAAGGCGATGGGCTTATCATTGCCACGCCCCTAGGCTCGACCGCTTATAATTTGAGCGCTCATGGGCCGATTGTGCATGCTTTAAGCCAGAGCTATATTTTAACGCCCTTGTGCGATTTTTCTTTAACGCAACGCCCCCTAGTGTTAGGAGCGGAATTTTGCTTGAATTTTTGCACTCATGAAGACGCTCTTGTAGTTATTGACGGGCAAGCCACCTATGATTTAAAAGCCAACCAACCCCTATACATTCAAAAAAGCCCCACGACCACCAAACTCTTACAAAAAAATTCAAGGGATTATTTTAAAGTGCTTAAAGAAAAGCTATTATGGGGGGAAAGCCCTAGCAAAAAAAGATAAAAGGGTAAAAACATGCGAGATTTTCATAACGCTCAAATCACACGCTTAAAAGTGCGTCAAAACGCTGTTTTTGAAAAGCTGGATTTGGAGTTTAAAGACGGCTTGAGCGCGATTAGTGGGGCTAGCGGGGTGGGAAAAAGCGTTCTTATTGCGAGCCTTTTAGGGGCGTTTGGGCTTAAAGAGAGCAACGCTTTAAACATTGAAGTGGAATTGATTGCGCCTTTTTTAGACACTGAAGAATACGGCATTTTTAGAGAAGATGAACATGAGCCCTTAGTCATCAGCGTGATTAAAAAAGAAAAAACGCGCTATTTTTTAAACCAAACAAGCCTGTCTAAAAACACGCTCAAAGCGTTATTAAAAGGTTTGATTAAACGCTTATCTAACGATAGATTCAGCCAGAATGAACTCAATGACATTTTAATGCTTTCCTTACTGGATGGCTATATCCAAAGCAAAAACAAGGCGTTTAGCCCCCTTTTAGGCACGCTTGAAGAAAAATTCACCCGATTAGAGGAACTAGAAAAAGAAAGGCGATTATTAGAGGATAAAAAGCGTTTCCAAAAGGATTTAGAAGAGCGTTTGAATTTTGAAAAAATGAAATTAGAGAGACTGGATTTAAAAGAAGATGAATACGAACGCCTTTTAGAGCAAAAAAAATTGCTTTCTAGTAAGGAAAAATTGAACGATAAAATCGCTCTGGCGTTAGATGCGCTAGAAAATACCCATAAAATCACGCATGCTTTAGAGAGCGCGGGCCATAGCGCTGAATTTTTAAAAAGCGCTTTATTAGAAGCGAGCGCCCTATTAGAAAAAGAGCAGGCTAAATTAGAAGAGTGCGAGAGTTTGGATATTGAAAAAGTGCTAGAAAGGCTTGGCATGTTAAGCGGGATCATTAAGGATTACGGGAGTATTATGCATGCTAAAGAACGATTAGGGCTTGTTAAAAACGAATTGCATAATCTCAAAGAAATTGACAATCATTGCGAAATTTACCACAAAGAAATAGAGCGATTAAAAACCGAATGCTTGAAATTGTGTGATCAAATAAGCGGCTTTAGAAAAGAGTATTTAGCCGGTTTTAACGCTCTTTTAAGCGCTAAAGCGAAAGATTTGCTCCTAAAAAGCCCTAGTTTGGTTTTAGAAGAAGCCCCCATGAGCGAAAAAGGCGCTCAAAAACTCGTTTTGAATTTACAAAATTCCCAATTAGAAACCTTAAGCTCTGGAGAATACAGCCGTTTGAGGTTGGCGTTCATGCTTTTAGAAATGGAGTTTTTAAAGGATTTTAAAGGCGTGTTGGTGTTAGATGAAATGGATTCTAATTTGAGCGGTGAAGAGAGTTTAGCGGTTTCTAAAGCCCTTGAAACCTTGAGCAGCCATTCGCAAATCTTTGCCATTTCGCACCAAGTCCATATCCCAGCGCTCGCTAAAAACCATATTTTAGTCTTCAAAGAAAACCACAAAAGCCTTGCAAAAACCCTTAATAACGAAGAAAGGGTTTTAGAAATCGCGCGCATGATAGGGGGGAGCGAGAATATAGAGAGTGCGATCTCTTTCGCTAAGGAAAAATTAAAGGCGCAAGAATGAAATTTTTTCTTTTAAAGAAATTCAGCGAATTTTTAAACGCTCAAACGCATTTTAATCTCAAACGCTTGAATGCGTCTCTTTTTTTATTAGAGACTTTTTCTAAAGAAAAACACGCCTTTGTTTTAGATTTGAACACGCCTTATATCGGTTTGTCAAAAAAACCCCCAGAGAGCGTTTTAAAAAACACCCTAGCGTTAGATTTTTGTTTGAATAAATTCACTAAAAACGCTAAAATTTTACAAGCAAGCATCATTGATAACGATCGGATTTTAGAAATCACAAGCGCTAAAGATTTAGCTTATAAGAGTGAAAATTTTATTTTGCGTTTAGAAATGATCCCTAAAAAAGCCAACATCATGATTTTAGATAAAGAAAGATGCGTGATAGAAGCCTTTCGTTTTAATGACAGGGTCGCTAAAAACGATATTTTAGGGGCATTGCCTCCTAATATATACGAGCATCAAGAAGAGGATTTGGATTTTAAGGGATTGTTAGACATTTTAGAAAAGGATTTTTTATCCTATCAGCATAAAGAATTAGAACACAAAAAAAATCAAATCATCAAGCGGTTAAATACCCAAAAAGAACGCTTGAAAGAAAAATTAGAAAAACTAGAAGATCCTAAAAATTTACAGTTGGAAGCGAAAAAATTGCAAACTCAAGCCCAGCTATTACTCACTTACCAGCATTTAATCAACAGGCATGAAAGTTGCGTGGTTTTAAAGGATTTTGAAGATAAAGAATGCGCAATTGAAATTGATAAGAGCATGCCCTTAAACGCTTTTATTAATAAAAAATTCACTCTCAGCAAAAAAAAGAAACAAAAATCGCAATTTTTGTATTTAGAAGAAGAGAATCTAAAAGAAAAAATCGCCTTTAAAGAAAATCAAATGAACTATGTTAAAGGAGCGGGAGAGGAAAGCGTTTTGGAAATGTTTATGCCGGTAAAAAATTCTAAAATCAAACGCCCGATGAGCGGGTATGAAGTGCTGTATTATAAGGATTTTAAAATTGGCTTAGGGAAAAACCAAAAAGAGAATATCAAACTCTTGCAAGACGCAAGAGCGAATGATTTATGGATGCATGTAAGAGGCATTCCTGGATCGCATTTGATCGTTTTTTGCCAAAAGAATACGCCCAAAGATGAGGTCATTATGGAATTAGCCAAAATGTTGATTAAAATGCAAAAAGATGTGTTTAATAGTTACGAAATTGACTACACGCAGCGAAGATTTGTCAAAATCATCAAAGGAGCTAATGTCATTTACTCAAAATACCGAACTGTTAGTCTAAAGGACACTTAAACATTCTAAGGAGGTTAGCATGGGTGTTTCAGCTTTAGGCAATGTAACTTATATCAACCAAAACGCTCCTTTAAATTCTGCTATCCAACAGGGTGCAAGAAGTGATATGCTGGATTTAGCACAAAGCTTTCAAAGCAAGCTTGAATTAGCCCAAGAAACAAGGGCGTTAGAAAACATGCAAGCTATTAGCGATAAAGACCCTAAAGAAGGCTCTAAAAACCGCTACCCAAACAGCCAAAGGACTAAGGCGTTTGGCTTGGAAGAAGAAGAAATTGAATTGTGGCATGAAGAGCATTTGTTGGATATTGTGGGGTAGGGTATCGCAAAATAACCCTCTATTCTTTTATGAATTTTTGCCATGTTAGGGAGCGGTTTTTAGGGTTTTATGTTTGGGGGTTAATGGCAGAGCAAGACCCTAAAGGGCTTATGTTTTCAGGTATAACGATTTGCACGGATAAAAATTCCACTAGAGCCAAGAAATATTTTGAAAAAGCTTGCGGATTGAACGATAGCGACGGTTGTGTAATTTTAGGGGATATTTATCATAATGGTGGAAGCGTAACAAAAAATTTTAAAAAAGCTTTAAAATACTACTCTAAATCTTGTGAATTAAACAATGCCCAAGGGTGTTCTAAATTAGGAGGGGCTTATTTTTTTGGTCAAGGCGTAACAAAAGATCTTAAAAAAGCTTTTGAATATTTCTCTAAAGGTTGTAAATTAAACGATGCTAAAGGGTGTTACGCATTAGCAGCACTTTATAATGAAGCTAAAGGCGTAGCAAAAGATGAAAAACAAATGACAGAAAGTCTTAAAAAGGCTTGCGAATTAGGGTTAAAAGAAGCATGCGGCATTCTCAAAGAACAAAAATGATGGAATAAAATTTTATCCCTAATCAAACCCAATTAAACAATTTTCGTTTAACTGGTTGCTTTTATGATGTTTAACAAGCCCTTTGTCCTCTCAAAAAGAGAAAATGGCGGTGGAGTCTCTTGGTATCTGGCCCTTGGGGGTCTTTTGATTAAGGTGTTAGTGCATTGGGAAAAATCAATCAAATCCATCGTCGTTTTGATGTAACTAGGCAAGTTTAATAGGCATATTTCAAAGAGCTTATAGCTCGCTAAAGCGTCCGCATAGGCTCTATGGCTGACTTCTATGCCAAACCCTAAAAACTCTTTTAAAAAGCTCAAAGAATAACGCATGGATAAAATGGCTCGTTTGGATAAATCCAAAGTGCAAAGCTTTAAATTCAATAAGGGGCAATGCAATTTTTCTATAAAATAACGCCCTAAAAAGTTGTAATCAAAATTAGCATTATGGGCTACAAACACGCTATTGCCTAAAAAAAGCCGCAATTCTTGCAAAGCTTCATGCACACTTGGGGCGTTTAGAGTGTCTTCATAAGCGATGCCTGTAAGCTCAGCGATATAATCAGGCACGCTTTTGACTTTCACAAGGGTTTCAAAACGATTGATGATTTCCCCCCCCATCACTTGCACGGCTCCGATTTCTAAAATCTCATGTTTTAGGGGGCAAGAGCCGGTGGTCTCTAAATCAACAAAGGAAAAAACCTCATCTTTAAGGGGGGTTTTAAGGTTTTTGAGCGTGATTAAATTTTCGCTCGTTTCTATGAAATTAAGCCCGCACGCTTTTAAATATTCCAAATTGATTTCATCATAAATAAGGCGAGAGAGCGATTTTTCTAGCATGCCTAAGCTTAAATCCTGGTGCTTTAAGCGAGCGATTAGGGCTTGAATATCTTTATGCAAGAGGCTGTCTGACATTCTGTAAGCCTTCAATAGCCAGCTTACGATCTTTAGATTTAAAAATATAACTCCCTGAAACCACAACATCCACGCCCGCTTGTTGGAGTTCAAAGATATTTTGATCATTCACGCCCCCATCCACTTCTAAAAGACAGCCAGGGTTGTAGTGCTTAATCAATTCTTTAACTTTCAAGCATTTTTCTAGCACAAGATCTAAAAATTTCTGACCGCCAAAGCCCGGATTCACGCTCATTAAAAGCACCAGCCCCACGCTTTCTAGCAAGTATTTAATGCTTTCTTCATGCGTGTGGGGGTTGAGAACAACACCTGGCGTGATGCCTGCATTTTTAATGAGTTGCAACACCCTGTGGGGGTGCTTTTCATTTTCTGCATGAATGCTAATGATTTGCGGGTTTAAAGGAGCGAATAATCCCACAAAAAAGCTCGCATTTTCTACCATTAAATGCACATCTAAAGGCACTTTGCTCATTTGAGTAACATTCTCTAAAACCATAGGCCCCATGGTTAAATTAGGCACATAATGCCCATCCATCACATCCACATGCAAAAAATCAGCGTTACTCACGCTACCTATCTCTTTGGCTAAATGCATAAAATCAGCACTCAAAAGGCTCGGAGCTACTTTCAAAATACTTCCCTATTTTCAATGTTTTCAAGTAAAATATTAGCATCTTTAACCAAATCATAAAAGGGTTTTTATGGATTACAAACATTTTAAAGGCAAGCATGCAAACATCGTTATAGAAATCATTAGTCTTTTAGAAAAAGGGGTTAAAAAAGCCCAAGAGATTTTAGAAAAGCCAGACGCTGGGAGTTACACTAAGTTAGAAAACAGCAGCGGGGATACGCCTATTAAAGCGGATTTAGCCCTAGACAAATTTTTAGAAGAAAATTTTTTGAGTTTAGAAAATGTGAAAAGCGTTTTTAGCGAAGAAAAAGAAACGCCCGTTACTAAAGAAAACGGCTCTTATTTGATCGCTTATGATCCGCTAGACGGGAGCTCAGTGATGGAGGCGAATTTCTTAGTAGGCACGATTATAGGGATTTATGAAAAGGATTATAAGGCGCAAAATTTAGCCGCAAGCCTTTATGTGGTTTTTGGGCATAAAATAGAATTGGTGGTGGCTTTAGAAGAAGTTTATCGTTACGCATTTTACCAAAACAAGTTCCATTTTATAGAAACCATTATTTTAGAAAATAAGGGTAAGATCATCGCTAGCGGAGGCAATCAAAAGGATTTTTCTTTGGGCTTAAAAAAGGCTTTAGAAGGGTTTTTTGCAGAAAATTACCGCTTACGATACTCAGGATCTATGGTGGCTGATGTTCATCATGTGCTCATCAAAAAAGGCGGAATGTTTTCCTACCCGCAAAAGAAATTGCGAAAGCTTTTTGAAGTCTTTCCTTTAGCCTTGATGGTTGAAAAAGCTAAAGGGGAAGCGTTTTATTTTGATAAGGGGGTTAAAAAGCGTTTGCTAGAGCAAAGCGTAGAAAGCTACCATGAAAAAAGCGAATGCTATTTGACCAGCCAGCATGAAGCTCAAATTTTAGAAAAATATTTAAAGGGAGAATGATGCAAAATAGCACTAAAAAATTAGAATATGAAAAGCGTTTTAATGACGCTCTTTTGAAATTGCAAGCATGCCAAGAAGAAAAACAAGTAGCGAGTTGCTTGAAATGCGATAAGGTTTTAAAATGCGAGATCCGCAACAGCTATGTGAATGCGGCTTATGAAAGCATGAGTTTAGGCGAAGCAGGTGGGTTTGATTTCAACTAAAATGGGGTTAAAATGGTTAGTAATACTGCCTTGCAAAAGAATTTAGACGCTTTTTACACCCATCCCAAAATCGCACGATTTTGTTTGGATTTATTAAAAGATCTCATCAATCAAAATCTAGGGCTAGACTTAAACGCATTCCATTTTTTAGAGCCAAGTGCAGGGAGTGGGAGCTTTGTTGATGCGTTAAAAGGATTAGGGATTGCTGATTGTCTCGCCCTTGATATTGCCCCTAAAGCTCAAGGCATTCAAAAAAAAGATTATTTGTTGGAATGGATTGAGTTTAACAAAAAGTGCATCATTATTGGCAACCCTCCTTTTGGGCATAGAGGGAAATTAGCATTAGATTTTTTAAACAAATCTTTAAACGAAGCACCTATTGTAGCGTTTATTTTGCCCAATTTATTCAAACGCTATTCTATCCAAAAACACATTGATAAGCGTGCAAAATTGGTTTTAAACGCTGATTTAGAAAAAAACGCTTTTATTTTTAGTGAACGGCCCTATGATGTGAAATGTGTTTTTCAAATCTATATGCATAAAAATATCGCCTTAAATCTTAAAGACGAACGGATCATTGCACCCCCAAAAATCCGCCATAATGACTTCATCACTTATATTCATAACAACACGCCACACACCCTTAAATATTTCAACAAAGAAAAATACCAATGGGATTTTGCGGTGGTGAGACAAGGCTTTTATGATTACAACGAAAAGATCACCAATGCAAATTTACTGATTAAAAACCGACAATATTTTTTTATTAAAGCCCACTCCAAAGAAGCTTTAATGATTATCCATAAAATTGATTTTAACAAACTCGCTCATAAAAACACACAAGTTTTAGGGTTTTCTACTTATGATTTTGTGGAAGAATATTGCAAATTAAAGGAAATGCATGCTTGAAAAAGTGTTTCAAGAAATTACCCATAAAAGAAAGTTTTTTGCAAGTTCTAACACAGGGGAGCAGTTTGAAAACAAATTTAGGAATGAATTAAAAAAACACTTTAGCGAAATCAACGGCGATTTAACAGAAGAATTAAGCCATATTGAAGAAAAGCCTAATAAGGAAATCAAAACCACTTTTAGCCAACTCAAAAAGCAAGTTTTAGAAAAAAATCACCTAAACACCCTTAAAAACCCTTTTTCAAACCTTACAAGCCATTTTTTATACCAGCCTTTTGGCTCACAAAATTACCCTGATTTTTTGGTTTTTATTTTTGATTATGTGGTAGGGATTGAAATCAAGTTTTCTAAAAACGATAAGGGTGAAAAAAATCTTCAAACATCTCGCCCCATGTGGAATTCAAACCTGCCTAAACCCAATGCAATTTATGTGTATGGAGTCGCTAATGCAAACATCACTTTTTTTAAAGGCTCAGATATTTTGAGTTATGAAACCAGAGAGGTCTTGCTCAAGTATTTTGATACTTTAGATAAAGATGAAGAAAGTTTGAAAAACGCCTTAAAGGATTTAGAAAACCCTTTTGGGTTTGCCCCCTACATTAGAAAGGCTTATGAACATAAAAAGGAATTTTCTAACCACCACCAGATTGAAAGCTTCTTTTCGCACAACCACATTTTAAGAGAGCAGAATGTCTTGAAATTTTTGAAAACACTCACTCATTAGCGTATTTGCACCCAATAGTTATTATATAGTGAATATTTTTCAATATGTTTAATAAAATTTTCTTTATTGCTGGTAAAAGGGTTAAAAATCAGTTGCCTTTGTGCTAATCTTTTAGTAAAACTAAAAAAAGCAAAATCATCTTTGGCTATATTAAGCCATGATGAAATATATCTTGAATTTGACTCAGTCAAAAATAAGACTTCATGGTTGTTAAAATCCATCTTAATGCGTTCTGCAATTTCATTATTTTTTAAATTACGCGTATCATTTTCTACAAGTTTGAAAATCTCTATATAGTAAGGCTTGATATAACTTTCAAAAACTATCACAAGAAATTCGCTATAGCTCATATTTACAAAGTCTAAACCGATACTTGTAGGATAATTTTTGCTATCAATGAAACCCAATGTGGATAGCGTGATAAAAACATTCCGCCAATTACCATTATTAAGCGAATGGGTCTTTTTTAAAATAGTTTCTTCTATGTTTTTACGATGTGCTAATTTATTTTTAAATTTGAAAATGGCTAAAACTTGGAGCAAGAAATACACTTCAAAAAATCTAATATCACGCACATAATAAGGCGAAATTACCTTAAAATCCCTATGTTTTGTCTCTCTTAATTTCTCTAATTCGTTATCATTAATGTGCCTAACAACTAAATTATGCGAATTAATTTCTAAAATTTTCTTGCTTTTGGGGTATTTGAAAAGCCCCACATTAAAATCGTTGTTTTTTAACACGCTTTCAGGAAAAATCAATACACTATTAAAATTTTGGCAAAATCCATAATTTTTAAGGCTTAGATGATTTTCAAAAAAATATTCGTATTGAAAAATTTGACCGATACCACGAACATACTCGCTCACCCCGATAGCTCCGCCTTTGCACTCTATAATGGCTCTAACTTTATTTTTTTTAAAAAGCGTGAAGTCTGCTGTAATGCCATTGATATAAGTGTCCTCTCTTAACAACTTAAAATCCTTATAATCCATTTCTAAAATAGAGCAAATATCTTTTTGAATGTTGTTGTTACTAGCGATTAAGTCTTGGAAGTCTTTTTCCAGTCTGTAAGGCATGTTAGTTTATTGATGGTTAAAGTTATGAGAGCTTTTAAGTGCAAAACGCACTTAAAAGCTCACTTCATTTGCAAAGCCACTTCTTCAGCGAAATTTTCTGCCTTTTTCTCAATGCCTTCGCCCAATTCAAAACGCGCATACTCAGTGATTTGTAAATCATCATCCCACTCTTTGGAATAATCAGCAAGCACTTGAGCGATAGTCTTTTTATCGTCCATGACATAGAATTGTCCTAAAAGGGTCAGGCGCTGATCAATAAGGGTGTTATCAGCGATAAACCTTTCCATTTTTCCAGGAACGATTTTATCCCAGATTTTTTCAGGCTTACCCTGCGCTTTTAATTCGTCTTCAAAGGCTTTTTTTTGGCGTGCTAAAACTTCATCGCTCAATTCAATGCGGCTCCCAAAAGTGGGGATGTTTTTTAAAGGTTTGCCCAAGCGTTTAGCCTCTTCATTGTCTTTTTCAATTTCAGCGATCAAGGCTAAAGTTTCTTTTTTGACAAAATCAAGGCTAAAGTCTTTGCTGTCTAGCACTTGAGGTTTCATCGCTGCGGCATGCATAGCGATGTTTCGGGCTAGTTCAACCGCTTTTGGAGCGTTTTTCTCGTTATTGTATTTTATATCGATTAACACGCCCACTCTGGCGTTCGAATGCGCATAGCCATTGACGATATGAGAGCTAGAGGCTTTTAAGTGAGCGATTTTTCTCACTAAAATATTTTCACCAATCACAGCAATTTGAGAGTGCAAATATTCTTCAAAAGGCTTGTTGTCTAACGGGCTTTTAAGCAGTTCTTCTGTGGCATGAATATTGTGGGCTTTGATCGTTTCTAAAGTTTTTTTAACCAATTCCTTAAAGCCCTCATTTTTAGCCACAAAATCCGTTTCGCTATTGATTTCTACCATCATCGCGCTTTTAAAATCAGGTGCTACTTCTAAAGCAACTACGCCCTCAGCAGCGATCCTATCGGCTTTTTTAGCGGCTTTACTCAAGCCTTTTTCGCGCAAGAAATCAATAGCCTTTTGCAAATCCCCAGCCACTTCTACAAGGGCTTTTTTGCAATCCATCATGCCCGCATCGGTTAAATCCCTTAATTTTTTGACTAATTGAGCACTAATTCCTGACATTATTCGGCTCCTTGAGTGATTTCTTTTTGGATTTCAGCGAGCATTTCTTCTTTTTCTTCATTGCTCACATACTCTATCTCTTCGCTATTTTCATCCGCATGGACGATTTCTTCTTGCATGAGTTCTCGCCCCTCTAAAATCGCTTCGCTCATTTCTTTACAGAATAGCCTAATAGAGCGGATTGCATCGTCATTTCCAGGAATGGGGTAATCCACTAAATCAGGGTCGCAATTAGTGTCTAAGGGAGCCACGATAGGGATATGGAGTTTTCTTGCTTCAGCGACAGCGATTTTTTCTTTAGCCACATCAATCACAAAAATCATATCAGGGATTTTTTTCATGTGGCGCACCCCGCCAAGATACTTATCCAGCTTTTCTTTTTTCCTTAAAATCATGAGCTTTTCTTTTTTAGTCAATAAATCAATTTGACCGCTATTTTCCATTTCTTCAATGATTTCTAATTTTCTCACTGATTTTCTGATGGTGCTAAAATTAGTTAGCATGCCACCAAGCCAGCGGTAATTGACATAAGGGACTTGAATGCTTTCAGCAAATTCTTTCAAAGTTTCATTGGCTTGTTTTTTAGTGCCTACAAACATGATGCTCTTGCCTTGAGCGCTCGCATCGCGCACGATATTATAAGTGTATCTAAAATAGCGCAAGGTTTTTTGCAAATCAATAATATGGATATTTTTCCTAACGCCAAAAATGAATTTCTTGGTTTTAGGGTTCCAACGCCTTGTTTGGTGTCCAAAATGCACACCGCATTCTAATAAATCTTTCATGGTTACCATGAGAATATTCTCCTTAAAGTTATTTTGGTTCTCTTCCTCCATGCTCATTTGATTCTTAAATTTCTTAAGAACACCTAAATACAAGGATTAGCATGTGTGAATTTGACGCTGTCTTTGCCTTTGATTCTTATAAAATGATAGAAAAACGACAAAACCCCATGATTATAGCAAAAGATTAGGGTTTTTTAGCTTAAGTAAAAAAGGCTTTTAGGTTATAATAAAGACAAAATAGAATTTTAGGATAGCTATAATGGATACAAAAAGACAATGCATGGCTTTAAAGGCTTCAGCAGGAAGCGGGAAGACTTTCGCTTTGAGCGTGCGGTTTTTGGCCCTATTGTTTAAGGGGGCTAATCCTAGCGAGATTTTGACGCTCACTTTCACTAAAAAAGCCACCGCCGAAATGAAAGAGCGCATCTTAGACTATTTAAAAATCTTGCAAAAAGAAAACCTTGAAGATGAAAAAGAAAAAGAAAAATCCCAAAATATCCTAAAAGAATTAGAAGAAAAATACCGCTTAAACCCTAGTTTCGTGCAAAATAGGGCTCAAGAAATCTACCAACGCTTTTTAAACGCCGAAATTAGAATCAGCACCATTGATGCGTTTTTCCAAAGCATTTTGAGGAAATTTTGTTGGTTTGTGGGGTTGAGTGCGAATTTTGAAGTCAATGAAGACACAAAAGCACACCAACAACAGCTTGATGAGCGTTTTTTGAGCGCTTTAAATAGCGAACAGCTTGAGGAATTGAGCGTTTTTATCACTCAATGCTTAAGCCATGATAGTTACACAAGCGATTCTATTTTAAAGCAGCTGCGTTTTTTAAAAAACAAGCTCTATTTATTTGATCCTAATAAGCGAGAGCTTGCATTTGATGAAGAGGGTTTTTTAGAAAAACTAAGAAGCTTGAACAAACAAATTCAAAGCACAGAGAAAGCGTCAGATAAGGCTAAAAAAGCCATTAAATGCGATGATTTTAGGGGATTTTTAAACAGCTCTTTAACCTGGCTTGAAAAAAAGAGCGAATACCACTATTTCAAAAAATTCAAAAATGAAATCCCTGCTTTAGAGAGCGAATGCGAAGAGATTGAAAACGATCTAAAACGCTATTATGAAGCCAAAGAAACCGCATTATTTAAAAAATTCCCTAAATTCATCCGGCTTTATGATAAAGCCACTTCTAAAATCCAAGCCCTGGATTTTGATGCGATTAAAGATAAAGTCCATGCCTTATTGAAGGGTTATGAAGAGGTGCCGGCGGAGTTTTTTTATTTCAGGTTGGACAGCAAAATCGCGCATATTTTGATTGATGAATTTCAAGACACGAGCTTGAACGATTATAAGATTTTAGCCCCTTTTATTGATGAGATTAAGGCTGGGATAGGGCAAGCTAAATGGCACAGGAGCGTGTTTTTTGTGGGCGATGTCAAGCAGAGCATTTATGGCTTTAGGGGGAGTTTTAGCTCCTTGTTTGAAAGCGTTTCTAAGGATTTTCACCACGATAATTTGGAATTCAACCACCGCAGTTCGCCTTTGATTATTCATTATGTGAATACCATTTTTAAAAAGGCTTATCAACATTTCCCCACCGCTTATTTGGAGCAAAAACACCCTAAAGCTTTCAACAATAAACATGCTACAGACGGCTATGTTAAAGTCTCTTTAGTGGCTAATGAAAGAGAATTGTTAGAACAAATCTTACAAGAAGCTCAAAACCTTTTAGAGCATCGCATTGAGCCTAAAGACATTACCATTTTATGCACCACTAATAAAGACGCTTTGAAAATCAAAAATGATTTGCAAGAGAAGTTGAGTGCGATTCGCCCAAGCACGGAATCTAGCGCTAAATTGTCTCAATTTGTAGAATCTAAAATCATTAAGAACGCTTTAGAATACGCTCTAGCTGAAGAACCCTACAAGCCCTTTTATAAGCACAGCGTTTTAAAACTCGCTGGATACTTGCATGATGATGTGATCGCTTTACCTGGTTTTAACCCTAAAAAAGAGAGCGTGGCAGGCTTTGTGTGGAAGGTGATGGAATTGTTTGAGCTTTATACAGAGTGCGCGCAAATCTGCTTGGAGTTGGCGCTTGGGTGCGAAGATGCCGATGAATTTTTAGAAAAATTAGAGGCTAAAAAGATCGCTTCTTTCAATTCAAAAGGCGCTCAGATCATGACTATTCATAAATCTAAAGGCATGCAATTCCCTTATGTGATCGTGTGCGAACGCTTGGGCGAGCCTGAAAATGACTCCAATCAATTCCTTGAAGAATATGAGGGCACAGAGCTTGTGCACTTTTATTGCAGAATGAAAAATCGTGAGATGGTGGATAAAGATTACGCTAGGGCTTTAGGTAAAGAAAAAGCGGCTAAAGATCATGAAAAAATCAATGAGTATTATGTCGCATTCACTAGGGCTGAGTTAGGGCTAGTTGTCGTGGCTAAAGACAAAGACCAAAAAAAAGACCAAAAAGAAAGCAAAAACAAAGGCATGCGCGAAAAACTGGATCTCAAGCCTTTAGAAGAGGGAGAAATCGCACCGGTTATTTTTTCTAAAAAAGAGTCTTCAATCGCAAGTGTTTTGATCAAACCCCATGCCTATGGCGAGCAAGTCCAAGAGATAGAAGAAGAGCCAGATAGCGATTATGAAAAGAATAACGACCAAGAAGCGATCCATTTTGGCATCGCCTTGCACAAGGGATTAGAATACCAATACGCTTATCGCATTCCTAAAAAAAGCGTTTTAGAATATTTAAACTACCATCATGGTTTTTATGGTTTGGATTATCAAGCGTTAGAAGAAAGTTTAGAGCTTTTTGAAAACGATGCAGAGATACAAGCTCTTTTTAAAAATTGGGTCCTAAAGGGTGAAGCGGCTTTTTTATTCCAAGGGGTTGTGTCTAGGATTGATGTTTTATTGTGGGATAAGGGGCAAAATTTGTATGTTTTAGATTATAAAAGCTCTCAAAATTACCAGCAAAGCCATAAGGTGCAAGTGTCTCATTACGCTGAGTTTTTGCAAACTCAAGCCCCCCATTTTAAGATACAAGCGGGCATTATTTACGCTCATAAAAGACTGCTTGAAAAATTATGGGTTTGAAATTAAAAATTTTAAGGTTGTCTATGAATATCAAAAAAACAGAAAATGCGATCAGTGTGACGCTTAAAAACTTCATTAAAAGCGAGTCTTTTGGAGGGATTTTCCTCTTTTTAAACGCTGTTTTAGCGATGGTGGTGGCTAATTCGTTTTTAAAAGAAAGTTATTTTGTGCTATGGCACACCCCTTTTGGGTTTCAAATAGGGGATTTTTTCATCGGCTTTAGTTTGCATAACTGGATTGATGATGTCTTAATGGCGTTATTCTTTTTAATGATAGGATTAGAAATCAAGAGAGAATTGTTGTTTGGGGAGCTGTCCAGTTTCAAAAAAGCTTCTTTTCCTGTGATTGCGGCCATAGGGGGCATGATAGCCCCAGGATTGATTTATTTTTTTCTTAACGCTAACACGCCTTCTCAACATGGTTTTGGGATCCCTATGGCGACAGATATTGCGTTCGCTTTAGGCGTGATCATGCTTTTAGGCAAGAGAGTGCCAACCGCCTTAAAGGTTTTTTTAATCACTCTAGCGGTGGCTGATGACTTGGGGGCTATTGTGGTGATCGCACTCTTTTATACCACGAATTTAAAATTCGCATGGCTTTTAGGGGCTTTAGGGGTGGTTCTTGTTTTAGCTGTATTGAACCGTTTGAATATCCGCTCGCTTATCCCTTACTTGCTTTTAGGGGTGTTGCTTTGGTTTTGCGTGCATGAGAGCGGTATCCATGCGACGATTGCTGCAGTGATTCTGGCTTTTATGATACCGGTGAAGATCCCTAAAGATTCTAAAAATATAGAGCTTTTAGAACTGGGCAAGCGGTACGCAGAAACGAGTTCAGGAGTGCTTTTGACCAAAGAGCAGCAAGAAATCTTGCATTCTATTGAAGAAAAAGCGAGCGCTTTACAAAGCCCCTTAGAAAGATTGGAGCATTTTTTAGCCCCCATTAGCGGGTATTTCATCATGCCCTTATTTGCGTTTGCAAACGCAGGGGTGAGCGTTGATTCTAGCATCAATTTAGAAGTGGATAAGGTGCTTTTAGGGGTTATTTTAGGGCTTTGTTTGGGCAAGCCTTTAGGGATTTTTCTCATCACTTTTATAAGCGAAAAGCTTAAAATCACCGCGCGCCCTAAAGGCATCAGCTGGTGGCATATTTTAGGGGCTGGGCTTTTAGCAGGGATTGGCTTTACCATGTCTATGTTTATTTCTAATTTGGCTTTCACGAGCGAGCATAAGGATGCTATGGAAGTGGCAAAAATTGCGATTTTATTGGGATCTTTGATTTCTGGGATCATAGGGGCTTTGTATTTATTTTTATTAAACCAAAGAGCGGCTTTAAAGAAATAGTTAAAAATGCTATAATTTGAGATTAAAACATCTTTTAAGGAAATTAAATGGGACAAACTAAAGACATTCTAACGACTCTTTTACCATTTGTGGTGTTGTTTCTTATTTTTTATTTTTTGATTGTTCGCCCGCAACGCCAACAACAAAAAAAGCACAAAGAAATGATAGAGGGCTTGACTAATGGCGATAAAGTTGTCACTCAAGGTGGGTTGATCGTTGAGGTGCTTAAAGCGGAAGCGAATTTTTTTAGCGTAAAACTCAATGATGACACCACCGCTAAACTTTCTAAAAACTATATAGCGTTCAAATTAGACGAAGAAGCGGTGCAAAATAACAACTAATGAAACTTTTTAACCCTCGCTTAATCGTTTTTATTTGCGCGCTTCTTTTGGGGGTAGGGTTTTCTGTGCCTTCTTTACTAGAGACTAAAGGCCCTAAAATCACTTTAGGTTTGGATTTAAGGGGAGGGTTAAACATGCTTTTAGGGGTGCAAACCGATGAAGCTTTAAAAAACAAGTATTTAAGCTTGGCGTCCGCTTTAGAATACAACGCTAAAAAGCAAAATATCTTGCTTAAAGACATTAAATCTAGCCTAGAGGGGATCAGTTTTGAGCTTTTAGATGAAGATGAAGCGAAAAAATTAGACGCGCTTTTATTGGAATTGCAAGGTCATAGCCAGTTTGAAATCAAAAAAGAAGCGGGGTTTTATAGCGTGAAGCTCACCCCTTTAGAGCAAGAGGAATTGCGTAAAAACACGATTTTGCAAGTGATAGGGATCATTCGTAACCGCTTGGATCAATTTGGTTTGGCAGAGCCTGTAGTCATTCAGCAAGGCCGAGAAGAAATTTCGGTGCAATTGCCCGGTATTAAGACTTTAGAAGAAGAACGGCGTGCTAAAGAGTTGATTTCTCGATCCGCTCATTTGCAGATGATGGCGGTGGATGAAGAACACAATAAAGATGCGATGAAAATGACGGATTTAGAGGCTCAAAAATTGGGCAGTGTGTTGTTATCGGATGTGGAAATGGGGGGTAAAATCTTGCTCAAAGCGATCCCCATTTTAGATGGCGAAATGCTTACAGATGCGAAAGTGGTGTATGATCAAAACAACCAGCCGGTGGTGAGCTTCACGCTGGATGCGCAAGGGGCTAAGATTTTTGGGGATTTCTCAGGCACGAATGTGGGCAAACGCATGGCGATTGTTTTAGACAATAAGGTTTATTCAGCCCCAGTGATCAGGGAGCGTATTGGCGGAGGGAGCGGGCAAATTAGCGGGAATTTTAGCGTGGCTCAAGCGAGCGATTTAGCGATCGCTTTAAGGAGCGGGGCGATGAGCGCTCCCATTCAGGTTTTAGAAAAAAGAATTATAGGCCCAAGTTTAGGGAAAGACAGCATTAAAACTTCCATTATCGCTCTGATTGGGGGCTTTATTTTGGTTATGGGCTTTATGGTGCTTTATTACTCTATGGCGGGGGTGATCGCTTGCATGGCGTTAGTGGTCAATCTCTTTTTGATTGTGGCGGTCATGGCGATTTTTGGAGCGACGCTGACTTTACCTGGAATGGCGGGGATTGTTTTAACCGTGGGGATTGCCGTGGATGCTAATATCATTATCAACGAGCGCATTAGAGAGGTTTTAAGAGAGAATGAGGGCATTGCTAAGGCGATCCATTTAGGCTATATCAATGCGAGCCGGGCGATTTTTGATTCCAATATCACTTCCTTGATCGCTTCGGTGTTATTATACGCTTATGGCACAGGAGCGATTAAAGGCTTTGCCCTAACCACAGGCATTGGGATTTTAGCCTCTATTATCACCGCTATTGTAGGCACGCAAGGGATTTATCAAGCCCTTTTGCCTAAACTCACTCAAACAAAAAGCCTTTACTTTTGGTTTGGCGTGAATAAAAGAGCTTAGGAGGTTTTATGGAATTATTCAAACAAACTAGAATCTTAAGCTTCATGCGTTATTCCAATTATGGGGTGGTTGTTTCAGCGATCTTAGCGCTTCTAGCGTTGGGGCTTTTGTTTTTTAAAGGGTTTTCTTTAGGGATTGATTTTGCGGGGGGGAGTTTGGTGCAAGTGCGTTACACTCAAAACGCCCCCATTAAAGAAGTGCGCGATCTTTTTGAAAAAGAAGCCCGCTTTAAAGGCGTGCAAGTGAGCGAATTTGGCTCTAAAGAAGAAATTTTAATCAAATTCCCTTTTGTAGAAACGGCTGAAAATGAAGATTTGAACGCTATCGTGGCTAACATTCTAAAACCCAGTGGCGATTTTGAAATCCGTAAATTTGACACCGTGGGCCCTAGAGTGGGGAGCGAATTGAAAGAAAAGGGCGTTTTGTCGCTGATTTTAGCGTTAATGGCGATCATGGTTTATGTGAGTTTCCGCTATGAATGGCGTTTTGCTTTAGCGAGTGTCATTGCGCTTGTGCATGATGTGATTTTAGTGGCAAGCTCAGTGATTGTTTTTAAGATTGATATGAACTTGGAAGTGATTGCGGCTTTACTCACTTTGATTGGGTATTCCATTAATGATACGATCATTATTTTTGACAGGATCAGAGAAGAAATACTCTCTCAAAAAACTAAAAATGCCATTCAAGCCATTAATGAAGCCATTTCCAGCACGCTCACGCGCACGCTTTTAACTTCTTTAACCGTGTTTTTTGTGGTGTTGATTTTGTGCGTGTTTGGGAGTAAGATCATTATTGGCTTTTCATTGCCCATGCTAATAGGCACGATTGTAGGGACTTATAGCTCTATTTTCATCGCTCCTAAAGTGGCGTTATTGTTAGGCTTTGATATGGGCAAATATTATGAGAATGAGGCTAGAAAAATTAAAAAAGCTCAAGAGAAAGAAAAAATGCGCCGTTTGTATGAGGGCGGTCAAGTTTAAGGAGTTTCTATGGATTGGGGTCGGGTCATTCATGTGCTGTTCAGCCTTATTTCTTTAACCACCATTGCAGGGTTTTTGTATGAGCCTAACACGGTGGTGTTGTTTGTAGCGTTAGCTTTAAATCTTATTTCTGTTACGCTTAAAATTGGGGTGTGTAAGCGTTTCGCTTCAGAGCTGTTAGCCAGCTCTTTAGCTACCGTGTTGCATCTCATACCGGCGTTTGTGTTTTTACAGATTTTAAATAATTTGGTTACAGCTTACATGCTCATGATTGGGGCGTTGATTAGCAACGCTTTCAGTCTTATCTTTTTGTTGGTTGAAAGCGTTGTAACGAGCGAAACGGATTAAGGGGTAACGATGGATTTTATTGATATAGAAAAAAAATGGCAAGAATTTTGGTGGAAAAATAAGAGTTTTGAGCCTAAAGACGATTTTAACCTCCCTAAAAAATACATTTTGAGCATGCTGCCTTATCCTAGTGGGGAAATCCACATGGGGCATGTGCGCAATTACACCATTGGCGACGCTTTGGCACATTATTATCGTTTGCATTATTACAATGTGTTACACCCTATGGGGTTTGATTCTTTTGGGATGCCTGCAGAAAATGCGGCCATTAAGCATGGTATCCACCCTAAAACCTGGACTTATGAAAACATTGAAAACATGCAAAAAGAGTTTGAAGCTTTAGGGTTTTCTTTTTCTAAAAATAGGGAATTTGCCACTTCAGATCCGGATTACACGAAATTTGAACAGCAATTTTTCATTGACTTGTGGGAAAAAGGGCTGATCTATCGCAAGAAAGCCATGCTCAATTGGTGCCCTAACGATAAAACCGTTTTAGCGAATGAGCAAGTCATTGATGGGAGGTGTTGGCGTTGCGATACAGAAGTTGTTCAAAAAGAACTCTATCAATATTATTTGAAGATCACCAGTTACGCTGAAGAATTGCTAAAAGACTTAGAGACTTTAGAAAATGATTGGCCTTCTCAAGTTTTAATTATGCAAAAAAACTGGATAGGGAAATCTAGTGGGTTACAATTTGGTTTTAAAATCGCTGATGAGTGCTTGAAATTTTGCAACGGCATTCAAGAAATTGAAGTTTTTACCACAAGAGCGGATACCATTTATGGCGTTACCTATATCGCCATAGCCCCAGAACACCCTTTAGTAGAGCATGCCATTAAGCGAGTGAGCCAAGAAGATTCAAAGATTATTAAAGCGATTTTAAACACGACTCAAAGAGAAAGGGCTTTAGAGAAAAAGGGAGCGTTTTTAGGCATTTACGCTATCCACCCTTTAACCAAGCAAAAAATCCCCGTTTGGGTGGCTAATTTCGCCCTAGCTAATTATGGCTCTGGGGCGTTAATGGGCGTGCCAGCCTGCGATGAAAGGGATTTTGAATTCGCTAATCTTTATCATATCCCTATTAAAGTGATCACTCAAAGCCCTCAAAATTTGCCCCACACCAAAGAAGAGGTTTTAAAAAATAGCGGGGAGTGGAGCGATCTTTCTAGCTCGGTGGCCAGAGAGCAAATCATTGCTTATTTTGAAAAAGAAAACCTCGGTAAAAGGGTGATCAACTACCGCTTGCAAGATTGGGGAGTGAGTCGCCAAAGGTATTGGGGAGCGCCCATTCCTATGATTCATTGCAAACATTGCGGGATTGTGCCTGAAACCCAACTACCGGTAACTTTGCCTGAAGACATTGTGATTGATGGGGAGGGCAATCCGTTAGAAAAGCATGCGAGTTGGAAATTCACTCAATGCCCTAAATGCCACAAAAACGCTTTAAGAGAAACAGACACCATGGATACTTTCATCCAATCCAGTTGGTATTTCTTGCGCTACACCACGCCCAAAAATCAGCGTGAAAATCAAGCGTTTGATCAAAATTACTTGAAGTATTTCATGCCAGTGGATACTTACATTGGCGGCATTGAACATGCGATTTTGCACTTGTTATACGCGCGCTTTTTCACTAAGGCTTTAAGGGATTTGGGCTATCTTAATTTAGATGAGCCTTTTAAACAGCTTATCACTCAAGGCATGGTTTTAAAAGATGGCGCTAAGATGAGCAAATCTAAAGGCAATGTCGTTAGCCCTAAAGAGATACTTAAAAAATACGGGGCCGATGCGGCGAGGCTTTTTATCCTTTTTGCTGCCCCACCGGCTAAAGAGTTAGAATGGAATGACAACGCTTTAGAAGGCGCACACCGGTTCATCAAGCGCTTATACGACAAAGCGAACGCTATTAACCCTGCTACTTCTAAGCCTGAATTTAAAGAAGTCAGCCTGGATGAAGTGGAAAAATTAGCTCGTAAAAAAGTCTATGAAGCGTTAAAAAAATCGCATGAAATTTTCAATAAGGCTGAAAGCGCTTATTCGTTTAACACTTTGATCGCAAGTTGCATGGAGGCTTTAAACGCTTTGAATGCGCAAAATAATGAGCGGATTTTATGCGAGGGCTATTTTGTGTTGTTGCAAATTTTAGAGCCTATTATCCCGCACACGGCATGGGAGTTGAGCGAGAGGCTTTTTAAAAGAGAGAATTTTAAGCCTATAGCGATCGATGAAAACGCTTTGATGGAAGACTTTATGACTTTAGGGCTTACCATTAATGGCAAAAGGCGTGCGGAATTGAAAGTCAATATTAACGCCAGTAAAGAAGAAATTATTGTTTTGGCTAAAAAAGAATTAGCGAAATATTTAGAAAAGGCGAGCGTTAAAAAAGAAATTTATGTGCCTAATAAGCTTGTTAATTTTGTTATCGCATGATTTTTAGGGCTTTACTTTTTTTTATTTTGTTGCTTTTGTTCAAGGGCTGTGGGTATAAGCCGATCGCCACTTACGCTCAAAACGCTTTAGGCGATAGCATCTATGTGAAACTCATTGTGAATTTGCCTAACCCTGAAAACTCTGTAGAGTTTAAGGATTTGATGAATCGTTTAGTCGTGCAACGCTTCCAAAGCCGCTTAGCGAGTGAGAAGGATGCGGATTCTATCATTATTATAGAGATCACGAATGTAACCGATACGAGTATCACGCAAAATAAAGAGGGCTTTACGACTTTCTATCGTGCAACCGTGTCTGTGAATTACACTTACGATAATAAAAGAGGCACACAAAAGACTTTTCAAAATAGCGGGTATTATAATTACGCTGTGAATTTGCAAGACCCCCTTAATACCTACCAGAACCGCTATGATGCTATCAATCAGGCTGTGGAACAAACTTTGACTAAATTTGTGGCTCAAATCGCTTATGAGGGGAAATTCAATAATGAAAAATAGCCATGGATTGAGCGCGTTTTTAGAAGCAAAGCCTAAAGAATACCATAAGTTTGATCCCAGCCGCTTTATTCAAATTTATAAAGATTTTAAAAACGCTTTTTTTGAGATTCAAGCGAAAGTCATTCATGTTATAGGGACTAATGGTAAGGGCAGCACAGGGCGGTTTTTAACCCTTTTATTAGCCGATCAAAATTTTAAGGTATTGCATTTCACCTCCCCTCATGTTTTTGAATTCAGGGAGCGCTTTTTTTTGAATGGTTCTATTGTTAAAGAAAGCGTTTTAGAAAGCGCCCACCAGCAATTGCAACCACACGCTTTCAGCAACGCTTGCTCGTATTTTGAATACGCTACCTTACTGGCCGTCATGCTTGCTAAAGATTGCGATTATTTGGTTTTAGAAGCAGGGCTTGGGGGGGAGTTTGACAGCACGAACGCTTTAGAAAAAACCCTAAGCATTTTCACCCCTATTGATTATGATCATAAGGAATTTTTAGGGGATAGTTTAGAAAGCATTGCACAAACTAAACTAAAAGCGATGAGCTCTCTTAACATCATCGCTCCCCAACAAGAACTGGTTTTAAATGTGGCTCAAAAAATCGCCAAAGAAAAACACGCAAAATTGATTTTAGTTAAAAATGAAATTTCAAAAGGAGTCAGGGATTATATTGAACGCCACCATTTAGCCCGTTTTTTAGCGATGAATTTAGAAGTGGCTTTAAAAGCGTTTGAAACGCTTATGCCATGCAAAGAACAAGAAGTTTTAAAAAACCTAAAGCCCCTAAATTTAATCGGTCGTTGCGAGCTTTTAAGCCCTAATATCTTAATAGATGTGGGGCATAACCCCCATAGCGCCAAAGCCTTAAAAGAAGAAATCAAACGCGTTTTTAACGCAAAAATCGTTTTAATTTATAATTGCTATCAAGATAAGGACGCTTTTTTGGTGCTAGAAATTTTAAAGCCTGTGGTTAAAAAGGTTTTGATTTTAGAATTGCATGAAGAAAGGGTTATCAAATTAGAAAAGCTTAAAGGGATTTTAGAAACTTTAGGGTTAGAATACGCTTTGTTTGAAGATTTGAAAGAAAATGAAAATTATTTGGTGTATGGCTCATTTCTGGTAGCCAACGCTTTTTATAGATACTATCAAAAGAAGAGGGATTGATGCCGCAAAACCAGCTCATGATCACCATCATTGATGAATCAGGTTCTAAACAGCTCAAATTTTCTAAAAATTTAAAACGCAACCTCATCATTTCTGTTGTTATTTTTTTGTTGATCGCAGGGCTTGGCGTGGGTTTTTTAAAATTTTTAATCGCTAAAATGGATACGATGACAGCAGAAAGGAATGCGGTTTTAAGGGATTTTAGGGATTTGTATCAAAAAAATTACACTTTAACAAAAGAGATTAAAAACAAGCGAGAAGAGCTCTTTATTGTGGGGCAAAAGATTCGCACGATAGAAACCTTGATTGAAGTCAAAAGAGGGGCTAATGGGGGCGTGCATCTTTATGATGAAGTGGATTTAGAAAATTTGAATTGGGCTCAAAAACATTTAGCGCTCATGCTCATTCCTAATGGCATGCCTTTAAAAACTTATAGCGCTATCAAACCCACCAAAGAAAGGAACCACCCCATTAAAAAAATTAAGGGCGTTGAATCCGGGATTGATTTTATCGCGCCATTAAACACGCCTGTTTATGCGAGCGCTGATGGGATTGTGGATTTTGTGAAAACCCATTCTAATGTGGGGTATGGGAACTTGGTGCGCATTGAACATGCGTTTGGTTTTAGCTCCATTTACACGCACTTAGATCATGTCAATGTGCAGCCCAAAAGCTTTATCCAAAAAGGGCAGTTGATTGGCTATAGCGGGAAGAGCGGTAATAGCGGCGGCGAAAAATTGCATTATGAAGTGCGGTTTTTGGGTAAAATTTTAGACGCAGAAAAATTTCTAGCATGGGATTTAGATCATTTTCAAAGCGCTTTAGAAGAAAATAAATTTATTGAATGGAAGAATTTGTTTTGGGTTTTAGAAGACATTGTTCAGCTCCAAGAGCATGTGGATAAAGACGCGCTGATAAGCCAGTAAGGATTTTAGTGTTTTTAGACAGGCGTTTGATTGTGATGATTACGGACTCTAAAGGGAGCCGTTATATTAATGTTCATATCTTATTCCGTCAAATTGGCTTGTATGCACTTTTGATTGTTGTGGGATCTTTATTGTTTTTAGGCATTTCGTTACTGGTTTTAAATCAAGAGATTAAAAACATTGAAAAACAGCATGCTTTAATCACTAAGGAATTTGAGAAAAAAAAAGAGACGAATGAAAAGCTTTCTTTGCAAATGGATGAATTTTTAGACGATTTGCAACTTTCAGGGGAACGCATCAACGATTTAGAAGAAGTGGTGGGAGTGAATAGACCTGAAGAAAAAGAAGAGGGCAATTTTTCCAGCCGCCTGGATGTCGCTGGGATTACTGGGCTTCAAAAAAGCTTTATCATGCGCCTTATCCCTAATGACTACCCGCTAGAATCCTATCGGCGCGTTTCAGCCGCCTTTAATAAAAGAATCCACCCTATTTTGCATGTGTTGCACAACCATACCGGGCTCGATCTAAGCACCGCTATTAACACCCCTGTGTATGCGAGCGCGAGCGGGGTAGTAGGGTTAGCGAGCAAAGGGTGGAATGGGGGGTATGGGAATTTAATTAAAGTTTTCCACCCTTTTGGTTTTAAAACTTACTACGCCCATTTGAATAAAATCATCGTAAAAACGGGCGAATTTGTCAAAAAAGGGCAGTTGATTGGGTATAGTGGTAATACAGGGATGAGCACAGGGCCGCATTTGCATTATGAAGTGCGTTTTTTAAATCAACCCATAAACCCCATGAGTTTCACCAAATGGAACATGAAGAATTTTGAAGAAGTTTTCAATAAAGAAAGGAGCATCAGATGGCAATCTTTGATAACAATAATAAATCAGCTAATGCAAAAACAGGACCAGCGACTATCATCGCTCAAGGCACAAAAATAAAAGGTGAGCTTCATTTGGATTACCATTTGCACATAGATGGCGAATTAGAAGGGGTGGTGCATTCTAAAAGCACGGTGGTGATCGGGCAAACCGGATCGGTATTGGGTGAGATTTTTGCTAATAAATTAGTGGTCAATGGCAAGTTTACTGGCACGGTGGAGGCGGAAGTGGTAGAAATCATGCCTTTAGGGCGCCTTGATGGTAAAATCTCTAGCCAAGAGCTTGTGGTGGAAAGAAAGGGGATTTTGATTGGGGAAACTCGCCCTAAAAACCTTCAAGGGGGGGCATTGTTAATCAATGAGCAAGAAAAGAAAATTGAAAATAAATAGGGAATGATCCAATCTAGCCTTTATAAAGCCTTAAACAAAGGCTTTGATTATCAAATACTTGCTTGTAAGGATTTTAAAGAGTCTCAACTCGCTAAAGAAGTCATAAGCTATTTTAAGCCCAATAGCAAAGCCGTTCTTTTTCCGGAGTTTAGGGCTAAAAAAAACGATGATTTGCGTTCGTTTTTTGAAGAATTTTTACAGCTTTTAGGAGGTTTAAGGGAGTTTTATCAAGCTTTAGAAAAAAAGCAAGAAGCGATCGTCATTGCCCCTATTAGTGCATTATTACACCCTTTACCTAAAAAAGAACTTTTAGAAAGCTTTAAAATCACTCTTTTAGAAAAATATAATCTCAAGGACTTAAAAGACAAGCTCTTTTATTATGGTTATGAAATTTTAGAATTAGTGGAAATGGAAGGCGAAGCGAGCTTTAGGGGGGATATTGTGGATATTTATGCACCTAATTCTAAAGCATATCGCTTGAGTTTTCTTGACACAGAGTGTGAGAGCATTAAGGAATTTGACCCCACCACTCAAATGAGCCTCAAAGAAGATTTGTTAGAAATTGAAATCCCCCCCACGCTTTTTAGTTTGGACGAACAATCTTATAAGGATCTGAAAACAAAAGTAGAGCAAAGCCCATTAAACAGCTTTTCTAAAGATTTGATCAGTTTTGGTTTGTGGTTTTTAGGGGAAAAAGCAAACGATTTGTTGCATGCCTATAAAAGCATTATAAGCCCTAAAGCTTTAGAAGAGATTCAAGAATTAGCGAGCTTAAACGAATTGGATTATGAGCGTTTCAAATTTTTAAAGGTTTTAGAAAACCCACAAGACTATGAAGATTTAGAAATCCATGCGCATGCCCTAGAAGGCTTTATAACTTTGCATTCAAATCGTAAAATCACGCTCCTAGCTCCTAATAAAACGATTTTAGACAATGCGATAAGCACGCTTGAAAAGAGCAGCATTGAATGCGTTATCGCCCCCTTTGTGTTAAACTTTAAAACCCCTGACGGGATTTTTATTTCGCTCAATTTTTTTGAAAGGAAGAAAAAACGCCAAAAATCCAAACTCGCTTTGAATGAATTGAATGCTGGCGAATGGGTGGTGCATGATGATTATGGGGTGGGCGTGTTTTCTCAATTAGTCCAACACAGCGTTTTAGGGAGCAAGAGGGATTTTTTAGAAATCGCTTATTTGGGCGAAGACAAACTGCTATTACCGGTAGAAAACCTGCATCTAATCGCTCGCTATGTGGCGCAAAGCGATAGCGTGCCAGTTAAAGACCGGCTAGGGAAAGGGAGTTTCCTCAAACTAAAAGCTAAAGTTAGGAATAAGCTTTTAGAGATTGCAAGCAAGATCATTGAATTAGCGGCTGAACGCAATTTGATCTTGGGTAAAAAGATGGACACGCATTTAGCGGAGCTAGAAATCTTTAAAACGCATGCAGGGTTTGAATACACAAGCGATCAAGAAAAAGCCATCGCTGAAATCTCAAAGGATTTAAGCTCTCACAGAGTGATGGACAGATTATTGAGTGGGGATGTGGGTTTTGGAAAAACAGAAGTGGCGATGCATGCGATTTTTTGCGCGTTTTTGAACGGCTTTCAAAGCGCTTTAGTCGTGCCTACTACTTTATTAGCGCACCAGCATTTTGAGACTTTAAGGGCACGTTTTGAAAATTTTGGCGTTAAAGTGGCTCGTTTGGACAGGTATGCGAGCGAAAAAAACAAGCTTTTAAAGGCGGTGGAATTAGGGCTGGTTGATGTTCTTGTAGGCACGCATGCGATTTTAGGCACGAAATTTAAAAACTTGGGCTTAGTGGTGGTGGATGAAGAGCATAAATTTGGCGTGAAACAAAAAGAAGCTTTAAAAGAATTGAGTAAAAGCGTGCATTTTTTAAGCATGTCCGCTACGCCTATCCCACGCACTTTAAACATGGCACTCTCTCAAATTAAAGGCATTAGCTCTTTAAAAACCCCGCCCACAGACAGAAAACCCAGCCGCACTTTTTTGAAAGAAAAGAATGACGAACTCTTAAAAGAGATTATTCATAGAGAATTACGCCGTAACGGGCAAATTTTTTACATCCATAACCACATCGCTAGCATTTCAAAAGTCAAAACCAAGCTAGAAGATTTAATCCCTAAACTCAAAATCGCCATTTTGCATTCCCAAATTAACGCTCATGAGAGCGAAGAAATCATGCTAGAGTTTGCTAAGGGAAACTATCAGGTTTTATTATGCACTTCTATTGTGGAATCAGGGATTCATTTGCCTAACGCTAACACGATCATCATAGATAATGCGCAGAATTTTGGGCTGGCTGATTTGCACCAATTAAGAGGGCGTGTGGGGAGAGGTAAAAAAGAAGGCTTTTGCTATTTTCTTATAGAAGATCAAAAAAGTTTGAATGAACAGGCCCTAAAACGCTTGCTCGCTTTAGAAAAAAATTCGTATTTAGGCAGTGGGGAGAGTATCGCTTATCATGATTTAGAAATCAGGGGGGGCGGGAATTTGCTCGGGCAAGATCAGAGCGGGCATATTAAAAATATCGGTTATGCGCTCTATACGCGCATGCTTGAAGACGCGATTTATGAATTGAGTGGGGGGAAAAAAAGGCTTGAAAAAAGCGTGGAAATCCAATTGAGCGTGAGCGCTTTTTTAAACCCTGAACTCATTGCAAGCGATAGTTTGAGGTTGGATTTATACCGCCGTTTGAGTTTGTGTGAAAATACAGATGAGGTGGGGCAAATCCATGAAGAAATAGAAGATAGGTTTGGCAAAATAGACGATTTGAGCGCTCAATTTTTGCAAATCATTACGCTTAAAATTCTAGCCAACCAGCTTAGCATCATTAAACTTTCTAATTTCAATCAAAACATCACCATTACTTATAGCGATGAAAAGAAAGAAAACCTGAAAGCCCCAAGCAAAGACGATAACGATATTTTAGAAACCCTTCTGAAACATTTGCACGCTCAAATTTCTTTAAAGCGGCGTTAAAAGCGTTTGATTTTAGCGTTAATTTTGTTATTTTAAAAAGATTATTAAGAGAGTTTGTGTAAAATAGGGATTTGCTATGCCTTTAGTCGTTAAAAGGTAATTATCATTAAGGAGTTTTTTGATCATGGCAGATATTCAAAGGCGTGATTTTTTAGGAATGAGCCTTGCTAGTGTTACAGCTATAGGGGCTATAGCGAGTCTAGTAGCGATGAAAAAGACTTGGGATCCGCTTCCAAGCGTTGTTTCAGCCGGTTTTACAACCATAGATGTGGCGAATATGCAAGAAGGGCAGTTTTCCACCGTGGAATGGCGTGGGAAACCGGTCTATATCCTCAAGCGTTCCAAAAAAGAGGGCTTTAATGAAAAGCGCGATTTTAAAATTGGCGAGAGCGTTTTTACCACAGCCATTCAAATTTGCACGCATTTAGGGTGTATCCCCACTTATCAAGATGAAGAAAAAGGCTTTTTATGCCCATGCCATGGGGGGCGTTTCACTTCTGATGGCGTGAATATTGCCGGCACTCCCCCTCCACGCTCTTTTGATATCCCGCCTTTTAAAATTGAAGGCACTAAGATCACTTTTGGTGAAGCCGGGGCTGAATACAAGAAAATGATGGCTAAAGCGTAAGGAGAGTTCAATGGCAGAGATAAAAAAAGCGAAGAATTTAGGCGAATGGTTGGACATGCGTCTTGGCACTAACAAGCTTGTTAAAGTGCTGATGACAGAATATTGGATCCCTAAAAACATCAATTTTTTATGGGCCATGGGGGTGATTTTATTGACCCTTTTTGGCGTGCTTGTAATTTCAGGGATTTTCTTGCTCATGTATTACAAGCCTGATGCGAAAATGGCGTTTGACAGCGTGAATTTCACCATCATGCAAGAAGTGGCTTATGGCTGGCTTTGGCGCCACATGCATGCCACGGCAGCGAGCATGATTTTTGTCATCATTTATATCCACATGTTTGTTGGCATCTATTATGGCTCTTACAAAAAGGGCCGTGAGATGATTTGGATTAGCGGGATGGTTTTGTTTGTGGTCTTTAGTGCGGAAGCCTTTAGCGGGTATATGCTGCCTTGGGGGCAGATGAGCTATTGGGCCGCAGCGGTTATCACGAATTTATTTGGGGGCATTCCTTTCATTGGGGCTGATGTGGTGGAGTGGATTAGGGGGAATTATGTTGTGGCTGATTCCACTTTAACGCGCTTTTTCATGCTCCATGTGTTTTTACTGCCCATTGCGATCATTTTACTCATTGGTGTGCATTTTTATTCTTTACGCATCCCGCATGTCAATAACCAAGAAGGCGAAGAGATTGACTTTGAATCAGAAGAAAAGAAATTCATTGAAGGCAAGAAAAAAGAGTCTAAAGTCATTCCTTTTTGGCCGGTATTCTTGTCTAAAGATATTTTTGTGGTTTGCGCGTTTATGGTCTTTTTCTTTTACTTGGTGTGTTACCACTATGATTTTGCGATGGATCCTATCAACTTTGAAAGGGCTAACAGCCTTAAAACGCCGCCTCACATTTACCCTGAATGGTATTTCTTATGGAGTTATGAAGTCTTAAGGGGCTTTTTCTTTAGCGCTGATTTAGGGTTAATGGCCTTTGGCGTGGCGCAAGCGATCTTCTTCTTACTACCCTTTTTGGACAGAAGCCCAGTTGTCGCTCCCGCGCACAAACGGCCAGCTTTTATGGTGTGGTTTTGGCTCTTAATCATTGATATGATTGTTTTAACGATCTATGGTAAATTGCCTCCGCTTGGGATCGGTAAATACATTGGCTTATTGGGTTCAATCACTTTCCTAGCCCTTTTCTTTGTGGTATTGCCCATTATCGCCATCTCCGAGAGCAAGAAACAAGGGGGTGTTAGATGAAAGAATTTAAGATTCTAATTATCCTTATTGTGGTGATAGGCGTGATTTATTATGGAGTTGAGCCTTATGCGCATTCGGTGATGCACCCTAAAATCGCTCCGGCAGATTTTGCTTTCAAGGATTTAGAGCCGATTGATTTAAAAAATGGCGACGCCAATAAAGGCAAACAGCTTGTAGCCGAAAATTGCACCGCTTGCCATGGCATTAAATCTCAAAACATTCCAGCCCCTATGGATAGTCTTAGTGCGAGCAACTCTTTTGGGGTCGTGCCACCGGATTTAAGCCATGTGGCGGGGGTTTTGAATGCGAATTTCTTAGCCCACTTCATCAAAGATCCTGTGAAAACGGCGAAATTGAGTCATAAATTTAACGATGAAAGGCCATATCCCATGCCGGCGTTTTCTCAATTTAGCGATAAAGATTTGAGCGATATTGTGGCGTATCTCACTTCCATTTTGCCTAAAAATTTGAGCGATAAGGAAGTGTTTGCTCAAAGCTGTCAAAGGTGCCATAGCTTGGATTATGCTAAAGATAAGGCCTTTAGCGATCCTAAAGATTTAGCCAATTATTTAGGCTCTCATGCGCCTGATTTGTCCATGATGATTAGAGCTAAAGGCGAACATGGTTTGAATATTTTCATCAACGATCCGCAAAAGCTTTTGCCTGGCACGGCTATGCCTAGAGTGGGGTTGAGCGAACAGGCTCAAAAACAAGTCATCTCTTATTTGGAAAAAGCGGGCGATAGAAAAAAACATGAAAGGAATACCTTAGGGATAAAAATCATGATTTTCTTTGCGGTGCTGTCGTTCTTGGCTTATGCGTGGAAAAGAAAAGTTTGGAGCGAAGTGCATTGAATTATAAAAAGGGGGGAGGGCATGGTTTGATGATCTTTGATCGATGGTGGGGTGTTTGAAGGGCATCTTCAAAACAACCTTTATTTTAGGATTTTATTATTACTAATATACCCTCATAAGATTTTATGGCTATAAAGCTTTTTAAGTGGTTTAAACTCAATTTGAGAAAGATTTTAATACTTGTAAAATCAAGGGTTTTATTGGGTTTGTTTTAAAAAATCAATCAATGCTTGAAGTTTTTTAAGTCAAAATTAAAAAGTTTTTTAAGAATTTCTGTCTTTTTTGGCTTATCTGGCATTTTAGTGGTTGCAGTAACAGGATCTAGATCGTTTAATCCGCAAGAAACAAAACCTCTCTCTAAACAAATAGAAAGCGTGATATAGGGTTGTAGCCAACATTTAGCGTGTTTTTTTCTCTCCTAACAGATGTTTTATTTTTATTGATTTTTTCAAAGACTTTATTAAAAAGCGCATTGTAATGTTGGCAAAAACTTGCGTGAAACGCTTTATTTTCACTTTCTTTTGCCATTTTTTCTAGCGAATGCTCTAATCCACAATAATTTGAGATCGTGTTCAGTCTCATCATTTTCTGGCAATAAAAAATCTTAATTTGGTTAAACTCTTCATCATTTAAGCGGTGTTCTTCTTTTGGGTTTTCTTGGAGTTGTTCCTTTATTTCTTGAACTTTAGTCTCTTTTGTTTGGTTGTCTGAATCAAAAACGATGTAAATATCCTTAGCTTTTAGGTATTCTTTAATACTCTCTTGCTTTTTTAAAAAGCTTGATATTGCTCTCACAAATAACAATATCTCCATCATCAATCTCTAAATTTTTAACTTTATTCAAAAGTATCAAAAAGATTTTGTCTGATTCGCCCTCCACATAAACGATTTTTTTCTCATTAGCCTCTAACCTCCATGCCATTATGGAGCGTTTTTTTTAACATAGAATAGCTGTGCCTGATAAAGCCAGAAGTGCTTTCTTGTTCCAGTTCGAACAAGGCTATCTCTTTAAAAACTTCCGTTTCATTATCTGGCATGGTGTTGATAGCGTTCCACAAAAATTCTTTATTGTGCGTGGTGGCAAAAATTTGAATCTGTAATTTTTGAGCCAGCTTAAACAAACTCCTTAAAAACTCTCGCATTTTTGTATGGTGCAAACCATTTTCAATTTCATCAATGAAAAGATACTTGATGCGGTTATCAATAAGAATGCTCGCTATGATAAAGAATTTGATAAACCTCCAACCAAACGAATTTAAGAGTCTTTTGGGATTGGGGCTTTGGTGTAAGGGCGTTTTTTCATCTTTGATTTGGATATAGACGGACCCCTTTATTGCTTCGGCATTTAAAATATCAGAGTTGAAAGATTGTAGGATTTCAACTAATTCTTTTTCTTTGCTCGCTAATCGTAAATTCTCTAGTGCGTGAAGATGATTGACAAAAGATAACTCCACAGGAATAAACGCAGTGCGTTCTTGATAGGTTTGACCTATTCTATCTAAATTTGGATGCGCTAAGCTTAGCTGTCTTGTTTAGGCTCATAAGCCATTACCATGGGAGAAAGAGATGGGTTGTAAGAAAATTGGAGATGAGAATTAGTCATTGCTTTGTTTGCAAGGCTTGTCACATGAATATCGTCGTTATTTAAATCAATATCTTTACTGTAACTGTTTTGTGTGGAGTATTGGGTAATAAGAGGGATAGTAGTATGCTCAAATTCGGTGCGGATACTAATGGGATTAGCGGTGTTTCGTTGATGAAAAAAAGTATTTAGATTGTCTGTATTGAGTTTGATTTTTCTGAAGTTACTAATTTTCACGACATTTTCAGGAGAGAGATTGCCTTGATTGGTAATGGGGTCATAAGTACCCATGTTAATATAGAGAGCTTCTAAAAGATTGGTTTTGCCCGTATCGTTCTGACCGGTAAAGAAGTTGGTGAGTTTAGAATTTTCCATTTTGAGATGCTTGAAATTTTTGTAATTTTCAATTTCTACGCTTTTGATCATGTGAATTTCGCCTTTTTAATGAACCTAGTTGATGCCATTAGGACTATAATTGCTCTAATTTTACTTTATTTTGATTAAATTTGGACGCTAATTGATCGTAAAAGCTACAAGTTTTTGGCAAAAACTCTTTTGAGAATTTAAAAACAATAGGCACCAAAAACCTACGCTTTTTGGAGTAGATGTGTTTGATTCAACCTTTCACGCGCCGTTTCTCCAACGCATTTTGAATTGCAATAGAGGGCGATAGGTAATTGTAACGCACTAAAATTGCGGTGATTTCTTTAAAAATGGGGGCTGCAATCTTACTGGCGTAATATTCTTCCTTGCCGTGCGAACCTAAGATAACCACGCCGATAGTAAAAACCTGCCTTTCATCTTCAGCAAACCCAAAAAAAGAGCTGTTGTAGGACTCCGCACTATAACTCCCGTTTTTAGCAACCCTAGCTGTGCCTGTTTTGCCCCCTATGTATAGCCCTTCAAATTGAGCGTTTTTGCCTGTGCCATAACGCACCACTTTAATTAAGGTTTCTTTCATCTTTCTAGCACTTTTTGGATTAATGACTTGAAAAGTGGGTTTGGGGCTAGGGATGTAAATATCGCCATTAGGGGCGGTCTCTCGTTGCACTAAATAGGGGGTAGTCAATTTGCCTTCATTAGAAAATACCGCATAAGCCCTTAAAAGCTGCAAAAAAGTCGCGTTCAGCCCGTAGCCATAAGAGACGCTCCCCTTTAGCACTTCACGCTTGAAAGCGGACAAAGGAGGGATCTTTCCTGTGGCTTCTAAGGATAAATCAATGCCCGTTTTTTGAGAAAATCCATAGCCTAAAAGCCCGTTATAGAAATCCTCCGGGTTGAGATTTTTGCTGATTTTTATCATGCCCACATTGCTAGATTGGATCAAAATGTCTTCCACAACGGCTTTTTTACTAGGGATAAAGTCGTCTTTAATGGTGTATTTTCCTAATTGGTAATAGCCATGGTTTAAATCAATGCGCTCTTTAGGGTTGATTAAATTCTTTTCTAACAGCAAGGAATAAACGATGGGTTTAATCGTGCTGCCTGGCTCAAAAACCTTTTCGGCAACGCTCAAATTCAAACTTTCATAATCGCTGGTTTTAATCGCATTAGGATTGAAGCGCTTGCTTGAAGCTAGCGATAAGATTTCTCCGCTTTTAGGGTTAATGATACCCACTAGGATTTCTTTAGCTTTGAGTTTGTCTTTAGTTTTATCTAATAGGGTTTCAATTTCTCTTTGGAGTTTTAAAGGAATGCTCAAATACACCTCATAGCCATCAAGCCGTTCAATTTCTGTATAAGAGCGGTTTTGGATAAAGTTAAAACTCACATCTCTTTTGCCTGTTCTTATGCCGTTTTGTTGGGCCTTAAGCAAGTGATCTTGAAATTTTTCAACGCCTTTTTTACCGGTAGTTAAAGTGAGCTTGTCTTCTTCTTGTTTTTGCACATAGCCAATGACTGGCTCTAGGCTATTTTGATAAGGGTAATTCCTGGAAACGCCGCTCACTTCAATGTTTAGCCCTTGCTTTTGCCACACTTTATCGTGCGCATCTTTGAAATTTTGAAAAACCCCAAAGGCTAAAAATTTCTTATTCAAGTCCCTAATATTAGCAGCAGTATTGGGCGTGAGATCATAGGTTAGAATAATATAGCCTTTCGTATTGATGGCGTCTTTTAGGGACTTTTTAGGGATATTGCTATAAATAGAAAGGAAATCAATGAAAAAATCTTCTTTATTCGGGTTTAAAAACCTCGTGTCAAAGCCTAGTTTGAAAAGGGTTTGCGAAGTGGCCAGGCTGTAGTTGTCTTGACTATAGATAGTCCCCCTAGTCGCAGTGTCTTGTTTGCTCATCACTAGAGTGGGCATGTTGGCTTGGGCAAAAAAAGCTTTTTTAAAAGCCACCATTAAAAAAATAAAAAAAAGCAATAAAAAGATTAATGCTGTAACAGAGCCCTTGTCTCTTTGGGTTTCTAAAAATTGTTCTGGGTTGAAGTCGGGATCAATGTTTTTATTATCCATGAACGCTTACTTGAAAATGGTGCAACATTGGACTTTCACAACGCATGAGAACATGAATTTTTGATGATAAAATCCGTTAAAATCGGGTGCAACAAAAACGAACCCTCTCTTTAAAAAGGACCAAGCGATCATTAAAGAGACGCCACTTGAAAGACTAGATCTGCGTTCTTAAAAGCTCTTTATAAGCGCTGATAGCTTTGTTGCGCACTTCAAGCATGAGTTTCATGCTCGTTTCAGCCTTCCCTATAGCGATAGCCGCCTGGTGTAAATCTTTGATTTGCCCTGTCGCCATGTCAGCTAAGGCTTTGTCAGATTGCTCTTGAGTGTTGTTAAGCTCATTAATGGATTGTTTTAAGAGTTTAGAAAACTCCCCACCTTTTTGTTCTTTAAAAGTGCTGCCCGATTCTTCTCTTTTAGTCCTGTTGTCCGTGTTAAGCTCAGAGAAAGGACTCAATAAGCTTTTATCATTGTGTATGGCTTGCATAGAATCTCCTTAAGCTCTTTTTTAAAAATTTAACTCTATTAAATATCTTATTCATCTCTGTATTCTACTGATCTTTGGCTAATACTACCTAAATTTTCTTATACTACCATAAATTGTTGGAAATCGTTCATGTTTGTAACATGCCAATCGCATTTTGCACCATATTTTTAGTGCTTTGAAAGGCTGCAACATTGGCCTGATAGGCCCTAGTCGCTTCCACTAGATCCGCCATTTCAACCACCGCATTCACATTGGGGTAAGCCACATAGCCTTGAGCGTTAGCGTCAGGGTGGCTTGGATCGTATTTCATCAAAGGCTCGCTATCATCGCGCACAATCTTATCCACCACCACGCTTGTGATAGGGATTAAGGGGTCGTCATCGCCTTCATCTAAAGGGTCTTCATAGGGAGTGATTTGATTGTTTTGAGCGATTTTTTGGTTTAAAATCTCATTGAAATCAAAAGCCTTAAACACTGCTTCTTGCCTCCTATAAGGACCTCCTTCGCTCGTGCGCGTGGTGTTGGCGTTAGCGATATTAGAAGAAATCAAATTAGCCCTTAAGCGTTGGGCGGACAAACCATAACCGCTAATATCAAAAGAAGATAAAAACATGCTTTCCCTTAACTATAAATTCTTACTAGAATCAATGGCGTAATTGATCACGCCTCGATACTTTTTTAAGGCTGAACTCAAGGCTAAATACATGGTAGAGTTCTTGCCCATTTCACTCGTTTCTATGTCTAAATCCACGCTGTTGCCATCATTTTTAGCCAAATGCCCGTCTCTAAAAAAAAGGCTTGCCCCATCTTTAGTGCTATTTTCAAAGTCTAAATGCCTAGGGTTAGTGTGGGCTAAAGGCAAAACTTTACTGGATTGGTTTTCAAAAATTTCTGCTTTTTTCTTCGCTAAAACGCTTTCAAAATCCAAATCCTTTGACCTGTAAAAGGGGGTATCCACATTAGCGATATTGGAAGCGATCATATCTTGCCTTAAAGCTCTATAATCCAACGCTTTATAAACCAGTCCAAACGCTTTAGAAAAATCCATCAAAACCCCTTTTTTAAACCCTTGCAAATTTATAGCATGCAAAAAGCATTCCAATAATCGGCTCGCTTCCTCATTAAAGAATGCGATCCATTTCAAAGCACGCTTAAGCTTGAGCGCTAAGCCAATTCAGAGCCATTATAGTGTAAAATACCCCTAAAATACCTTAAGAGAACGCCTATTCAAAAAACTAAAATAAGGAAATCCTAATGACTACAGACAGAAACCTGTTTTTTTGCACTTCGCTATTGATTTTTTTGGGGGTATTGATGAGCTATTCGCTCTCAACTTACACCACAGTGGTGCTGTATCATTACGGGGAATTCCATTTTTTCATACGGCAGCTTGTGAGTGCGATCATGGGGATTGTTATCATGTGGGGGTTGTCTAGGGTTGATCCTGGCAAGTGGTTTAGCCGTTTGGGGTTTTTTCTTCTTTTTATCCCGCCATTACTCATTATTGGCATGTTTTTTTTGCCAGAAAGCCTTTCTAGCAGTGCAGGGGGGGCGAAGCGTTGGATCCGCTTGGGGTTTTTCTCTCTAGCGCCTTTGGAGTTTTTAAAGGTTGGTTTCACCTTTTTTCTTGCGTGGAGTTTGTCTCGCACCTTTGTGGCAAAAGAAAAAGCTAATGTTAAAGAAGAACTCATCACTTTTGTGCCTTATTCAGTGGTGTTTGTGGCATTAGCGATTGGGGTGGGAGTTTTGCAAAACGATTTGGGGCAGATTGTTCTTTTAGGGGCGGTTTTAGCGGTGTTATTGGTTTTTTCTGGGGGGAGCGCGCATTTGTTTGGCTTGATTGTTTCAGGGGCGTTTGCGATTAGCGTTTTAGCGATTGTTACAAGCACTCATCGGATTTTGCGCCTAAAATTGTGGTGGTCTAATTTGCAAAATTCGCTTTTCACGCTCTTGCCGGATAAATTAGCGAACGCTCTTAGAATAAGCGACTTGCCCGAATCCTATCAAGTCTTTCATGCAGGCAATGCCATGCATAATGGGGGGTTGTTGGGGCAAGGGCTTGGGCTTGGGCAAATCAAGCTTGGGTTTTTGAGCGAAGTGCATACGGACATGGTCTTAGCTGGGATCGCTGAAGAATGGGGGTTTTTGGGGCTATGCGTTTGTTTTATTTTGTTTTCTGTTTTGATTGTTTTGATTTTTAGGATCGCTAACCGCTTGAAAGAGCCAAAATACTCGCTATTTTGCGTGGGCGTGGTGCTGCTCATCAGTTTTTCTTTGGTGATCAACGCTTTTGGCATGGGCGGGATTCTTCCGGTTAAAGGTCTAGCGGTGCCGTTTTTGAGCTATGGAGGGAGTTCGCTTTTAGCGAATTGTATCGCTATAGGGCTTGTTTTAAGCCTAGCACGATACGCAAAGGGCTAAAAAGATTAACCCTTTTTAAAAATCAATGCCATAATAATGGTTCAACTTCTGCATCATTCAAATCAAAAACCACTTTATAATAGTCTTTAACAATCGCATTAATATCCACGCCCTTAAAGGCTTCAGGGTGGGCTTTTAAAGCGATATACAAGCTAATGAGTGGGGCTCTAGGCCCGCCAATATCCATTGTGGGGAGTTTATAAACTTGCTTGTTTTTAATGGCTTTGATGGTAGCAAATTTGGGATTGTTTAACACATCTTCAGGCGTGAGCGGGCTTACCCACCAAATAAAGATAATCTCAGGGTTTTCTTTAACGATTTTTTCCACGCTAATGTCAGCGCGCCCGAATTTGACATATTTCAAACCAAAATTGTCTATGCCCCCTTTTTCTAAAATGTCTGAATCAAGGGCTTGATGGCCGCTGATTTTATTGACTTTGTGGAAGAGTTCCACCCCTTTTTTCTTTTTGACATCTTTCAAACGCTCTTGGATAAAATCCAAAGTTTCTTGCATTTTGGCCAGTTTTTTAGAAGCGTCAATTTCTAAGACTTTAGCTTGAGCGTCAATATCCTCCATAACTTCGGCAATGGTTTTTTCTTGGAAAGAAAGGAATGAAATCCCAAATTTTTTCGCATGCTCTACCGCTTTAGGGTTGCCCACAAAGGTTACAACCAGATCAGGGCTAAGCTTTTTTAAAAGCTCTACATTCAATGCCGCCACATGATCGCTGCTCATGGATTTAATGCGTTTGGGATCTTTGAGAGTGGCTTTAACAATATCAGATTTAAAAGCGTAATCCGAAACGCCTACAACTCTATCCCAAGTGTTGAACATAGCAGGCACTTCTGCAAAGCTACCCAAGTAGATCATTTTAGAAACAGGAAGCTTTATCGTTTGCTCCCCGAAATAATCCTTGACTTTGACTTCTTGTGCTGAAGCGTTGCACACATTCAATAACAATGAAGCGACAAGCACGCCCAAAGAATAAGAAATGAAAGCTTTTTTAAAGCGAGTGACTAACATGACGATCCTTTTTGTATGATTTATAAAGCGATTATAACACCATTAAGGAAATACAAGCAGTAAAAATGAAACTATTTTTCACAAAATCCTAAAATATTAAAGAAAATATTTTTTCATTAACTTTTTAAGAATATACTCCACCATGTTTCCACCGATTGAGTGGAAAGCACGATAAATTAAATCTATTTTGGGTTTAATTTTGATCCAACAAAATTTTAAAACACTTAAGGAGTTGTATATGTTAGTTACAAAACTTGCCCCAGATTTCAAAGCACCTGCTGTTTTAGGAAACAATGAGGTTGATGAACACTTTGAGCTTTCTAAAAATTTAGGTAAGAGCGGTGCGGTTCTTTTCTTTTGGCCAAAAGATTTTACTTTTGTATGCCCTACAGAAATCATTGCGTTTGACAAAAGAGTGAAAGACTTCCAAGAAAAAGGCTTTAATGTGATTGGCGTGTCTATTGATAGCGAACAAGTCCATTATGCGTGGAAAAACACCCCTGTAGATAAAGGCGGTATTGGTCAAGTAACTTTCCCTATGGTGGCTGATATTACTAAGAGCATTTCTAGAGACTATGATGTGCTGTTTGAAGAAGCGGTCGCTTTGAGAGGAGCTTTTTTGATTGACAAAAACATGAAAGTAAGACACGCAGTGATCAATGACTTGCCATTAGGTAGGAATGCAGATGAAATGCTTCGCATGGTAGACGCTCTCTTACACTTTGAAGAACATGGTGAAGTATGCCCAGCAGGTTGGAGAAAAGGCGATAAAGGCATGAAAGCTACCCATAAAGGCGTTGCAGAATATCTTAAAGAAAATTCCATTAACCTTTAATGGTTTAGTTCGCTGTTTGATCAAGAGAAACTCCGTTTTTCTTGGTTGAATCCTTTTCTTTTTATTCTTTGCCAGTTTCTAAAATTTTCGCATCGTTTTATCTTTTTATAATTTTTGAATTAATTTTTTTAATAAAGGGGTTTTTATGAATATATTCAAGCGTGTTATTTGCGTAACTGCTATTGTTTTAGGTTTTTTTAATCTCTTAGACGCCAAACACCACAAAGAAAAAAAAGAAAACCACAAAATCACTCGTGAGCTTAAAGTGGGCGCTAACCCTGTGCCGCATGCGCAAATCTTGCAATCAGTCGTGGATGATTTGAAAGAAAAAGGGATCAAATTGGTGATCGTGTCTTTTACGGATTATGTGTTACCTAATTTAGCGCTCAATGACGGCTCTTTGGACGCGAATTACTTCCAACACCGCCCTTATTTGGATCGGTTTAATCTGGACAGAAAAATGCATCTCATTGGTTTAGCTAATATCCATGTGGAGCCTTTAAGATTTTATTCTCAAAAAATCACGGACATTAAAAACCTTAAAAAAGGCTCAGTGATTGCCGTGCCAAATGATCCGAGCAATCAAGGCAGGGCGTTGATTTTACTGCATAAACAAGGGATTATCGCTCTCAAAGACCCAAGCAATCTATACGCTACGGAGTTTGATATTGTCAAAAATCCTTACAACATCAAAATCAAGCCTTTAGAAGCCGCATTATTGCCTAAAGTTTTAGGGGATGTGGATGGGGCTATTGTAACAGGGAATTATGCCTTGCAAGCAAAACTCACCGGAGCCTTATTCTCAGAAGACAAGGACTCGCCTTATGCCAATCTTGTAGCCGCTCGTGAGGATAACGCGCAAGATGAAGCCATAAAAGCGCTGATTGAAGCTTTGCAGAGTGAAAAGACCAGGAAATTTATTTTAGATACCTATAAGGGGGCGATTATCCCGGCTTTTTAAGCTAGGCAAAATGCATCTTTAGGATGAATGGGGGGCGTTTTAGGCGCTAATAAAACGCTTTTTTCTCATTGAGTGTTAAAAACGCTAAAAGTATTTTTAAAATAAAACGAAAAGAGCTTGTGCTAATCAAGCGATAATTTCCTAAAAGCGTTATTGCTTAAGGGGGAAATGGTGCAAAATAACCCCCTATCCTTTTAAGAAAATAATGATCAAATCAAAACGATGAAGCTAACTAAAACCCCATTTTTTAAAAATATTAAACAAAACTTTAGCTGTCAATATGCGATCAGAATAAAGCCAAAATACAGCAAGCCTAAATCTCATTAAAGTTACGCTTTTAGAATTTTTCCAATAAAGGCCAGTTTTAAACCACCCGTTAGACTGAATTATAGAGCGCTAAAATGGGTTGGAAACAAGTTGGCTATGGTTTTTAGCGTTTAGGGGGTTGCGTTTTTGAAAAGATTTACAATTTTATTAAAGATAGCCAAGCTCATAGAGTTTATTGCTCATTTTCACCAACAAGCCTCCTAGTTTTGAACCCCCTTCCCCATGTTCTACTAGAATAGTGATAGCGTATTTGGGTTTTTCATAAGGCAAAAATGCAGTAATCCACGCATGGGATCGATGGAAATATTCCATATCCTTTTCTTTCATGCGATTGATGGTGTTTTGAGCGATTTCCACGACTTGTGCGGTGCCGGTTTTACACGCTAAAGTAACCTTAGAACCCCTTGTGGAATGATAAGCGGTGCCGTCTTTATGGTTACACACTTCATACATGCCCACTCTTAAGGCTTGGAGCTTCTTTTTTTGAAAGCTATTTAGGGGATCTTTGAGCGGTTGTTGGTTGTTGATAGCAAAATGAGGCGTTGCCAGTTTGCCCGTAGCAATGAGTCCCGTGTAGGCTAGAACCTGCAAGGGCGTAGCTAAAAAAGAGCCTTGCCCAATAGCGGTAATGAGCGTGTCCCCAACGCGCCAATCTTGATTGAAGCGTTTGAGTTTCCACAAATTATCCGGCACAATCCCTACAAATTCATTCGGCAAATCAACGCCCGTTTTTTCCCCAAAGCCCACTTCCCTTAAGGTTTTAGAGAGTTTTTCTATAGAGATTTCAAGTCCAAACTTATAAAAATACACATCCACGGACTCCCTAATGGCTTTATACAAATTAGAATTGCCATGCCCTGTTTTTTTCCAGTCTCTGAATTTGCGCTTACCCACTTCAATAAAAGGCGGGGTGGGTATGGTGGTGTTTTCTGTGATATTAAGGTTTTCTAAAAAGCTCAAGCCCACGCCCATTTTAACCACAGATCCCGGCGGATACAAGGCGTTAGCGAAGCGGTTTAGTAGGGGATTATAAATATCATCTTGAAGTTTTTGCCATTTATCTTGACTGATCCCGCCTACAAAATCGTTCAAATTGTATTCAGGGTAACTTCCTGCAACGAGCAATTCCCCATTTTCTGCATCCATCACTAAAATAGCCCCCCTTTTATTTTCAAAGAGCTTGTCCGCTTCTTTTTGCAAGCGTTTGTCCAAACTCAATTGCAAGTGGTTGTTGGCGCTCGGTGGCATTACTTCTAAGGTGGCTAATTCTTGATTGAGCGCATTGACGCGCATGATTTTATAGCCCACCTTGCCTTGTAAAAGCTTGTTGTATTCTTTTTCAATGCCGGTTTTGCCCACAATCTGGCTGTATTGATTCTCTTCATCGTCTTTTAAATCTTGCAAGCTTGCCACCCCCACATAGCCTAAAACATGCGAAGCTAAAGCGTTATTGGGGTAGTAGCGCTTGTCTAAAGGGAGTGCAAAAATGCCTTGGGTTTGGATGAGTTTGGTATAAAGAGGTTGCATGGCAGCATAAGGAATGAAGCCAACTACTTTAATGAGGTTATGGTTATAAAGCGAATTTTCTTTTTGGTAATTGTTTAAAAGCGTTTCTTTGGAAAAGTTAGGGAAAAACTTTTGGATTATTTCAATTTTTTCTAAAAGCTCTTTTTGTTTCAATCTGCTGGGCAAAAACACGCCAAACACCAATTCATTAGTGGCTAAAAACGCATGGTTTCTGTCTGTAATATTGCCCCTTGTAGGGACTAAAAATTCCTTTTTAGTCATGTTTCGTTCAGCCAGTTTTTCATAGTATTCTTGATTTTTAACGCTTAAAATAAATAAGTTTAAAACCAATAACCCCCAAAACCCTATAAAAACAAAGAGCAAAAGTTTATAGCGAAGATTTTTCATACAAACCCCACAAAGCACTCTCTATTAAAGCAAAAAGAGCGAGAAAGCTGAGTATTTTCAAACTCAAGGACACAGAAAAAAAGCGCGATAAATAAAGGTAATAAACTAAAAAAACATGCAAGGTTTTGAATAAAAAGCCGTCATTAAAAAACTTTAAAGAGTTTTTATAGACGATTTGATGGTAGATTAAAAACAGCAAAGCTAAAACGCCTAAAGTCTTTAAATGCATGCTCTCAAACCAAAACAAACAACCAAACACGCTCAAACTGGGTAAAAGATGATCGTATTTTTTCGCATAAAACAAGAATAAAAACCCAATCATTGGGGGTAAAAAAGGCATTAAGTCTCTCAAAAGGCTATAAAAATAAAAACCAAAGATCCCTAAACATAAGAAAAAAAAGGAATCTTGTTTTAAAGAGAGCATGGTTTTGTGGCTTATAAAGGGCTAGTGAGCAAATATTTCAAAAGGGTTTGGCGCACTACTTCAAGGGTTGGGTATTTTGAAGAAAGGGCGTTAAAACGGATAGTATTGATTAAAAAAGGTTTAGGGGCGTTTAAAAAAAGGCGGTGTTGCTCGTTTTTATTCAACTTGTCAAATTTCGTAAAAAGAGCAAGGTAGGCTTGATCGGGCCTTAAAAGGGCTTGAATATTTTCTTTAGCGTTTTTATCAATTTCTAAATTCAAATGGCGCGCATCCACTAAATGGATAAAAAGTTTGATAGAAACCCTAACGCTTAACAATTCCCATAAAAACCCCTCCCATTCTTTTTTCAAGCTTTTAGAAACTTTAGCGTAGCCAAACCCGGGCAAATCAATCACATTAAAAGTTGTTATTAAGGCGTTTTCTTTATCTTCCCAAGTGGTGGAAAAAAAATTCGCTAAACGGGTTTTTCCAGGCGTTGCTGAACTTTTGGCGAGATTTTTTCCTAACAAGGTATTAATAAACGAGCTTTTACCTACATTGCTGCGCCCTAAAATGACCATTTCAGAAGTCAAGCTCGCAGGGCATTGCGAAAGTTGGCTAGAAGAAGTGAGAAAATGAGCGTCTTTAATGGCGATCATGGTTTTTCCTTAGTGCCTTTCTTCTTCAATTTAGCCTTACGATTTTCTTCATTAATATCTTCCATATCAAACACAAATTTAGCGGGCCGTTTCGCGCTCCCCAACACATCAGCATAACCCTTAGTTTTGTTTAAAATGATCTCATCGCCGGTGATGACATTAGATTTCCCCACTTCTCTAACCACCGCATTTTGCAATAACTTGTATTCCCCATTCAGCGCGTTATAAATGAGCTTGTCAGCGCTCCCGCTGATTTCACGATTATCCTCTGTAAAGATGTTAAAATGCGTGTTCCCTGTGGCTTCATAGCGCTCTGGCTTTCGTTTATCGTTTAAAAACACGCTCACCTTATCCGCAAACAACCGGTCTTTACCTTTTTTGATCTGCACATTGCCTTGAATAACGGCGGTTTTTGTTTTGTCGTTCGCTACAAATTGGTTGCCGGTAATTTCTAAAAGCTCTCTTTCTTTTTTCAAACCTTTATTCTCTGTTTTTTGAGCGCTCATCACGCTTAAAAAGCTCAAACAACACACAAGAACACACCACCAACGCATTAAAACTCTCCTTTGAAAGTGGGGAATTTTTTCTTTTCTTTCTGGCTTTGTTTGATTTCATCTAAAAATAAATACGCTTGAATGCTTTGAGCTTCAACAATGGCTAGAGCATGCGAATAAGAAATGTCAAGCCCTTCAACCTTGCTATCCTTTGAAGTGAGAATGAAACGGCCCTTGCCTTTAAAATTTTGCTCTTTATGGTTGTAAATCCCTGTTTCACTCCAAAAACTAGAATCATCGCTTCTTTTATAAGTAACCCCATTAGGGAAGAAATACAAATCCTGCTGCCGTTTGGCTTTAGGGGATTCAACGCTTTCTATCGTGTCTTCATCATAGCGCTTGATTTGAGAATTAAAAAAGATCTCGTAATCATCGTATTGCAGAGCTTTTTTGCCCTCTATGGACAGATCAAGGATTTTATCGTTGACTTGAAACGCTTTAAAATTTTCTAATTCAATTTTAGGGATATTTTCTTTAGAGACCACGCTAGTGGGTTGGGAACGCAAAAAGAAAAAAACTAACCCTATCGTGATGAAAGATAAAACCACAAAAAAGTTTAAAACACTATTAGAGGTAAAGCTTGAGCGCTTCATTTTGCAAGCCTTCTAATGTTAAAAGATAATCAATCGCTTCCCTAACAGCCCCCTTACCCCCTGAGTTTTGTAACACTTTATAGGCCTTGCTTTTAAGCAAGGGGTGCGCATCAAACGGAGCGAAACTCAAAGTGCATGCCTTAAACATGCCTAAATCGTTATAATCATCGCCTACGCATGCGATTTCTTGTGCGTTTAATTGCAAGTCTTTTTTGAGCCGCTCCACAACCACGCTTTTATTTTCAACGCCCATAAAAACCAACTGAACGCCTAAACTCTCCATGCGTTTTTTGACCATTATTGAAGTTCTTCCTGTAATGATAGCGATTTTTTTACCTAATTTTTGCCATAGCGTCATGCCAAGCCCGTCTTTGACATTAAAAGCCTTGATCTCGTGAAAATTTTCATCAAAATACAACGACCCATCTGTGAGCGTGCCATCCACATCTAAAAGCAATAACTTAATCATTCTCTCGTTAAAACCGCATTCTGGTTATATTTTTTCATAAAATCCCTAGCCTCTTCTTCGCTTTGAAACCCTTGAACTAAAACTTTATATAGATCGTCTTTAAAAGCGATCTTGACGCTGTAATTTGGATTCTCTGCTTGCAATTTATCCGCTAAAGTTTGAGCACCCATTTGGTTTCTAAAAGCCCCCATTTGCAAAGAAAATTTCCCTCCGCTCACGCTTTTTTCGCTCTCGCCGACTTTAAATTCCTTGTGTAAGATCTTTGAAGAGTTAGCGTTAAAGGCTTGTTCGTATTGATTGGAGATAACCCCACCAAAACCCAAAACAATGAGACGCACGCTGGCTGTGCCTTTTTTAACCATGTCAATATCCCTAGCGGCCGCATTAGACAAATCAATGATGCGATCGCTCACAAAAGGTCCTCTATCGTTGATGCGCACAATGGTGCTTAAATTGTTTTCAACATTGATGACTTTCACCACGGTGTTCATGGGTAAAGTCTTGTGCGCGGCGGTGTGGGCATACATGTTATAAATTTCCCCATTACTGGTTTTTTTGGCATGGAAACTGGGGCCATACCAGCTCGCAATGCCATCAAATTTTTCGCCCAAATCCACTTTAGTGGGATAATACCACTTGTTCCCCACTTGATAAGGGCGCATGGTGGCTCTTTGGATCGCGCTAGAATCGCGCATGCCGTTATCTAGCGGCTGATCTTTTGTGTTGCCATCTTGCGAATTGGAGTGGCGTTTGAAATGGCGTTCAAAAAAATTGCGTTTATAGGTGGCTTTTTTGGTTGTTGGGTCATAGTCTTTAGCGTTTTCATAAGCGCGCAAGCTTTCATGCTTGTAAGACAAATTCTTTACCCCCTCTTTTTTAACCGCACAAGCACTAATCAAAAAAATAACGCCTAAAAAACAAACTTTTTCCAACGCCAAACCCATTAAAATTCCCTTGTAGCGAGTAATTTTTTGTTGGTGGGGATGATTAAGCACTGGTGGATAAAAATATTAGAATCTTTGAGATTATTGGCTAATTGAATACTGGAAATACTGACTTGATAGCGTTTAGCGATAGAAGATAAGGTTTCTTTAGGCAAGACCACATGGGTGATAAAAGGGCTTTTTAAACTAGCTTGAATGTTTTTATTTTGTTTGAGCTGGCGTTGTTTGAAAAGGGCGAGTTTTTCATAAGGGATATAAATGGTGTAGGTGGGGTCTTTAGAAGGCAGAATGTTATAACGGAATTGGTGGTTGTAGGATTTTAAGGTTTCTAAACTCAAGTTTAAATTTTTAGCCACTTGAACTAAAGAAGTGTGCCTTTTAAACGGGACGCCCACTAAACTCACCCTCGCCCCACGATTGAGCAGATATTCTTTATCTTTGAGATTGTCTAGGCTGTTGAACTTTAACGCCAGGATTAGAATGGAGCGGATATACTCTCGTGTTTCTTTAGGGAGGTATTTTTTATCTTCATCCAACAAAATCTTAATGTCCGAAGTGCCGGCGGCTTTAATGGCGTTTTGAACCTTGCGTAAGCCGTAATTATACGCCATAGCGACCAAATACCACTCCCCGGTTTGTTTGTAAAGCCGTTTCAAATAAGTGATCGCCGCTTGAGTGCTTTTAATGGGATCTCTTCTTTCATCAATGTAATGATTGACCTTAAGCCCTAATTCTTTAGCCGTGTTTGGCATGAATTGCCAAATCCCTACCGCTTTTTTCCTGCTATAAGCCCTTGATGAAAAATGAGACTCTGCCATCGCTAAAAACAAAAATTCTTGCGGAACGCTCGCTTTTATTAGCATGTTTTTAATGATAGGGATGAACTGGTAATTTGCGTCAAACCTTTTGACGAGCCTTTTCCATTCTTCTTTTTCATTCATTTTTTTTAAAGCGTTTGGCATTTGAGATAAAAAGCCCGCATTAACCCCAAAAGCCTCTAGCACTTTGGTGTCAATATTGGACTCAAAAGCGATCTTAGCGTGGCTTAAAGAAGCTAATAAAAGCCAATGAGTCATTAAAAAAAACAACCATTTGGTATTAAAATATTTCATTCTTTTTTAAAATCCTAATTATTTGATAAGTTTAATAATGGCTCTAATTATAACTAAACTTGAATAACGCTTTCTAACACAGCCCCATTTTAGGGGAAACTAAAGAGCGTTTGAGCGTTATGCGTGCTTAAAGAAGCGAGCTCTTCAGTCTCTAAGTTGATGATTTCGGCAATTTTTTGAGCGATTAAAGGGATATAAGTAGGGCTATTTCTGGTGCCTCTAAAAGGGTGTGGGGTCAAATAGGGCGAATCCGTTTCTAAAAGAAGCCTGTTTTTAGGGATTTTAGGCAGAATCTCTACCAGTCTTTTAGCGTTTTTAAAAGTGCTAACCCCTCCTATCCCATAATAAAAACGATCGCTTAGCTCCAAAAGCATGCCATCAGCGTTAAAGCAATGCAACACCCCAAAAGCCTTAGGATAGCTTTTTAAAATATTCAAACTATCAAAACTCGCCTCTCTGATGTGGATAATCAAGGGCTTGTTGTGTTGGATAGAAAATTCAATCTGTTTTGTAAAAATTTCTTTTTGCTTGCTTTTATAATTTTCTCTTTCATTCAATTCAGGCAAGCGGTAGTAATCCAGTCCGCATTCGCCTATCGCCACGCATTTTTGATGCTCAACAAACTTTTCAAACAAACTTTCATCAAAGCTTTCCACATCATAAGGGTGAGCGCCTATGGCAAAAAACACGCCTTCAAATTTTTCGCTAATTCCTACCGCTCTATTCAAATCTTTCATGTCCGCGCCCGGAATCACGCATTGAGTAACGCCTTTTTCTAAGCTTTCTTTTAACACTTCTTCTAAATCGTTTTCATAATCCCTATGATCCAAATGGCAATGCGTATCAATAAACATGCTTTTATCCTATGGTTTTATTTAATATGTTATAATAATTAAGCATTCTAACATGAGGAAAGTAATCATTAACGATGTTCAGCGGCATAATCCATCAAATAGCTAGAGTAAAAAGTTTCCAAAACAATATTTTAAGTATAGAGAGCGATCTCAATCCCAAGCTTGGCGATAGCATTGCGATTAACGGGGCGTGTTTGACCGCCATAGAAAGTTCAAAAACGCATTTTAGCGTGGAATTGAGCCAAAAAACCCAAAACAGCGTAGCGTTAGAAAATTACAAGGATTTAGTCCATATTGAGCCAGCCCTAAAAGCCGATGCGAGTTTGGATGGGCATTTTGTACAAGGGCATATTGACGCTATTGGGGTGATTGAAAAAATCATTCAGTATTCTAATCAAGTGGATTTTTTTATCAGTGCTTCTAAAGAAACGCTTTTATTGTGCGTTGAGCAAGGCTCTATTGCAGTTGATGGGGTGAGTTTGACTTTAAGCAAGGTAGAAGAAAAAGGGTTTTGGCTAACGATTATCCCTTACACTTTAGAAAACACCCTTTTTAAGACTTATAAACTCAAACGGCGCGTGAATGTTGAAACGGACATGCTAGTGCGCAGCGTTGCGTCTATTTTGAAAAAAACAAAAGGGCTTGAGAAAAATTTCTCTTGGAATGACGCCGACTCTTTGACTTTAGGGTATTAGATGAATAAAACCATAAAAGCCGCCGCTCTAGCTTATAACATAGGGCAAGATCATGCCCCAAAAGTGATCGCAAGCGGGGTGGGCGAAGCGGCTAAAAGGATCATTCAAAAAGCTAAAGAATACGATATAGCGCTCTTTTCTAACCCCATGCTGGTGGATTCGCTTTTAAAGGTGGAATTAGATTGCGCGATACCTGAAGAATTGTATGAAAGCGTGGTGCAGGTGTTTTTATGGCTCAATAGCGTGGAAAATAACGCGCAAATGTCCAAGTGAGCAAGATATAAAGTTAAAACGATGATAGTAGAACTAAAAAACATTGAAAAGATTTATGAAAACGGGTTTCATGCCCTAAAAGGCGTGAATCTGGAATTAAAAAAAGGCGGTATTTTAGGCGTGATAGGCTATTCAGGGGCAGGGAAATCCACGCTCATTCGCCTGATTAATTGCTTGGAGCGCCCCAGTTCTGGCGAAGTTTTAGTCAATGGAGTCAATCTGTTGGAATTAAAGCCTAAAGAATTGCAAAAAGCGCGCCAAAAAATAGGCATGATTTTCCAGCATTTCAATTTATTGAGCGCTAAAAATGTGTTTGAAAATGTCGCTTTCGCTTTAGAAATCGCCCGATGGGAAAAAACCAAGATCAAATCAAGGGTGCATGAATTGTTGGAATTAGTGGGGCTAGAAGATAAAATGCATTTTTACCCTAAACAGCTAAGCGGTGGGCAAAAACAAAGAGTGGCCATTGCTAGGAGTTTAGCGAATTGCCCTGATTTATTGCTTTGCGATGAAGCCACATCCGCATTGGATTCTAAAACCACGCATTCTATTTTAACGCTTTTAAGCGGTATTCAAAAAAAGCTTAATTTAAGTATTGTTTTCATCACGCACCAGATTGAAGTGGTTAAAGAATTGTGCAATCAAATGTGTGTGATCAGCAGCGGCGAAATTGTGGAAAGAGGCTCGGTAGAAGAAATTTTTGCTAACCCTAAACATGCCGTTACTAAAGAATTGCTTGGCATCAAAAACGAGCATGGGGATCAAAAACCGCAAGACATTTATCGCATCGTGTTTTTAGGGGAGCATTTAGACGAGCCGATCATTTCTAATTTGATCAGGCGTTTTAAAATAGATGTGAGTATCATTTCAAGCAATGTTGAAGAGCTTACGACTAAAGATATAGGGTATTTAGTGGTGCGGTTTTTAGGCAATACTGCAGAGACTCAAAGGGCTTTAGAGTATCTAAACGCTTTAGGCTTACAAGTGGAAAAATTAAAGGATTAAAATGATTTCTCAAATGCTTATTCAAGCCACGCTAGAAACGCTTTATATGGTGTTTGTGGCGAGCTTTTTGGCGGTTGTTTTTGGCTTGCCTTTGGGGGTTTTATTGTTAGTGAGTAAAAAAGGGCATTTGTTAAACAAACCCCTTTTGCATAAAATTTTAGACACTTCTATCAACATGACTCGCTCTTTCCCTTTTATCATTCTCATTATTTTGCTCCTGCCTTTATCGCGCTTTTTGATTGGCACAAGCATTGGCTCTAGCGCGAGCATTATCCCGCTAGCCATTTCAGCCATTCCTTTTGTCGCAAAGCTTTTTGAAAATTCTTTAATGGAAGTAGAGCATGGCAAAATTGAAACCACTTTAAGTTTGGGAGCGTCTCATTTGGAAGTCATTAAGATGATGCTTTTAGAGAGCTTGCCCTCTTTAGCGAATAATATCACCATCACCTTAATTTCTTTAATAGGCTATTCGGCTATGGCGGGAGCGTTAGGGGCTGGGGGCTTGGGGGATTTAGCCATTAGGATTGGCTATCAAAGTTATAGGGGCGATGTGCTTTTTTATGCGGTGGTTGTGATTATTGTTTTAGTGCAAATCATTCAAAGCGTGGGGGATTATGTGGTGAAGCACCTAAGGAAGCATAAGTATTAGGGGTTTGGTTTCGCCCTGTGACTCCAACAAATTAGAACTTTTTTTTGAAAAAAATTTTTTGAAAGAAAGTTTTTATCGGTTTAGACCATCGTTCTTTAACCACTAAATTATAGTAATGGGATGCAAAAACTTTAATGGATCGTATGCTCACTTCATAGAGACACTTATCTTGAGAAAAATAATGGATTTTTTGAGCAATATCTCGGTATTCTATGCGTTTTTTTTGTATTTCTAGAGTGAAGTCTTTCCAAAATGGGGTGTGTGCAAGCATCTCTAACCACAGGTGGTATTGGTTCCCCAAAGGGAACTCCCAAGGTTTGCCATTGTAGATTCCAAGAGCATCTTTATCGGATTCATAGTGCATGATAATAGGGTTTGAAAGAATGTCTTGAATTTGAGAGATCTCATAGGGGATTTGCTGGCGATAGATAAATTCATTGGGTTTGTCTTGATGGATGATTTCAAACCGAATGGGTGAGGAAGCTTTATGCCGCAAATCGTCAAGTTCTTCTTGATAATAATAAGGCAAAACACAATAGTGTAAGGGAAGTTCTTTAATATAAGCATGCAAATGGTGTATCAATGTAGGTTCTTTAAAATATGGACGCATTAATTGAATTTTAAATTTTTCTAAGACTTGTTCGCTAAAGGAGTTTTTGCGCATATAATCCAAATTGCAAAACCAAAACCCCTCTGTAACTGATTGTGATACTAAACTTATCACACCACTCAAATGAAAAGATTCGCTTATATCTAAAGCGATAAAATCATCAGCGAAAGCTCTGCAAAAGACCACATCCACATCAGACCAAATCATTTTGCTATATTGGGGGAATAAACTAGGGAGAAGGTATTTGACCAGAATCATTCTGGAATAACGATTAACCCATGCACTATCCGTGATGGTGGGCAAAGAATCAAGAGTGGCGCTAATATCTTGGCATTTCAAAGTGGCAAAATGTTTGAAAGGCTTGATGGTTTCTTGGAGTCTGTTTAAATCATCTTCATTTAAACCGCTATAGAATACATAGATACTAAAAAGTACCCCTTCAACTGCACGATGGGCATGCAATAAAGAGTAGAGAGCCACAGCCCCTGTTTTTAGGTAGTTTTTATCAAAGGCAAAGGCAATAGGGATCTCATGTTGCATCAATTTTCCTTGGAGATTTTGTAGAAATAAACTATATCATAGCTCATGTTAGTTTTTATTGATAAATTTATCCATCTGTTTTTCTAAATCTATGATTTGCGTTACCGCTCCCTCTAAAATTTCAAAATTTTTAGCGTTTTTTGGGGTAATGCATGCAAGCTTGTTGGAAGTTTTTTCTAACGATTGGATGTCTTTAAGCAGGGTTTTTAAAACTTCTGTGCTTTTAAAATCCTTCTCAAAATAATCATCAAATTGCTGTTCTGTTTGAGACAAATTCTCTAAAAAAGCGCTTTGAAGGCGTATTTGAGTGCGATCATGCCCGGTTTTTACACAGGTTTTATAGGTTCTATCGATCGCCATAAAAGCGTCTTTGGCTTTCAAAAAAGCCTTTGAAAGCTCAACGATGATTTCATAATGTTCGCCTTCCGCTCTTAAAAACCCTAAAAAGAGCAAAATGAGTAGTAACTTTTTTAGCACTTTATCCCTTTACCATTGATAAGAAAAGCTCACCCCATAGCGGCTACTGCCCTTAAAATCGCTAGAGATTTCAGGATAGAGCATCCATTGCTTAGGTTTGTAGCGTGAAGTGAATAAATAAGCAAACCCCCATGCGATAAGGCTGCCGATCGTAACTTGCAAGATCGTGTGTTGTCCTGCCACCACTCTGCTGGCATCAGTGAGTATTGCAAGAGCGATCACAGGAAGAGCCGGTTTCCACCCGTAGCGGTAATACACAAACCCGGCCGCACTAAACGCCCCCCCAGCATGCCCGCTTGGCATGCCTCTCCAAGAATTACAGCACGGGCGTTTAGCGAATTCCACTCTAGCCCCATCTTTATGGGCGGTGCTAAAAGCTCCTTTAAGGCCATAAATCACTCCTTGAGTGACTAATGTGCCGACCGCTAATTCCCCTAAACCTCTATAATCGCGCATCGCCAAACTGACCGTGCCTACAAAAATAGGCAAAAACCTAAGCACATCGCCAATCTCTTCTAAAATGTATGCCCCCTCATTGATCGGTTCACTCCTTAAAGGATATACCCATAAGAGCAGACTCAAAAAAAGACTTTTGAGCTTTTTCATTAAAACGCTCGTTTTTCTAAAACGCAAACTTGCCTATTCAAATAAGCATAACCCATTAAATAGCATGCGATAAAGACCAGGCTAATGACAATGAGCGCGTAAGCGTTTAAGCGAAAAAAGACGCTTATTAAAATAAAAGGCAGGTTGCATAGAATAAGGATAAACGCGCATAAAGGGTTGGGGTAATTTAAAGAGCGTTGTTGCAAGAATTGGAATAAAAGGGTGTGCAAATGCAAATTATCCGGCATGGTGGCTTTCTGGCGTTTTATTTTGCGCCTAAGGATACTAAAAAGCACCTCTATGACCGGATAAAGCATTAAATTGAGCCCAAAAAACACGCTGATTTTTTGCTCTAAACTCAAATTTAAAAGGGAAATCCCGCACACCAAACCCAAAAAATACGCCCCCCCATCGCCTAAAAAAATCTTTCCTAAAGGGAAATTTAACACCATAAACCCAAGCACCATGTAAGCCAGCAAACAAGACAAACTGCTAGGGTCTATATAATGAATGACTAAAAGCGTAATCGTGCAAATCCCTGATGCAAGTCCGTTAAACCCGTCAATGATATTAATAGCATTACTGATGCCCACTAGCATAAAAATTGCGAATAAAAAAGCAACAAAATAAGGCAAGCTAAAAAGGGGCGAAAAATCGCTCACCACTAAAGGCGTTGATGAGATGATGCAAATAACCCCTACGGCTTGCAAAATAAGGCGTATTTTAGGGCTGAGTGAAAGGTTAATGTCTTCTAAAAAACCGCTTAAAAAGATTAACAACAGCCCCAAAAAAACAAAAAACCCCTTAAAAGGCATTTCAAAAGGTTCAAAATAACAAGCCAACGCAAAAGAAAGAAAGATCCCAAGCCCCCCGGCTCGTGGGGTTCTTGCATGATGAAAGCCTTGTATTTTGTTAGCGTTATCCACAAAGAGCGTGGATTTTTTAGACCACAAAACAATCAAAGAGCAAATGAAGAGACTGGTTAGAAAATATAGCACCCACAACACTTTTTATTGGATTTAATTGGCATTTTGTTTTGGGTATTATAGCAAAAGATAGCTTGATGATAAAATCTTATTAGGTGTAATGAGGTGGGTTTTATGTTACAATTTCAAAAATCATTATTATAAAATAAAGGATAGTCATGCGTTTTGGATTGAATATTGATCACATTGTTACTTTAAGAGAGATAAGAAAAACTTATGAGCCTGAGATTTTAGAAGCCCTATTTATCGCTAAAAACACCCATAAAGTGGATTTAATCACCATTCATTTGAGGGAAGACAAACGGCACATTCAAAATGAAGATGTTTTGAAGCTGCTTGAAATAAGCCCTTTGCCTATCAATATTGAATGCTCTATCAATGCTGAAATCACTGATTTTTTATGCTCTTTAAAAAATAAGCCAAGTAAGGTTACAATCGTGCCTGAAAACAGAAATGAGGTTACGACAGAGGGGGGATTGGATTGTTCATTAAAGGGTTTAGAAGAGGTGATTAGAGCGTATCGCAATCAAGGCATTGAAGTGTCTTTGTTTATTGATCCTTTAAAAGACGCCCTGCATTTTGCAAGGGAGCATCAAGTCAAGCAAGTGGAGTTCCACACTGGGGTGTATGCGAATTTGCACAACGCTCTACACTCTAACGCTAACAATCAAATCCATGCCATTAGTGCGCTCAAAGACAAAAGACCTAAAGAACTGAAAGAAGAATTGCACAACGCCTTTTTGCAATTAAGAAGAATGAGTAAGGAAGCGTTTTTTATGGGCATTACAGCATGCGCAGGGCATGGGTTGAATTATTCTAATGTGAAAGAATTGTTAAAAATCCCCTCTTTAAGAGAGCTTAATATCGGTCATAGCGTGATTTCAAAAGCGGTTTTAGTGGGCTTAGAAAAAGCGATTTTAGAAATGGCGCAACTCATTAAACGATAATGGCTAAAAAGAAAATTGCGATCAGTTGTGGGGATGTTCAAGGCGTAGGCTTGGAATTGATTTTAAAAAGCCATAAGGAAGTGAGCGTGCTTTGTGAACCGTTGTATCTCATTGATGGCGAGCTTTTAGAGCGGGCCAATCAATTGCTTAATAACGCTTATGAAGCTAAAACGCTTAACGCAATCGCTATCAATTCCCCCTTACCCTTATTGAATTCTAACACGATAGGCAAAGTCAGTGCTCAAAGCGGGGCGTATAGTTTTGAGAGTTTTAAAAAGGCTTGCGAGTTAGCGGATGATAAAGAAGTGGATGGCATTTGCACTTTGCCTATCAACAAACTCGCATGGCAACAAGCTCAAATCCCTTTTGTGGGGCATACCGATTTTTTAAAACAACGCTATAAAGAGCGTCAAATTATCATGATGCTTGGGTGTTTTAAACTCTTTGTGGGGCTATTTAGCGACCATGTGCCTTTAGGGGAGGTTTCTAAACTCATTCAAGTGGAAGCGTTAGTCCGGTTTTTGTTAGCGTTTCAAAAAAGCACTCAAGCTAAAATCGTTCAAGTGTGTGGTTTTAACCCCCATGCGGGCGAAGAGGGCTTGTTCGGGAAAGAAGATGAAAAGATTTTAAAGGCCATTCAAAAGAGCAACCAAACGCTAGGTTTTGAATGCTTTTTAGGGCCTTTGCCCGCTGATAGCGCTTTTGCCCCTAATAAACGCAAAATAACCCCTTTTTATGTGAGCATGAGCCATGATGTGGGGCTAGCCCCTTTAAAAGCGCTCTATTTTGATGAAAGCATTAATGTGAGTTTGAACGCCCCCATTTTACGCGCTTCCACTGACCATGGCACAGCGTTTGATATTGCTTATCAAAACAAAGCGAACAACAAAAGCTATTTGAATGCGATCAAGTATTTAGCTTAAAGGCTTTTTCTAAAAAGGGGGCTTATTTTAAGCTTTAATTTTAGTTCTTATCTCTTTATTATGATCCATATATTTAATTCCAGCTTTCTATTCATTGGTATTTTTGTAAATTCGCTTTTTAGTTTTTGTTTAAAGGCTTTAGAATGCTGCTAACAAGGTATAATTCAAGCAAAAACACCACCCAAAGATAAAGATAATGATTTTAAGCATTGAAAGTTCTTGCGATGACAGCTCTTTAGCCCTTACAAGAATAAAGGACGCTAAGCTCATCGCTCATTTTAAAATCTCTCAAGAAAAGCACCACAGCTCTTATGGGGGCGTTGTGCCTGAGCTTGCATCGCGCTTGCATGCTGAGAATTTGCCGCTCTTATTAGAACGCATTAAAATAAGCTTGAATAAGGATTTTTCCAAAATTAAAGCCATCGCTATCACTAATCAGCCAGGTTTGAGCGTGACTTTAATAGAAGGTTTGATGATGGCAAAAGCCTTGAGCTTGTCTTTGAATTTACCCTTGATTTTAGAAGATCATTTGAGAGGGCATGTGTATTCGCTCTTTATCAATGAACAACAAACCTGCATGCCTTTAAGCGTGTTGCTAGTCTCTGGGGGGCATTCTTTGATTTTAGAGGCTAGAGGTTATGAAGACATTAAAATCGTTGCCACGAGTTTAGACGATAGCTTTGGGGAGAGTTTTGATAAGGTTTCCAAAATGCTTGATTTAGGCTATCCAGGGGGCCCCATAGTGGAAAAATTAGCCCTTGATTATGTGCATCAAAACGAGCCTTTAATATTCCCTATCCCTTTAAAAAACAGCCCGAATCCGGCTTTTAGTTTTTCAGGTTTAAAAAATGCGGTGCGTTTGGAGGTTGAAAAAAACGCCCCCCATTTGAATGATAGCCTCAAACAAAAGATTGGCTATCATTTTCAAAGCGCAGCGATTGAGCATTTAATCCAGCAGACTAAACGCTATTTTAAAATCAAACGCCCTAAAATTTTTGGCATTGTGGGGGGAGCGAGCCAAAATCTTGCTTTAAGAAAGGCGTTTGAAAACTTGTGTGCTGAATTTGATTGCAAGCTTGTTTTAGCCCCTTTAGAATTTTGCAGCGATAATGCCGCCATGATAGGGCGATCAAGCCTAGAAGCTTATCAAAAAAAGCGCTTTGTCCCTTTAGAAAAGGCCAATATTTCGCCAAGAACGCTGTTGAAACGCTTTGAGTGAACAGACACAAAAAGAAAGTGTTATAATCAAACGCCCTAAAATTTATCAATAGCGTCAAGTATCGGTTATTTTGAGGCAAGAGCTTAAAAAAGAGAGCGTTAAAAAAGAGCGTTTTAGTCAAATTTAATCTTATTTTTGTTACAATCCTAGGCTGTTAAGTTTTAGTTTAAGGGGAAAATCATGCTCCGCTCTCTCTATAGCGCCACTTCAGGGATGCTCGCCCAACAAACGCATATTGACACCACTTCAAACAATATCGCTAATGTCAATACCACCGGGTTTAAAAAATCTCGAGCGGATTTTAACGACTTGTTTTACCAAGCGATGCAATACGCTGGCACCAACACAAGCAACACGACTTTATCGCCAAATGGCATGGAAGTGGGCTTAGGCGTGCGTCCTAGTGCGATTACTAAAATGTTTTCGCAAGGCAGCCCTAAAGAAACGGAAAATAATTTAGATGTCGCCATTACGGGTAAAGGCTTTTTTCAAGTCCAGTTGCCTGATGGCACCACCGCTTATACAAGGAGTGGGAATTTTAAGCTAGACGAACAAGGCAATCTTGTAACGAGCGAGGGCTATCTCCTCATCCCTCAAATCACTTTACCTGAAGACACCACGCAAGTGAATATCGGTGTGGATGGCACGGTGAGCGTGACTCAAGGCTTGCAAACGACTTCTAATGTGATCGGGCAAATCACTTTGGCTAATTTTGTCAATCCGGCGGGGCTTCATTCTATGGGGGATAATCTGTTTTCAATCACCAACGCTAGCGGCGATGCGATTGTGGGTAATCCGGATTCTCAAGGATTAGGCAAGTTAAGACAAGGCTTTTTGGAGCTTAGCAATGTGAGATTGGTAGAAGAAATGACGGATCTAATCACTGCTCAAAGGGCTTATGAAGCCAATTCTAAAAGCATTCAAACCGCTGATGCCATGCTCCAGACGGTCAATTCCCTCAAACGCTAAAAGGATTTTACCTCTCTCTTAACGCTCTTTAACCCCCCACTTTCTTGTTGCTTTTTTGCTTGGGGATAGTTTTGTGCTTTAGGGTGGTTGTTACTCTTTTTTGTGGTTCTTGGGGCTTGGATTTTTGGCGTCAATTTTTGGACTATCGCTTGTGGGCTAGTTGATGCTTGCGTTATTGTTTGATTGGTGTTCTCTTTTGATGAAAAAACAGCTAAAATAGCTGGACCAATGAGAATACAAAAATCAATAACCAGATACCACATTTTCTTAGTTTTATTTACTTTCTGTTTTGCTTCTTGTTCCGCTTTTAGTTTTTTCCGTAAGGCGGCAACCACAAAGCATGCTGGCACGGTTACCCTATAAGCCGGCCCTGCAAGACTAATACTTGCTAGTGTGCCTGTAATGGCCCAACCAATAGGGTCAGCTAAAATACCTAGAGTTTTTGTGAGTACCATCTTACTTGCTACAGCTTTTAAACCATGCCCTAAAGTTTTGCCTGCCACTGCACTTGCGATACTCGTGGTCAATTGATAGGAATGAAAACCATCTGTTTTGAGCAAACCCAAAAAGACTGCATTCAAGGTTTGTTTGTTTAAACTATCTATGTTTTTTATATCTAACCCACGACCAACTTCCCTCTTCTATTCATCGCTTATCTCTTCTAATCTTTTTTCCAAGATCTTAGCAAGCATGTTTTCCTCAATCAAAGAGGCGTTAGATTTTTCATTGTAATTAACTTTTAAATGATCGCACACATCGCACAAAATTTCTTTGTATAAAACCCCTTCGTCTCTAAACAAATTCGCAAAACTATTGCTCCCATAACACTGTAATTCTTCGGCGATCCTTTTGGGGTATTTAGCGTAATCACTACCATATGTTTTGTATTCTGTTGAATTTTTAGCAATTCTTCACTCATTCTTGGTGCGCCATATTCATCATAAATAAGCACATCAAACAAATCTTTCAAATCGTTAGAGCTTAATTGCTTTAAAAATTCCAAATCGCTATCGTATCTGTATGCCATGCAATCCCTTTAATTTTACTTCTAACACTCGCTCAAATCCCACTAAACCCCCTTTTTAGTGATTAGTGATTAGTGGTTAGTGGTTAGTGGTTATAACATCATTTTTTAAAATCATGCTCAACCCCTTAAAAGGCTTAAACGCACCTGCTAATTGCACACAAAAATAGCGCTACAGATGCCAATGAGCTTTATTGGTTTTACAACTAGAGAATAATAATAATTAAAATATTTTGATACGCTTATCATTTTAGATAAGATAAATCTGATTTGAAGGTAGGAAACTATTGACTTTTTCTTTAGGTATGATTTAATGAAACGCTACTTTGATTTTTGGCACAAAAACCCCCTTCCTTTAACCCTTATTTTTTATCGTTTTTATGCTCGTAGTTAGCGTTGCATTGATTGGCTTGGTTTTGGCTATTTTTTTGACAACTTTCGTTGTTTTGATTTTTAGCATCACCTTTTTGATTGTGGTTTTGATTGTTGCAACTGTTACTCATTTTGTCTCCCTTAAATTAAAATAAAAACTAGATGCATTTTCGCATCTAGGTTTCCATTCTATACCTTTTTCCCTAAAAAAAGCTTAAATGGATTCTATTTGCAACGACTTCTTATCCTCACCGGCTTGCTGTGTTTTTAGGCGTAAAGTGGCGACCACAATGCATGCCGGTATGGTTACCCTATAAGCCGGCCCTGCAATATCAATCGCCGTCCATACGCCTGTAATGATCCAGCCAACAGGGCCTGTTAAAAAGCTCAGAGTTCTTGTAAGTGCTTGATTGCCCGCAAGCGATAAACCACGTCCTAGAATGGTTTTTGCGACCGCATCCGCAACAATGACAGCTAATTGATAAGATTTAAAGCCTCCCATTTTAAACAGCGTTAAAGCCGCTGCGCTTAAGGCTTGTCTGTTTAAATTGTCAGTGTTTTTTATGGACAATTCATCGCACATTTCTTTCACTTCTTCATCATCCATTTCTTCTAAGCTTCTTTCTAAGATTTTAGAAAGCATGTTTTGTTCAATTAAAGTCGTTTCAGTTTTCTTGTTGTAATTAACCTTTAATTTATCGCACACATCGCACAGGATCTCTTTGTATAAGACTCCTTCACCTTTAATGAAACTCGCAAAACTATTGCTCCCATAGTATTGCAACTCTTCAGCAATTCTTTCTGCGTATTTAGCGTAATCATCGCCATGCCTTTTGTATTCTATTGAACTCGTCAGTTTTTCATTGTGTCTCTTTTCGCCGTCTTTACCAAAAACAAGCACCTCAAACAAATCCAATAAGTCACTAGATTCCAATTGCTTTAAAAATTCCAAGTCTCTATCATATTTGTATGCCATATTATCCCTTTATATTGTTTTATCACTTGTTAAAAACGAACGACTTTTCGCACTCCATCGCTGTTTTTCTAAAGTGATTACTGATTTTAATATCATTTGTCTAAAACTATACTTAATATTCTAAAAAAGCTTAAACTCAAAAGCCCAACGCTCTTAGCTCTATAGATTTCATGCTTTAAAGCATCAATTCTTTTAAACACTAAAAGGGGGATTTTTATCCCCATTTTTTCTAACCTTTACTTTTTGCTCTTATACTCAAAGATTAATTAGGGTTAAGCGGTTTGGAGCGGTTGCTATCATTTTTTGTAATTCTTGTGGCTAGGATTTTTAGCATCAATTCTTTGGTTATTGCTTAATTGGTACCTCCTTTTCTAAGAAAAACAGCTAATAAAATAATGGCCGCAAAGAAAATAACTACACAAACAAAAATGCGAGTTGTACTAGCTTCATTAGAATTTGCTTTAGCGGTTTCATTAATAGATTGTTTCATATCATTAGCTTCATTTGTTTGTTGTGTTTCTTGGTGTAAAGATTTATCAGAATTTGTTTTAATAATGACATTGATAAGTTGTTCCATGTCTTTTTGTCTCTGATTCTCATGTATGACCAAACAACACCAAGTAGTCAATACTACCCATAAAAAATGACTCTAAAAGCAAATAAATACTGAATATAACTCCACCTTCTGGAAAAACAATAGCAAAAATATTATAACCAAGAATGATCCAAAGAATAAAGCTGAATACAACCGAAAAAATCCCACCTCTCAAGGAAAAGGCTACCCTATGGAAGAAACACAGCTAATGCATAAATCACAACTTACTCCTTTAGTTTTATTTCTACCGATCGCTCAAATTCCACCAAACCACTTTTTAGTGATTAGCGACTAGTGATTATTATCATTTTTTAAAATCATTAAATATAAAACACCCTCAATTCAGGGGTTTTTGAGCGAGTTTCTTGCTCAAAGAATCCAAGATAGCGTTTAAAAATTTAGGGGTGTTAGGCTCAGCATAGAGTTTGCCAAGCTCTATGCATTCATTGATGATGATGGGGTTTTGCGTGGGCGTGAAGCCAATTTCATACGCTCCTAAGCGTAAAATCGCCTTTTCCATGCTCCCCAATCGTTTGAAATCCCAGTCTTTTAAATGCGGTTCAATGAGAGCGTCGATTTCATTGATTTTTTCTAACACGCCGTTAAAAAGGCTTAAAGCGAAAGCAAGCTGGTTGTTTTTAATCTTTTTTTCTTCTAACATGCTGGAAGCGATTTTTTTAATTTCTTCATTACCGCTCTCAAACGCATACAACAATTCAACCACAGCCCCCCTGGCTTGAGTTCGTGTCGCCATTTTAACCCTTGAGAGTTTGGCACAAGCTCAATAATTCAATGAGGGTGCTCATCGCTTCAAAGCCCTTATTGCCGGCTTTACTGCCCGCTCTTTCAATCGCTTGCTCAATGTTGTCCGTGGTCAGCACGCCAAAGCTTACAGGCATGCTGTATTTTAGCATCGCGTTGGCAATGCCCTTAGTCGCTTCCGCGCTCACATAGTCAAAATGCGGAGTCCCCCCCCTAATAATTGCCCCTAAAACGCACACGCCATCGTATTTTTCGCTCTCTAACAACCTCTCTAAAATGAAAGGCAATTCATAAGCCCCAGGCACCAGTACGATGTCTAAAAGATCCTCATCGCCCCCATGCCTCTTAAAGCAGTCAATCGCTCCTTCTTGCAATCTGTCTGTGATGATGTGATTGAAGCGCGATGTTAAAATAGCGATTCTTTCATTCCCTTGTAATTGCAATTTCCCTTCTATGATTCGCATGAAATTCCTTTAAAATAAGTTTTGGATTTTTAACATGTCGGTTACTAAATGCTCTAGCTCGCCAGGTTTTAGCATGTTCGCCCCATCACTTAGGGCGTTTTTAGGATCAATATGCGTTTCGGCGAACAACCCATCAATCCCCACCGCAGCCGCAGCTCTGGCTAAAATAGGGGCAAAAGAGCTGTCTCCTGAACTTTTCCCATTCGCTCCCCCTGGCATTTGCACGCTATGAGTAGCGTCAAAAATCACAGGGGCAAACTCTCGCATGATTTTTAAGGAGCGCATATCCACCACTAAATTCCCATACCCAAAGCTGCTCCCCCTTTCACACAGCCACACGCCATTTTTTAATGCTGTTTCATAAGTGGGGCTTTGAATGCTACTATCTCTCGTTTTAAGGGCTTTTAAGACAGAATATTGCATGTCTTTTGGGTTCATGAATTGCCCTTTTTTGATATTGACAATGGCGTTAGTTTGGCTCACTCCTACAATCAGATCCGTTTGGCGGCACAAAAACGCTGGGATTTGTAAAATATCGGCTACCTTGGCTGCTGCACTTGCTTGATAGCTCTCATGCACATCGGTTAAAATTTTATAGCCAAATTCATCTTTGATGGTTTGTAACATTTCTAAGCCTTTTTCTAAACCAGGTCCTCTGTAACTCTCTAAACTCGTGCGGTTAGCCTTATCAAAACTCGCTTTAAAATAAAAATCCAACCGCTCGTCGTTGGCTAGGGGTTGTAATTTAATAGCGATACTTCTTAGATTTTCTAAGCTCTCAATGACGCATGGCCCGGCGATTAAAACGGGTTTAGGGGTTTTTGTTTGAGAAGTTTTCATGACTTTTCCTTTGTTTAATGGTTTCTTCAATCGGCTCAAAAAAACGGCTTTCAAAATTATGATTATAAATCCTGCCTGTTTCTATGATATAGCGCCAACCAAAAATTTTTAATTCGTTATTCGTTACTTTTTCTTGAATAAAATCATAGCTTAAAAGGTTGTTGAGTTGCAAGCACGCATTCAAACGCTTTGTAAGCCATGAACGCTTGGCAAAATGGTTGCTGAATTGTGGGTGGTCTTTTAATTCTTCTTTAATAGGTTCTAAAAATTGTATCCAGTTTGCAATGTAAGGGGTTTTAGCTTTGGTGGTTTCATCATGGATCAAATGAATGCTCCCGCAAGCCCCACAATCGCTATACCCGCAAATAATTAAATTTTGAACGCCCGCATGCATAATAGCGTATTCAATTTCATTTTCTTGAAATTCTAACGCTCCTAAAAACGCTTCCACTCTTTAACCCTTAAATCTCATGTGATTAAAATTTGTTTGTTTTTAAAACGCTTATCATAGCTAAAATTCTTCCATTTCTTTTTGTTATAATGGCGTTATTTTACACTTTAAAGGGCTTTCATGCAATTATGTGTCGCATTGGATTTAGAAAAAAAAGAGGACAATCTTTCTTTATTGCAAGAATTAAAGGGCTTAGATTTATGGGCTAAAGTGGGGCTTAGATCTTTTATAAGAGATGGGGCTGTTTTTTTAGATGAAATCAGAAAGATTGATGGGAATTTTAAGATTTTTTTGGATTTGAAGCTCTATGATATTCCTTATACTATGGCAAATGCCGCGCTAGAGTGCGCGAAATTAGAAATTGATATGCTCACCGTGCATTTAAGCAGCGCTAAAAGCGCGCTAACCATTTTAATGCAACGCCTAAACGCTCTTAAAAAACGCCCCTTAATCATGGGCGTGAGCGCTTTAACCAGCTTTAGCGAAGAGGAATTTTTGAGCGTGTATAACGCCCCTTTAAAAACGCAAGCGATCGCATTAAGCGCTATGGGTAAAGAGAGCGGGATTGATGGGGTGGTGTGTTCGGTGTTTGAAAGTTTAGCGATTAAAGAGGCTTTAGGTAAGGGCTTTTTGACTTTAACCCCTGGCATAAGGCTGGATAAAAACGATAAAGAAGATCAAGAAAGGGTAGCGAACGCTAAAGAAGCCAAACAAAATTTAAGCGATTTTATCGTGGTGGGCCGCCCCATTTATCAAGCTAAAGAGCCTAGAGAAGTGGTTTTAGAGCTTTTAAAGGATTGTTAAATGCGAGTGTTAGAAACGATTGCTGCTTTAAGAGAGTATCGTAAAAATTTGAAAGAAAGCGTGGGGTTTGTGCCGACTATGGGGGCTTTACACAAAGGGCATCAAAGCTTGATAGAAAGGAGTTTGAAAGAAAATTCCCACACGATTGTAAGCGTTTTTGTCAATCCCACGCAATTTGGGGCTAACGAAGATTTTAGCGCTTACCCGCGCCCTTTAGAAAAGGATTTGGCTTTGTGTGAAGGATCAGGCGTTAGCGCAGTGTTTGCGCCTAAAATGAGCGAAATGTATCCCTATGAAGCCAAGCAACGCCTAAAACTCTGCGCCCCTATATTTTTATCCCGCTCTTTAGAGGGAGCAATGCGTAAGGGGCATTTTGATGGGGTTGTTCAGATCGTGTTAAGATTGTTCCATCTTGTTCATCCCACTAGAGCGTATTTTGGCAAAAAGGACGCCCAACAGCTTTTAATCATCCAGCATTTAGTCAAAGATTTGCTTTTAGACATTGAAATAGTGCCATGCGAGATCGTGCGCGATAGCGATAATCTGGCTTTAAGCTCTAGGAATGTGTATTTGGATGCAACACAAAGAAAACAAGCCCTAGCCATTCCAAAAGCTCTAGAAAATATCAAGCAGGCCGTGGATAAGGGCGAAAAAGCGTGCGAAAAACTTAAAAAACTAGGGCTTGAAATTTTAGAAACCTTGGAAGTGGATTATTTGGAATTTTGTAACCACAAGCTAGAGCCTTTAACAATCATAGAGCCAACTAACACGCTGGTTTTAGTGGCGGCTCGTGTGGGTAAAACCAGGCTTTTAGATAATTTATGGGTGTAGTTTGGAATTTTTGTGGCGACCCTTGAAAGATTTGAACTTCCGTTTCCACCGTGAAAGGGTGGTATCCTTGGCCACTAGATGAAAGGGTCATTTTTAACGATTGACTATTATATTGGAAATAAAGCGTAGGAAATGATTTAAAAAGCGCTTGGTGGCGGAGCGGACGGGACTCGAACCCGCGACCCCCTGCGTGACAGGCAGATATTCTAACCAGCTGAACTACCGCTCCCTATCCAAACTCCATAGCCTAAAAATGCATGCTTTAGTCATGGTGGTCGCTATAAGACTCGAACTTATGACATCTACCTTGTAAGGGTAGCGCTCTACCAACTGAGCTAAGCGACCAAAATATTGAGATAAAATCCAACTAAACCCGTATAAAAGAGTGGTGACTCCTAGGGGATTTGAACCCCTGTAACCACCGTGAAAGGGTGGTATCCTAACCACTAGATGAAGGAGCCACGATGCTCATGGTGACCCGTGTTGGATTTGAACCAACGGCCCATTCCTTAAAAGGGAATTGCTCTACCAGCTGAGCTAACGGGTCTCACAAAAAAAGATAATGATACAATTTTTTTTAACGCTTGTCAAGAATAATTGAAAAATATTGCGGTTTTCATAGAAATGACACGCTCTTAAAACGGCATGGGTAACAGCTTTTGCTTGAATAAAAAACTTGGTTGCGCTTAATGCTATAAGGATCACAACAGACGCCATGCGTTCTTGTTGTTGGTTAGTATTGTTTTTGGGGTCTTAAAAAAGCTCTGTTTCTATCAAGATCTAACAAATATTATTGGGATTTAATGCTTTTTTGTTTAAAAAATTTCATTTTTAAAAAATGGTATTTTGTTTTATTGTTTTAGATCTTATTTTGTTGTAAAACGCATTTTCTTAAGTTTTATTTTATTTTCTTAAAGGGATAGGAATTGCTTTGAAACCATTCTCTCCCCTACACTCACAACTAAAATCACCCCAAAAAAGTGCTTTTTTTAAAAGATTATCGCTTAACTTAGTGTCAAGCTTCTCACTAGCTAATATAAAAAATGCTAAAAAGGATTTTGCATCAAAACCCACACAAAAATAAAAACTTAAAGATTAAAAAGCGAAAGTAGTGGGGATCAGCAAAAAGAAAAAGATCAAACCCCCCAAAAAGAGAGTTTAAAAAAAGAAAGGCTTTAAAAAAGAAAGGCTTTAAAAGAAATCCCTTAAAAAGGGAGTTTCACAAAAGCTCAATACGCAAACACATAGTTGAGATACACGCTATAAAGCCTGCGGTATTGGAGTTGAGTGCCTAGCAAAGAATAGTAATTTGTGTTGATCGTGGGAATCTTCACACCTAATTCCACGCCATGCTGAGCCGCATGATCGCTTGCTTTTTTCTTATTCCTAGCGAGGTTCATTCTCAAGCCCAAGTTGAATAAGAATTGGAAATTCGCCACATTCATTTTAGCGCTATAGAAATTATTGAATGTCGCTAAATTCACATATTGAGAATTAAGCCACGAAGTGCCGGCTAAGGCGATACCCCCAAACACCCCAAAAGAAATCTTGCTGTTTTTGGTGGCTTTATCATTGATAAAGTTATAGAGGACATCTGTTCCTACCCCATAAGTGAACACATCAGAGGCTGAATTGAAAAAGCTGGATTTGATATAAGCATGGTTGTAATCAAAAAAGCCGTAATATCTAGCCCCCCATCGTTTCTTTTCACCAAAAAATTGTTTATACCCTATTTGCACACCGATCCCATTCATCGCACCGTTGTTGGTTTGAGAGCTGATTAATCCAATGCGTCTGAAAGGATTATGCCCTAATTCTTGCGTGGCGTTTAATAATTGTGAATAAGCGCTTTGGTTGAGTTGATAAACGGTCTTTAAACCCTCGGGGTTATTAGGGTTAGTGGATTGGCTTATCAAATTTTTAAGGAATGGGGAATTAGGCGTGTTTGAAGCGGTCGTGGTGATGCTGTTATAAGTGTTGTTTAAATTGCTAAGGCTGCCTCTAAAATCAAGTATAGTGCGTGCAAGCAACTCAGATTGCTTTATTTGCTCGGCTTGAGTGCCAAAATGCGCAAGGCTGTTGTTTAGAGCAGTTATGGTTTCTTCCACATAGGCGCAACCGGCTCCCCAAGTGTTAGAAGTAACCCCTTGATCAGGTAATGTTCCACCCCCATTTCTGCAAGCTGCCAAGTAATCTGTGATAAAATGTTTTGGGATAGTGGCAAGATCATTTTTCATTTGATTGGCCAGACTGAGCATCTTGGCTTGCGCTTGCGCGTGATTGAGCATGTTTTGAGCGAAAGCCCTATTAGAAGAGATGTAAGGATTGAAATCTTGTGGCGCATTTTGATTGTTTTGCTGGTTAGTGTTAAGGCTTTGAGCTTGCGTTACGATTTCTTGGGCGTTTTTGATCATGCTAGTAACGGCACTAAACTCAGCGCTAAAGATTTGGCACGCATTCCCACTTTTATTGATATGCCATGGGCTACCATTACCCGGAGCGTTTTCATCATGCGTAGATCGCACTAAAGGGCATTGCGTGTTAAGGACATTCATGATATCTGCTGCTTGAGCTAAAAGATTTTGAGCGTTAACGGTGAATGTAAAGCTTTGTGTTTGTGTTTGTGTTTTTGGGTGGTTGCTACTACTGCTACCATTTTCATTGCAGAATTTATTCACACCGCCGTTGATATTTGCTGCTGTTTGTTTGCATTCATATGTGTACCTTACGGTTATTCCTGTGCCGTTTTGGTCTAAAACAGGAAACCCCTTTTGTTCTTTTAAAGCTTGTTGGATAGCTTGATAGGCTTTATTGAGTTTCTTGAATTCATCAATAGACATGGATTTACCAGGACCAGTCGCTTCAAAGCGGTTGCAAGTAATGCTCGTTGTTCCGCTTCCTGGTTGGTTATTAAAGACCACGCTGCCAGGCCCACTCCCTGTGCCGTTCCCATTCCCGCACATGATCGCATAGCCGATGACATTCCACAGCCCCACCGTCGCATTGAGCGCCAAATACACCGCTTGATACGCCGGAGAATTGTCTTTTTTGCCAATCAAACCCTGCGTGTTTGCTTTTAAATTATCGATCGCAGCATTGATTTCTGAAGGGTTGCTCGCATTCGTTACCGCCTGATTGAGATTGTTAAAATTGTTTAAAAGATTGCTCAAATTTTCATAAGTGTCTGAAAGTCTTTTCAATTCGCCGGTGTTTTTCACCATTTGAGTGGCTTCACCGATTTGATAGCCGGCGCTTATAAAAAAGCCGTTGTCTTCAGCGTTTAAAAGCGATGAAGCGAGAGAGAGAGAGAGTTAAAAGGGTTTTTTTCATAAATATTTTCCTTGAAATTAAAATAGTCAGGTGAGTTCCGTAAAAGAGCGAAATCCTATCACCTATCACAAGATTTCGTTAATATAGCATGAATTGATAAGATTTTTGCACTAATTTAGCGTTTTGTTGTTTCAAAAAAAAAAAAAAGGTTTTTTGGTGTTTTGGAAACATTTTTTAATATTAAAAGGGGGGTTAAAATTAGGTTTTGTCTTTTTGTTGTGCGTTTTATTTTTAAAATGAGCGGTTTTGGTAAATAAAAAGCCCCCCAAAAAGAGAGCTTTTATTAAGAAAAGCAAAGGGGGCTTACATCATGCCGCCCATGCCTCCCATACCGCCCATGCCACCCATATCAGGCATTGCTGGGGTTGCTTTTTCTTCTTTGATTTCATGCACGGTGGCTTCTGTGGTTAAAAGCAGGCTTGAAACCGAAACCGCATTTTGTAAAGCGATCCTTTCTACTTTTAAGGGGTCAATAATGCCTTCTTTAAACATATCCACATACTTGCCATTGCTAGCGTTAAAGCCAAAATGCCCTTCGTGTTTTTGCACTTCATTCACGACCACGCCGCCATCATAACCGGCATTGATAGCGATTTGAGCTAATGGGGCTTTAATGGCGCGCATGATGATCTCATAGCCCACTTTTTCGTCATCGTGTAAATTCAAATGCACTTTTTGAGCCGCGCGAATGAGAGCCGCACCGCCGCCAATAACAATGCCTTCTTCAACAGCCGCTTTAGTCGCGCTCAACGCGTCATCAACCCGGTCTTTTTTCTCTTTCATTTCCACTTCACTCGCAGCGCCCACTTTAATCACAGCCACACCGCCAGAGAGTTTAGCCAATCTTTCTTGCAATTTTTCTTTGTCATAATCGCTTGTCGTGCTTGCAATTTGGGTTTTGATTTGCGCGACTCTGTCTTTAACATCATGGCTATGGCCTTTGCCATCTACGATCGTGGTGTTGTCTTTGTCAATCACAATCCTTCCGGCTTTGCCTAAAAACTCCACTTCAGCGTTTTCTAAAGTCAAGCCTAATTCTTCGCTAATAACTTGACCGCCGGTTAAAACAGCGATGTCTTTGAGCATTTCTTTTCTTCTGTCCCCAAAGCCTGGAGCTTTAACCGCTGCGATATTCAACACGCCTCTTAATTTATTCACCACCAGAGTCGTTAAAGCTTCGCCCTCAATGTCTTCAGCGATGATTAAAAGCGGTTTGCCCTCTTTCATGGTTTTTTCTAGTAGCGGGAGAATGTCTTTCATGCTAGAGATTTTTTTATCCGTTAAAAGGATGTAAGCGTTATCCAATTGAGCGGTCATTTTCTCAGCGTTTGTTACAAAGTAAGGGGAGAGGTAGCCTCTATCAAATTGCATGCCCTCTACGACATCCAATTCATCTTCAATGCCCTTAGCTTCTTCAACGGTGATCACGCCGTCTTTACCCACTTTTTCCATAGCGTCAGCGATGAGTTTCCCGATATTGTGATCGGAGTTTGCAGAAATGGTCGCTACTTGGGTGATTTCTTCTTTACCGCCTACTTTTTTGCTCGCTTTTTTAAGCTCATTAATAATCGCTTCAGCGGCTTTATCCATGCCTCGTTTCACTTCAATAGGGTTAGCCCCAGCTGTGATATTCCTCAAGCCTTCTTTAAAAATGCTATAAGCAAGCACGGTCGCTGTGGTCGTGCCATCGCCGGCAGCATCAGCGGTTTTGCTCGCCACTTCTTTAACGAGTTGAGCACCCATGTTAGCTACCGGGCAACTTAATTCAATCTCTTTAGCCACGCTCACGCCGTCTTTGGTGATGCTTGGAGCGCCATAGCTTTTTTGGATCAACACATTCCTGCCTCTTGGCCCCATGGTTACTTTGACAGCGTCATGGAGTTGTCTCACGCCTTCAAATAAAAGGTTTCTTGCGCTATCTGAAAATTTGATTTCTTTTGCCATTTTGTATCCTTAATAATGATGTTTTTAGTGTTTTTTGTGATCATGACAGCAAGATTCATGCTCTTTAGCATGTTTATGGTCATGACTATTTGTATGACAACAAGAGCCTGAGCCCACAATGCCTAGAATGTCTTCTAGTTCTAGCACCATGTATTCAGTGCCGTCTAAAACGATTTCTGCACCTTTGTATTTGCCAAAAGCGATCACATCGCCTTCTTTAACGCATTTGCAACCCTCACTGATTTTATGGCTAACCGCTTTGACTACGCCCATTAAAGGCTTTTCTTTAGCGTTATCAGGGATGATGATGCCTGAACTGGTTTTGTTCTCTTCTTCAAGTCTTTCTACTAAGACCCTTTCTCCTAGTGGCTGAAACTTCATATTAGTTCTCCTAAGTTTTGATAAATAAAATAGAAATTTAGCGCTTAGTATTCTTAAGCGACATAACTATAGCGCATTTTTAGGGATAAGTCAAGCCATAAAAACAAAGCTAATAATATAATTATAAGGATTATTAAGTCTATTTGTATAAAGTTTCATTAGTTTAAAAATATAAGTATTAGAAAAGAGAGCGTTATCAACAAATCTCTTTTAAGATTTTATTTATTGAGTATAATTCATTCAAACAGCTTAAAATAAAAAAGCAAGATAAAGAAAGCAAAAAATGATTCTTAAAAGTTCCATTGATCGCCTTTTACAAACGATAGATATTGTAGAAGTCATTAGCTCCTATGTGGATTTGAGGAAATCAGGTTCTAATTACATGGCTTGTTGCCCTTTTCATGAAGAAAGGAGCGCGAGTTTTAGCGTCAATCAAGTTAAAGGGTTTTACCATTGCTTTGGGTGTGGGGCGAGCGGGGATAGCATTAAATTTGTGATGGAGTTTGAAAAGCTTTCGTTTGTGGAAGCACTTGAGAAATTAGCCCGCCGATTCAATGTGGCTTTAGAGTATGACAAAGGCGCTTATTACGATCACAAAGAAGACTACCACCTTTTAGAAATGGTGAGCTCGTTGTATCAAGAAGAGCTTTTTAACGCCCCGTTTTTTTTGAATTATTTGCAAGAAAGAGGGCTTAGCATAGAGAGTATAAGAGCGTTTAAATTAGGCTTATGCACGAATAGAATTGCTTATAGCATTGAAAATAAAGGCTTGAATAAGGATAAGCTCATTGAATTAGGCGTGCTGGGCAAGAGCGATAAAAAGGATAAAACCTATTTGCGTTTTTTGGATCGCATCATGTTCCCTATTTATAGCCCTAGTGCTCAAGTGGTGGGCTTTGGAGGGCGCACCTTAAAAGAAAAAATGGCTAAGTATATCAATTCGCCCCAAAACAAGCTTTTTGATAAATCCAGTTTGCTCTATGGCTATCATTTGGCTAAAGAACACATCTACAAACAAAAGCAAGTCATTGTAACAGAGGGGTATTTGGATGTGATTTTATTGCACCAAGCGGGTTTTAAAAACGCCATAGCCACGCTTGGGACAGCTTTAACGCCATCGCATTTGCCCTTGCTTAAAAAAGGCGAGCCAGAAATTCTCTTAAGCTATGATGGGGATAAAGCAGGGCGAAACGCGGCTTATAAAGCGAGCTTGATGTTGGCTAAAGAGCAAAGGAAAGGGGGGGTGATCCTGTTTGAAAACAACCTGGATCCAGCGGATATGATCGCTAATAATCAGATTGAAACCTTAAAAAATTGGCTATCGCGCCCCATGGCTTTTATTGAATTTGTTTTAAGGCATATGGCGGGTTCTTATCTTTTAGACGATCCTTTAGAAAAAGATAAGGCCCTTAAAGAAATGTTAGGGTTTTTAAAAAACTTTTCCTTGCTTTTACAAAGCGAATACAAGCCCTTAATCGCTACGCTTTTGCAAGCACCTTTGCATGTTTTAGGGATTAGAGAGCCAGCCTCTTTTCAGCCTTTTTACCCCAAAACAGAAAAACCCAATCATGCTCAAAAGTTTGTTAATGCTTCTAACGCACTCAGTTTGGAATTTTTAGAAAAATTAGTGATCCGCTATCTTTTAGAAGACAGAAGCTTGTTGGATTTAGCGGTGGGTTATATCCATAGTGGGGTATTCTTGCATAAAAAACAAGAATTTGACGCTTTGTGTCAAGAAAAATTGGACGACCCTAAATTAGTTGCGTTATTATTAGATGCGGATTTGCCCCTAAAAAAAGGGGGTTTTGAAAAGGAATTGCGTTTGTTGATTTTGCGCTATTTTGAGCGCCAACTCAAAGAAATCCCTAAAAGCTCGCTCCCTTTTAGCGAAAAAATGATCTTTTTAAAAAAGGCTCGCCAGGCCATTATGAAATTAAAACAAGGAGAATTAGTCGCCATATGAAACCAATAAAAGCTTTAGCCTTATTTAGTGGGGGTTTGGATAGTTTGTTGTCTATGAAATTACTCATTGATCAGGGCATTGAAGTAACCGCTTTACACTTCAATATAGGGTTTGGGGGGAATAAAGATAAAAGAGAGTATTTTGAAAACGCCACCGCGCAAATCGGGGCTAAGCTCTTGGTGTGCGATATTAGAGAGCAGTTTTTTAACGATGTGTTGTTCAAGCCCAAATACGGCTATGGGAAATATTTCAACCCTTGCATTGATTGCCATGCCAATATGTTCAGGAACGCTTTTTATAAAATGCTTGAATTGAACGCGGATTTTGTTTTGAGCGGGGAAGTGTTGGGGCAACGCCCTAAATCCCAAAGGAAAGAAGCGCTAAATCAGGTGAGGAAATTAGTCAGAGAAGTGGGCGAAGAGGCGCGTTTTGATCCCGTTTTAGACAGAACGCAAGCAAGCGCTAAAAAACCGCAATTTTTAGATGAATTGCTCTTAAGACCCATGAGCGCTAAACTCTTAGAGCCTACTTTTATGGAAAAAAAGGGCTGGGTTGATAGAGAAAAACTTTTAGATGTGAGCGGCAGGGGGCGGAGCAGGCAATTGCAAATGATCAAAGATTACGGCTTGAAATATTATGAAAAGCCAGGTGGGGGGTGTTTGCTTACGGACATTCAAGTGAGTAATAAGATTAAGAATTTGAAAGAATACAGAGAAATGGTGTTTGAAGACAGCGTGATTGTCAAAAACGGGCGTTATTTTGTCTTACCCAATAACGCTCGTTTGGTGGTGGCAAGGAATGAAGAAGAAAACCATAAATTAGACATTCAACACCCCTTAATGGATAAGATTGAATTACTGAGCTGTAAAGGCCCTTTGAGTTTAGTGGATAAAAACGCCAGCAAAGAAGATAGAGAATTGGCCGGCCGTATCGCTTTGGGCTATGCTAAGACTTTAAAAAATCAAGCTTACCTCATTCAAATAGGGAATGAAAAGCGCGAGCTTTACCCTTTGGATAAAGAGAGTGCCAGAGAGTATTTGTTCGCTTGAAAGGGAGTTTTTTGAGGGTTTTAGGGGTTTTCTTTTATGCTATAATGAAAAAAGCTCTAACCAGCGTTAGGCTGTTTTTTAGGAGGTTTGCATGCAAGAGTTTTTAGGTTTTGGTGTGGTGGGGAATTTTGCAGGGCACTTGGAACAAGCAGGCGAGAGTCATAGTTTTATTAACATGAAAAGCGAAGAAAAGGACGCTCCTAAGGGGTTATTCCCTTTTTATGTCCCGTATGAGAATTGCTATTTGGGGCGTTGTTGCATTGATAACCATAAGATTATTTTGCCTAATGATCCAAATTTAAGGGTGCAAGCAGAGCCAGAAATCGCTTTAGAATGCGATGTTAAATACGATGAAAAACATTTCGTTACCAAGCTTGTGCCTAATTTTTTCATGGCGTTTAACGACACTTCTGTGCGCAATTTAGACGCCACAAAACTCTCCCAAAAAAAGAATTTTTCACCAGCTTCTAAAGGCATGGGGCAGAAATTGCCCATTGACAGGTTTATTTATGGGGGGGTGTGTAACAATTTCTCTATCGCATCTTTTTTGAAATACAATAATGTTTGGCACATTTATGGGGAAAACAGCAAATTGCTCAAATACGAGTTTTTTTATCAAAAGCTTTTAGACTGGATCAAAGACCAACTAAACCACCAACAAGATAGCGATTCTTTAGAGGCTATAAGACCTTTTTTAGAGCGCCATAATTTCCCCACTAAAATGATTTTTGCGATTGGGGCTACCCCTTATATGCCCTTTGCACAAGAGCATTTTTTGCAAAAAGGCGATGAGGTGGTGATTGTGGCTTACAACCATTTGCAATATAGCTTTGAAAAGATTCAAAATCTCTTAGAAGAGGACGCCCTACAAACCAAAGAGCACACCAACCTTTCTTATGTCTATCAAATCGTAGAATAGTAAGGCTTTTATCTCTTTAGCTTTGCTTTTTTACCCTTTCAAAGATTAAATACACCCTTTTTGACCCCCTTTTAGAGAGTTTTTATGGTTTTTTTGAGATAATAAAGCGTTATAAAGTTAATTAAAATTAAACAAAAGGGTTTTGATGTCCGCTCATTTTTTAAAAATCATTTTTTTAGTAGGCATGTGCGTTTCAAGTTTGTTCGCTGAAGGGTTAGAAGGGTTTTTTAACGCCCTAGAAGCCCAGCTCAAAAGCCCCATCGCTAAGGGGATTTTAATGGTGATTTTCATAGGGATCGCTATTTATGTGTGGAGGAATTTAGACCGGTGGAAAGAGATTTTATTCACGATCCTTGGCGTGGTGTTTGGGATTTTTTTATTCTTTAAAGCCCCGAGCTTAGCGAATTGGTTTATGGGAATTTTTTAATGATTATCCTGTCAGCGAGCGTGAAGAATTTGCGTGAAATTTCGGTTAAAGAAAAATTTTTATGGCTGAACGCCAAGTCTTATTTGATTTCTGTTTTTGTGCCTTTCATTTTGCTCCCTTGGATTGATTTGTTGAGCGCTTTTTTATTGTATTTAGGGTTTTTAGCGCTCTTTAGTGTGCTGGAATTTTTTGATGAAGATATTGCAGATATTATTATTGCCAAAAGCAAAATAAAGACTAAAACCAAATGTTATAGAGCGTAGAATGTTAGAAAAGCTTTTAAGCGCTATCAAACAAAAAGTTTCAAACTATTTTTTAGGGGTTTTGCCTAAAAGCTATTCTATGAGCGAAGAAAACAACATTTTAGGCTTGTATGATGAGCATTTTTTACTCACTAAAAACGAAAACTTAGTGGGCATCCTCCGTTTAGAAGGGGTTAGCTACACCCATTTAAGCACAGATCAATTGCAAGATCTTTTCACCGAGCGCCAAATGGCGTTGGATTCTTTAGAAAAAGTCGTGGCGCGCCTTGTGGTTAAAAGGCGTAAAATGGATTACCAACAAAACATTCAATCTGATTCTAAATACTTGCAAGCGATTTTGAATCAATTTGAAAACAAAGAAGTGTATGAAAATCAGTATTTTTTAGTTTTAGAAAGCGCTCACTCTTTACAGGGCGTTTTAGAGCATAAGAAAAAATCTCTCATGCATGCCAATAGGGAAAATTTTAAGGACATTCTCTCTTATAAGGCGCATTTTTTGCAAGAAACTTTAAAAAGCTTAGAAATCCAGCTCAAAAATTATGCTCCCAAACTCTTAAGCTCTCAAGAGGTTTTGAATTTTTATGCGGAATACGTTAACGGGTTCGATCTACCCTTAAAGCCTCTAGTAGGGGGGTATTTGAGCGATAGTTATATCGCTAGTTCTATCACTTTTGAAAAAGATTATTTCATTCAAGAAAGCTTTAATCAAAAAACCTATAACCGCTTGATTGGCATTAAAGCTTATGAGAGCGAAAGGATCACTTCTATAGCGATCGGAGTGCTTTTATACCAAGAGACGCCTTTAGACATTATCTTTTCTATAGAGCCTATGAGCGTCAATAAAACGCTGAGTTTTTTAAAAGAGAGAGCCAAATTTAGCATGTCCAATCTCGTTAAAAACGAGCTGCTAGAATACCAGGAATTAGTCAAAACCAAACGCCTATCCATGCAAAAATTCGCCTTAAATATTCTTATCAAAGCCCCTAGTTTAGAAGGTTTAGACACTCAAACAAGCTTAGTTTTAGGGCTTTTATTTAAAGAAAATTTGGTGGGCGTTATAGAAACTTTTGGCTTGAAAGGGGGGTATTTTTCCTTTTTTCCTGAACGCATCCACTTAAACCACCGCTTGCGTTTTTTAACTTCTAAAGCCCTAGCGTGTTTAATGGTGTTTGAAAGGCAAAATCTAGGTTTTAAGGCTAATTCATGGGGGAATAGCCCTTTGAGCGTGTTTAAAAATTTGGATTATTCCCCTTTTTTATTCAATTTCCACAACCAAGAAGTGAGCCACAACAACGCTAAAGAAACCGCCAGAGTGAATGGGCATACTCTAATCATAGGGGCTACCGGGAGTGGTAAAAGCACGCTGATTAGCTTTTTAATGATGAGCGCTTTGAAATACCAAAACATGCGCCTTTTAGCATTTGATAGGATGCAGGGGCTGTATTCTTTCACAAAATTTTTTAAAGGGCATTACCATGACGGCAAATCTTTTAGCATCAACCCCTTTTGTTTAGAGCCTAATTTGCAGAATTTAGAATTTTTGCAATCCTTCTTTTTGAGCATGTTTGATCTTACCCCTTCAAGGGATAAAGAAGCCTTGGAAGACATGAATGCGATTTTGAGCGCGATTAAGAGCCTTTATGAGACCTTATACCCTAAAGCTTTTAGTTTGTTGGACTTTAAAGAAACGCTTAAAAGAACCTCATCTAACCAATTGGGCTTGAGTTTAGAGCCGTATTTGAATAACCCCCTTTTTAACGCTTTGAATGACGCATTCAACTCCAACGCTTTTTTAAATGTGATAAACTTAGACGCTATCACCCAAAACCCTAAAGACTTAGGGCTTTTAGCCTATTATTTGTTTTATAAAATCTTAGAAGAATCTAGGAAAAACGACAGCGGTTTTTTGGTTTTTTTAGACGAGTTTAAATCCTATGTGGAAAACGATTTATTGAACGCTAAAATTAACGCTTTAATCACGCAAGCCAGAAAAGCTAATGGCGTGGTGGTGTTGGCTTTGCAAGATATTTACCAACTCAGTGGGGTTAAAAACGCCCATAGTTTTTTAAGCAACATGGGGACTCTTATTTTGTATCCGCAAAAAAACGCTAGGGAGTTGAAACACAACTTCAATGTGCCTTTGAGCGAAACTGAAATTTCTTTTTTAGAAAACACCCCTTTGTATGCCAGGCAGGTTTTAGTCAAAAATCTGGGTAACGGAAATTCTAACATGATTGATGTGAGTTTGGAAAGCTTAGGGCGTTATTTGAAAATTTTTAATTCGGATTCTAGCCATGTGAATAAAGTGAAAGCGTTACAAAAAGACTACCCTATAGAGTGGCGTGAGAAACTTCTGAAAAGCTAGTTTTAAAAAGTTAGTTTTGTTTTAAAAAGTCAGTTTCAATACCATTTTGAAACACTCCTATTCAGATGGCTAAGGCACACAAGAAATTAGGGGACTCTGCTGTATTCCTACCCTGAAGCGTTACCCTAAAATCCCATTGCATAGGTCCAAATAAGAGCTTGGGGATCATTTTAGCCATAAAAAGCTTATGTTTTCATTAAAAATGCTATGATACGCTCAAATTAGTCAAGTAAAAAATGCCAATTAAAAGGGTTAGATTGAAAATATTCGTTCTGTTGATGTCGGTAATTTTAGGAGTATCATTAACAGGTTGCATAGGCTATCGTATGGACTTAGAACATTTTAACACGCTCTATTATGAAGAAAGCCCTAAGAAAGCTTATGAATATTCCAAACAATTCACCAAGAAAAAAAAGAACGCTCTTTTATGGGACTTGCAAAACGGCTTGAGCGCTTTATACGCAAGAGATTACGAGACTTCTTTAGGGGTATTAGATCAAGCTGAGCAACGCTTTGATAAAACGCAAAGCGCTTTTACAAGAGGGGCTGGTTATGTGGGCGCTACCATGATTAATGATAATGTGCGCGCTTATGGGGGGAATATTTATGAGAGCGTTTTAATCAATTATTACAAAGCGATAGACTACATGCTTTTAAACGATAGCGCGAACGCTAGGGTGCAATTCAACCGCGCGAATGAACGCCAGCGCAGGGCTAAAGAATTTTATTATGAGGAAGTGCAAAAAGCCATTAAAGAGATCGATTCTAGCAAAAAGCACAATATTAATATGGAACGCTCTAGGGTAGAAGTGAGCGAGATTTTAAACAACACCTATTCTAATTTAGACAAATACGAAGCTTATCAAGGCTTGCTTAATCCGGCAGTTTCGTATCTTTCAGGGTTGTTTTACGCTTTAAATGGGGATAAAAATAAGGGGTTAGGCTATCTTAATGAAGCCTATGGGATCAGCCAAAGCCCTTTCGTGGCTAAAGACTTGGTTTTTTTTAAAAACCCTAATAGAAGCCATTTCACTTGGATCATTATTGAAGATGGCAAAGAGCCACAAAAAAGCGAATTTAAAATTGATGTGCCTATTTTTATGATCGATTCGGTTTATAATGTGAGTGTGGCCTTGCCCAAGTTAGAAAAAGGGGAAGCGTTTTATCAAAATTTCACTTTAAAAGATGGAGAAAAAGTAACACCCTTTGACACTTTAGCCTCAATAGATGCGGTGGTCGCTAGCGAGTTCAGGAAGCAATTGCCCTACATTATCACCAGAGCCATTTTATCGGCTACTTTTAAAGTGGGCATGCAAGCGGTGGCGAACTATTATTTGGGGTTTGTTGGAGGGCTAGTCACTTCGTTGTATTCAGGTGTGAGCACCTTTGCAGACACCAGAAACACGAGCATTTTTGCCCATAAAATCTATCTTATGCGTATCAAAAATAAAGCCTTTGAAAATTATGAAGTTCAAGCTGATTCGATTGACGCTTTTTCGTTTTCATTAAAGCCTTGTAAAAGATCGCTTGAAAACCCCAAAGTCATTGACGCTAGGGAATTGCTTTCAGGGTTTGTAACAGCCCCACAAATCTTTTGCTCTAACCGCCATAATATTTTATATGTGCGCAGTTTTAAAAACGGGTTTGTTTTGAATCGTTTAAAATGATTTAAAAAACCCCCAAAGATAGTTTTTAAGTGTCGTTGGCATTAAACACAAACACGATATAATTATAAAACGATACGAAAACCTAAATTAAGGGGAAGTCATGGCTGATAGTTTAGCAGGCATTGATCAAGTTACGAGTTTGCATAAAAATAACGAGTTGCAATTGTTGTGTTTCAGGCTGGGTAAAAACAAGGATTTGTATGCGGTCAATGTTTTTAAGATCCGTGAAGTGGTGAAATACCATGGCAATCTCACTATCATCAGCCACGAAAACAATTCGCTTGTTGAGGGTTTAATCATCATCAGAGAGCTCACCATTCCCTTGATTGATATGAAAAAATGGTTTTATTATGACAGCCAAAACAAAAACAAGGATTTACGCCCTTATAGGATAGAAAAAGAAAAAGGCGAAGATGATATTGTTATGATTTGTGAGTTTTCTCGCTGGACCATAGGGGTTAGGATCTATGAAGCGGATAGGATTTTGAGCAAGAAATGGACTGAAATGGAGCAAAGTGCTGGGCTAGGGGGATCTGCTGGGAATAACAAACTCGTGAGCCGCACGCGCTATTTTGACGGGCGCTTGGTGCAAGTGGTGGATATTGAAAAAATGCTTATAGATGTGTTCCCTTGGATTGAAGATGAAAAACACAGCGATTTAGAGACGCTTTCTAAAATCCATTCTAACCAATGCGTTTTGCTTGCTGATGACTCCCCAAGCGTTTTAAAAACCATGCAAATGATTTTAGACAAGCTAGGCGTCAAGCATATAGATTTTATCAATGGTAAAACCTTATTAGAGCATTTATTCAACCCAACAACCGATATGAGCAGCATTGGTCTTATCATTACCGATTTAGAAATGCCAGAAGCGAGCGGTTTTGAAGTGATCAAGCAGGTTAAAAACAATCCTTTGACTTCAAAAATCCCTATCGTGGTCAATTCTTCTATGAGCGGTAGTTCTAATGAAGACATGGCTAGGAGTTTAAAGGCCGATGATTTCATTTCCAAGTCTAACCCCAAAGACATACAGCGAGTGGTTAAGCAATTTTTGGAATTAGCATGAAAAAATACAGCGCTATCCCCACCCCTTGCTATGTGCTAGAGAGCGAACGCTTGGAAAAAAACGCCAAGATTTTAGAAATCGTGCGCCAACAAAGCGGGGCAAAAGTCTTGCTCGCTTTAAAGGGGTATGCGTTTTGGCGTGAGTTTGGAATTTTACGGCCAAAATTGAACGGGTGTTGCGCGAGCGGTCTTTATGAGGCTAAACTCGCTTTTGAAGAATTTGGGGGGCGAGAGAGCCATAAAGAAATTTGCGTTTATAGCCCGGCTTTCAAAGAGGCTGAAATGAGCGCAATTTTACCCCTAGCGACAAGCATTATCTTTAACTCTTTTTACCAATATGCTACCTATAAAGACAGGATTTTAGACAAAAACAAGCAATTAGAAAACTTGGGCTTAAGCCCCATTAAAATGGGTTTGAGGATCAACCCTCTCTATAGCGAAGTAACTCCAGCGATCTATAACCCATGCTCTAAAGTGAGCCGGTTAGGGATTACGCCTAGCGAGTTTGAAAAAGGGGTTAAAGAGCATGGGTTAGAGGGGGTGAGCGGGTTGCATTTCCATACGCATTGCGAGCAAAACGCTGACGCTTTGTGCCGGACTTTAGAGCATGTAGAAAGGCATTTCAAGCCTCATTTAGAAAATATGGCGTGGGTGAATTTTGGTGGGGGGCATCATATCACTAGGAGCGATTATGATGTGAATTTGCTCATTCAAACGATTAAAGATTTTAAAGAGCGTTATCATAATATAGAAGTGATTTTAGAGCCTGGGGAAGCCATAGGGTGGCAATGCGGGTTTTTAATCGCAAGCGTGATAGACATCGTTAAAAACGATCAAGAAATTGCTATTTTAGACGCTTCTTTTAGCGCTCACATGCCCGATTGTTTAGAAATGCCTTATCGCCCTAGCATCCTTAAAATCTCTGTAGAAAATGATGAAGAGCTTATTGAAGTTGAAAAGGGCGAAAATCAAGGGGCGTTTTCTTATTTTTTAGGCGGTCCTACTTGCTTAGCGGGGGATTTTATGGGGAGCTTTAGCTTTGAGACGCCTTTAAAAAGGGGTGATAAAATCGTGTTTCAAGACATGCTCCATTATACGATTGTCAAAAACAACTTGTTTAATGGCGTGCCACTGCCAAGCCTGGCTAAACTGGATCAACAAGGGTTTAAAATCCTTAAAAACTTTTCTTATGAAGATTATAAAAACAGAAATTAAAGCTTTTGATTAAGGCTTTTTAGGGCTTGTAAAAAGACTTACGCACAACATTCCAATGCCAAGTCCGGCCAACACTGCGCCAATGGTGTGCATGTCTAAATAAATGCGAGCGAGCATGGTTAAAGGGACCAGGGGCAAGAGCCACAAGTATTTTTTAAAAGAATAACGGCACATTAAAAACGCTACCGCCAAACCCACCATAGACGAATGCCCGCTTGGCATGTTGAAATTACCCCCATAAGGGCGCTCGCCCAAACGCTGATTGTTGATCGTTACATTGTTTAAGGCTCTTTTGGTGGTGTGCGTGAGAAGGGTTGTAGCGATAGAGGCGTTAGCGACTTGGAAAAGCCCTATCGCATCTCTTTGAATTAAAGGGATAGCCACAGATAAAATCGTAGGGATAAAGCGCGCGTAATGCTCGGTGAAATGAAACACTAAAGGCACGCTTTTGTGTTTAGGGACTTTAGGGAAAGGCGCAAAAATGCCTGATAAAATCAAGCCCAAACTGAGTGTTAACAAAGTTTTAGAAAAGCTTTTAGGAAGGCTTTCACAAAATTTTTGTTTAAATAAGAATCTTTTCATGCGTGTTATTTTACTCTTTTTTGTGTTTAAATAAATCTAAAGAAGGGCGATAAACAGTGCTAGGGGTTTTAAAATCTTCAAACACCCCTAAAATGCTATGGAAAATAACATTTTGATTGATTGGGGTTTGGGTTTGAATCATGGAATGCGTCTTTTTAAAAAGATCGTTGGCATAAATAATAAAGGGGATCTCGTATTGTTCTTTGGGGGCGATGCTTTTAGGAATGCCATGCAAATAGAACGATCCTTCGCCCAAGCTTTCGCCATGATCGCTTAAATAGATCATTAAGGCGGGCTGCTTGGCGTTTTCAAGCATGCTAATGATTTTGTCTAACAGATAGTCGTTGTAAAAAATGGTGTTGTCATAGGCGTTAATCAAGCTTTCTTTGGAGCAAGAAGACAAATCAGCGCTTGAGCAATAGGGCTTAAACACTCTAAAATTTAAAGGCACTTTATTGTCATAGTTTGGGCCATGCGAGCCTGCAAGGTGTAAGATGAGCAAGACATTTTCATTAGAGTGTTCTTTTAAAAGATTAGGCAAATTATAGAGTAAGGATTCATCATAAGGAGCGATCGCTTCACAATTGGGGCATTTTTGGATCAATTCATAGTTTTTAAGATAGCTTGTAACCTTAACATTCTTTTCGCCATCGTTCGCGCTATACCAAAAGACTTTGATACCGGCTTTAGTCAGGTAAGTTGGCAAGTTTTCATAAGCGTTCAAGCTGTTTTTAAAAGAAGAATCTAAAATGCATTCCAAACTCGCTGTCGTGTAAGTGGCGCAAGAAGTGGCGTTAAAAAGAGTGAGTTCATTATCAGTTAAACGCTTGCTTAATCTTGGGGTGGTGGGTTTTTTATAACCATAAAGGGCGTAATTATGCTTCCTGGCACTTTCGCCAATGACTAGCACCACAAACGAATGAGAATGATTGGGTGAAAAAAGAGGGAGCGGCTTGATAGTGGGGGCGAAAAATTTAAGAGCACTCACTCTAAAAGCGTTCACGCTATAAGCGAAGGGCAAAATTAAGCCCCCTATGAATTTCGCATGCTTGTCAAACCATAGCCAATTTTTAGCGTTCATTAAAGCGCTAGCGATAAAGACAAACACTAACGCCAAGATCGCTAAAAAGGGCGCTTTTTTAGAAGAATTTTTAAGGGGGATCTTATAGATAACATAGCCAGGCAACACCCCAAAAACAACGATAAAAATAAATAATTTAACGCTCAAAAAGCCTAAAAGCTCATGCGTATTGGTGTTTAAGACATTGCCCATCATGCTCTTATTTAAAAACACCTTATAAGTGCTAATGAAATAGAAAGCGATGGAATTGAGCAGACTAAAAACAATCGCACTCAAGCGCATCAAATAAGCAGAGATCAAGCCTAATGCCAAAAAAAGAGTGCCATTAACGCAAAAAAGTGCAACAACCATCATGGCTATAAAACTAACATGGTTGCTTTCTTTATAAATATAAGCAAACAAAGGGGAATGGTACAAAACGCCAAAAATAAGGCTATAAAGCAAACCGGCTTGCAAACAACTCAGGGGCTTTAAAAACTTCAGATGGAATAATGATGCCAAACACACCCCTTAAAATCAATCTTGAGATTATATCGTAGGTATGGGGATTTTATGGTTTATTTTGCTTAAGAATAAAATCAAAAAACTTTGTTTGGTAAAAAAGGAGAGATTAAAAAAGTAAGATGAGAAAAGACCCCCACAGGGGGGGGGGAGTTAGTTTGCCTCCTCCTTATTTGCCTTCTCCTTTCTATCTAACTCGGCTAAATAATCATCAACCTCTTTAGTTGTCGCTAGACCTAAAGACAGCTCAATGTCTTTTAGTAAATTTTCACCAAGACCCGCACAGCTTAAGCCGTATTTATTGATACCGCCATCGCATAAGAGTTGTGCTATAAAATACGCCTCGTTTTTGTTTCTAGGTAGAATGTTAGCCCACACTCCACTAGGAGATAAGTCCCCAAGTTCATCACTATATTCGCCCTGTCTTAAAGCATACTTATGGATTACATGACAGAATAAAGTAGTCCCTACCCTATCCATCCAAAGTCTCACAATCGCCAGCTGTCTCACTACGATTATCAATCAAAGCGCGCCACTCCGCATCGCTATGTCTGTTTAAGTTTTTCGCATGAGCAAGAGCGGTAATAATGATAGCGGTCATTTGACTACCTGCACCATTAAAAAACATCGGCGACATTAAAATACCAAGTCTGGCTTTTCTCTCCGCTAGTGTGTAGTTTTCAATTAAAGCCTCACAGCTAGTAATTCCACTCTCTCTAAAACCGAAAGCGAGTTTAAACTTGTCCTCTTTTGGCTCTTTTGGAGCAGAAGTCCTTTCCTTGACACTCGGTCCGCTAGTAACGATTTTAAGCCTTTTAAAAGGTCATCTGCGCTTTTTTCAGCCGATTTTACAGCGTCCAAAGGCACTTTATTGAACCATTTTAAGAACTTTTTGCTATTGAAAGCGTATGAGGCTTCGTTGCCTTTTTCGCTTCTTAAGGTTACACGATTAAACCCAATACTAATGACTTTAGCCTCCACCACTTTGTCGTTGATCGTGGCTTTGACTAACGCGCCTACTTTTAACTCATTTTCATTTTGAAAACCCATCAAATACTCCTTAGATAAAAATTTTTAAAATCCGCTATAACCATCCGTTTAATATTCTTTATCTTTTTAGCATGGCGTTGTTTCTCCTTGTTGTGGTTTAAAAACAGACCCTTTATTTTTGAGTAATCGCATCATTTAATGTCTTTTAAAAGAGCGTTTTTAAAAGCTTTAATCGCGCTTCCACCCACTAATTCAGCGATACGATAGTGTGCGATTAAAAAGTCTAATAATTTTTCACTCCTTTTTTGAATCTCTACAAGCCCAAAAGATGCGCTTTTAGCCACTTCTTTTTCACTATAAGAGCCTTTGAGGTATGCCTTTCTTTTTTCATCAAAAGGTTTGTTGCTTAAAGAGCTGTTAGCGTTTTTAGGGATTAAGAGCAAGTTCCCTAAAGCATGCACGATATGGGGATTTTTAGCCCAATCTTTTTCTTTAGCGCTATAGCCTTGATCGGGTTTTTGGGGTAGGATATGCTCAATGCTTTCTATACTGCCATCAAAATTCAGAGTCGTTTCAGGGTCATGGCGCAACTCGTATTCATAAAGCAAGTAATTCAGCGCCTTGCCCCACCTATACCATTTTTCCGTATTCTTTTTAGAATGGATGCTCTCTTCAAGCCATTCTAAAGCGCTGTTTTTTGTCTGTTGAAAAAACTCTTTTCTAGCGCTGGAAGATCTCTAATAGCGATATTTTCTTCCCCATTTCTATACGCTTTAAACGCTAATCCAATCCATTCATTTTTAGCCGTATTTTTGCCAGCAACCCCATAGATTAAAAACCCGAAACGCTCTAAATATTCCAATAAGCCCTCTAATTCTTTGGTGGTATAAGGTGGTTTGTTAGCGCTTCTTCCAACAAGCTGTATGGTTAAAAGAGAAAGCAATAAGGACAGAAAAGCGTTATCATTCAAGGCGTTTAAGCGCCGCATTTTGTCTAACAAGCCGCGCATTTTAGGCGTGATTTCAATCTCAAGCTTTTTATTGTCATCAAAAATAAGAGCGATAGATTCTTCATCAAGCGTGTGCAAGAAATTCCAAACTTGAGAAGAATAAGAAAGATAAAACAACAACTCACCTGTTTTGTCGTATTCGTCATTAAAGTTGGTGTTGTCGGTGTATCTTGTATGAGCGCTAAACTCCATCTCCAACAGCCTTTCTTTAAACTTACCGCTATTCTCGCCATAATAATACGCCACAAAATGCTTTAAAAAACCCTCTCAATGAGCGTCTTCAAATTGCCTCAAATGGTAATAAATCCTAGTGTAGGTGTCATTGATTTCTTGTTGGAGCTTTTCTGATTTTTTCCTGTTACAAATCTTGTGCGCTACAAAATGCAAGCGGTTTTTAAACAATTCCAGAGTGGATAGATCTTTACCACGATTGTTGATCGTTTCAAAAGAGCTGAATGGATCGATTCTGTTATCGTTCAATTCCACCACACTAAAAAGCATTTTCTTTATAAGGGCGTCAAACATCCCTTCAAGCGTTTCAACAGGCGTATCGCTGATTTTGTCTTTAAAAAACGCATAAGCGTCAATCAGATTTTTCGCATAAAAAGAAGTTTGAAACCTTTCTAAATCCTTTTCTTCTTCAGCGATCGCTCTGAAAGCTTCGCTCAAACCATAATATTTATAGGACAGAACGGGTTCAAGGTTGATTAAAGAATACTTCGGGTCTTTGTGTTGAGTGGTTTTTGCTAAAAGACCCAGTAAAATCAGGCTTGTAGCCAATCGTTGCTAGCCGTCTATGATTTCAAAAGCGCTGTTTTCAAACTCATTTTCAGACTCTCTTAAGGTTAAGCTATGCATGTAATGGAATTTATCCCCCAGTTTGGACACATGCTCTAAATCGTTCCAAAAATCCTTTAATTGCCTTTTTTGCCATGCATACCCCCTTTGATAGCTGGGGATTCCAAACACGCCTTTTTCAATCACTCCCTCTAAATCCAATAATTCCATTAAAGTCCTTTCTTAATGATGGGTTTATGGGTAAAAATCCATACCCCTTAATTTTTGCGCTCAATCAATTTTGGTTGTCCAAGTCGGGTGCTGCGCGTGAAATGCCAAGTGTTTTTATTGACTAATTCCTCGTATTCCTGGCTCCCTTTTTGAGCGCAAACGCTCTCAACCTTTAACGCTCCCCCTTCATCAACCCCGATAGTGTCATGGTCAATCTTTAGGGCAAAAACACTCCGTTGGACTTCAGCCCCTCTAGTCGTTGAATCCTCATTCACAATGCCAATGATATAATCCGCTTTACGCATGAGTTCAAAATGCTTGTGCTGGGCTGCTTTGTTTCTTCGCGAGCGGAAATAGCCCAAAGTGCATTCATCGCACCACTCTTTAAAATCCTCATTTCCTGGAATGGTTCCTCTGTAGGCTTCTGAAACCATGCACAACAACAAATTGTATTTTTCATGCGCTTTTAAATCTTCTAACTGAGCCATCATTTCTCCTTTGAATTGAACTCGGTAAGCCCCACTGATTTAAAAATGGGGCTTATGGAATCCAATGGTTTAAAGATGTTATGCGGGTTATTGCACGGGTTAATGGAAGGGGGAATGATAAAAAGCAGGGGATTTTTAAGTCGGTTTTGGTAAAAGTTATAAGAATAGGGTAGCGTTGCTTGATGGCTTGGATGGTTGGATGCCATTTCTACCCCTTTTTAAAAAAAAGATGACATGGGGTGTTGTGTCTAGCGGTATTTAATCAATGGTTAATGATGCACTTTATCTTATAATGCGTTTATCTTAAAGCTTTATTTCTACCCCCCCATTCCAATCATTTCCAATAACTTTTACCCATTTCTTTCAAATCCTAAAAACTTTAAGCAAACTTTAAGCATTGCATGTCTATAATTACATTTCGTTTTTAAAGACAAGCTTTAAAAAGTTCTTTAATTTGAAACAACTCAAACAAGTTATATATAGAAGCCAAAAAGCTTTTAAAAGATAAAAAGCCCATTAGCTGATACAACTTGGCGGTTAAAAAAGATTAGGAATCAAGCATTTTCAGTCTTCTTTAAAGGGTTTAACATCAAGAACGATTATAGCAAGTTTTTAAAGAAAAACGAAGTTATTTGATTTAACATTGTTAATAGCCTATGTAAAAGTAAAGTAAAACTACAATAACTCTGTCTTATATTCATTAAGGCAGTGGTAGCGCTGAAGAATATTCGTGCAATTGTCGTTATTCATTATAAAAGGGCGGGTTTTAAAGGATATTTTAAAATTTAAAACAAGCTTTTAAGAGCAGATGGCGGATGCCTTGCCAAAGAGAGGCGATGAAGGACGTACTAGACTGCGATAAGCTATGCGGAGCTGTCAAGGAGCTTTGATGCGTAGATGTCCGAATGGGGCAACCCAACTAATAGAGATATTAGTTACTCTTTAAACAGAGAGCGAACCTAGTGAAGTGAAACATCTCAGTAACTAGAGGAAAAGAAATCAACGAGATTCCCTAAGTAGTGGCGAGCGAACGGGGAAAAGGGCAAACCGAGTGCTTGCATTCGGGGTTGAGGACTGCAACATCCAAGAAAACGCTTTAGCAAAATTACCTGGAAAGGTAAGCCATAGAAAGTGATAGCCTTGTATGCGACAAGGCGTTTTTAGGTAGCAGTATCCAGAGTAGGCCAGGACACGAGAAATCTAGGTTGAAGCCGGGGAGACCACTCTCCAACCCTAAATACTACTCTTTGAGCGATAGCGAACCAGTACCGTGAGGGAAAGGTGAAAAGAACCGCAGTGAGCGGAGTGAAATAGAACCTGAAACCATCTGCTTACAATCATTCAGAGCCCTATGATTTATCAGGGTGATGGACTGCCTTTTGCATAATGATCCTGCGAGTTGTGGTATCTGGCAAGGTTAAGCGGATGCGAAGCCGTAGCGAAAGCGAGTCTTAATAGGGCGAATAAGTCAGATGCTGCAGACCCGAAGCTAAGTGATCTATCCATGGCCAAGTTGAAACGCGTGTAATAGCGCGTGGAGGACTGAACTCGTACCCATTGAAACGGGTTGGGATGAGCTGTGGATAGGGGTGAAAGGCCAAACAAACTTAGTGATAGCTGGTTCTCTTCGAAATATATTTAGGTATAGCCTCAAGTGATAATAAAAGGGGGTAGAGCGCTGATTGGGCTAGGGCTGCTCGCCGCGGTACCAAACCCTATCAAACTCCGAATACCTTTTATCGTATCTTGGGAGTCAGGCGGTGGGTGATAAAATCAATCGTCAAAAGGGGAACAACCCAGACTACCAAATAAGGTCCCTAAGTTCTATTCTGAGTGGAAAAAGATGTGTGGCTACTCAAACAACCAGGAGGTTGGCTTAGAAGCAGCCATCCTTTAAAGAAAGCGTAACAGCTCACTGGTCTAGTGGTCATGCGCTGAAAATATAACGGGGCTAAGATAGACACCGAATTTGTAGATTGTGTTTGACACAGTGGTAGAAGAGCGTTCATACCAGCGTTGAAGGTATACCGGTAAGGAGTGCTGGAGCGGTATGAAGTGAGCATGCAGGAATGAGTAACGATAAGATATATGAGAATTGTATCCGCCGTAAATCTAAGGTTTCCTACGCGATGGTCGTCATCGTAGGGTTAGTCGGGTCCTAAGCCGAGTCCGAAAGGGGTAGGTGATGGCAAATTGGTTAATATTCCAATACCGACTGTGGAGCGTGATGGGGGGACGCATAGGGTTAAGCGAGCTAGCTGATGGAAGCGCTAGTCTAAGGGCGTAGATTGGAGGGAAGGCAAATCCACCTCTGTATTTGAAACCCAAACAGGCTCTTTGAGTCCTTTCAGGACAAAGGGAGAATCGCTGATACCGTCGTGCCAAGAAAAGCCTCTAAGCATATCCACAGTCGTCCGTACCGCAAACCGACACAGGTAGATGAGATGAGTATTCTAAGGCGCGTGAAAGAACTCTGGTTAAGGAACTCTGCAAACTAGCACCGTAAGTTCGCGATAAGGTGTGCCACAGCGATGTGGTCTCAGCAAAGAGTCCCTCCCGACTGTTTACCAAAAACACAGCACTTTGCCAACTCGTAAGAGGAAGTATAAGGTGTGACGCCTGCCCGGTGCTCGAAGGTTAAGAGGATGCGTCAGTCGCAAGATGAAGCGTTGAATTGAAGCCCGAGTAAACGGCGGCCGTAACTATAACGGTCCTAAGGTAGCGAAATTCCTTGTCGGTTAAATACCGACCTGCATGAATGGCGTAACGAGATGGGAGCTGTCTCAACCAGAGATTCAGTGAAATTGTAGTGGAGGTGAAAATTCCTCCTACCCGCGGCAAGACGGAAAGACCCCGTGGACCTTTACTACAACTTAGCACTGCTAACGGGAATATCATGCGCAGGATAGGTGGGAGGCTTTGAAGTGAGGGCTTTGGCTCTTATGGAGCCATCCTTGAGATACCACCCTTGATGTTTCTGCTAGCTAACTGGCCTGTGTTATCCACAGGCAGGACAATGCTTGGTGGGTAGTTTGACTGGGGCGGTCGCCTCCTAAAAAGTAACGGAGGCTTGCAAAGGTTGGCTCATTGCGGTTGGAAATCGCAAGTTGAGTGTAATGGCACAAGCCAGCCTGACTGTAAGACATACAAGTCAAGCAGAGACGAAAGTCGGTCATAGTGATCCGGTGGTTCTGTGTGGAAGGGCCATCGCTCAAAGGATAAAAGGTACCCCGGGGATAACAGGCTGATCTCCCCCAAGAGCTCACATCGACGGGGAGGTTTGGCACCTCGATGTCGGCTCATCGCATCCTGGGGCTGGAGCAGGTCCCAAGGGTATGGCTGTTCGCCATTTAAAGCGGTACGCGAGCTGGGTTCAGAACGTCGTGAGACAGTTCGGTCCCTATCTGCCGTGGGCGTAGGAAAGTTGAGGAGAGCTGTCCCTAGTACGAGAGGACCGGGATGGACGTGTCACTGGTGCACCAGTTGTTCTGCCAAGAGCATCGCTGGGTAGCTACACACGGATGTGATAACTGCTGAAAGCATCTAAGCAGGAAGCCAACTCCAAGATAAACTTTCCCTGAAGCTCGCACAAAGACTATGTGCTTGATAGGGTAGATGTGTAAGCGCAGTAATGCGTTTAGCTGACTACTACTAATAGAGCGTTTGGCTTGTTTTTTGCTTTTTGTATAAGATAACGACAACAAGTGCGGATAAGTTACCACTGCCTTACTGAGTGTAAGAGAGTTGGAGTTTTATAAAGACTTTTATGGGATTAAATTTTAATCAGAATGAGATTCTGTCTCAATGGTTTAACATTAAGGGCTATTAACTACCTTCTTTGTTAAAAACAGCTCCCCATAAAGAGAAAGGGGAGTTAAGGGTAAATGCGCTTTATCTTTAGCTCCCTTTTCCTTGTGCCTTTAGAGGAGAGGAACTACCCAGTTAACCATTCCGAACCTGGAAGTCAAGCTCTTCATCGCTGATAATACTGCTCTTTTCAAGAGTGGGAATGTAGGTCGGTGCAGGGATAGGGAAATGTTTTTATTCTTGCTTTTTATCTGATTTCATTATTGATTGATTGTTTTTGTTTGTTTGGTGGGTTTAGGGTTTTATTGTTTTATTGTTTTTATTTAAAGTTTTTTAGGGGTTTAAGAAAACGAGTTTGAAAACAAAATAAAACCTGAAGCGATAAAATTTAAAATCCAATTTTTTAGAAAGTTTTATTGTTTAGAGAATGTAATTATTCATGAAGCTCTTATCTGAGCTTCTTTTTAAAGGAAGTTTATGAAGTTTTTTAAAATCCCTAAACCGCACTTAAATTCTAAAGAGTGCCAAGAAATGTTTTTAGGGTTTTATTCCGCTGGTGTTGCTTTCTATTTCTTTTGTTTTTAACTTTTTTAGTTGGGGTTTTTTAGGGTTGGTATGGGGTTGTGTTTGAGGTATGGGGTTGTGTTTGAATGGTTTTTGTGTTTTGGATTTTTAGAACAGATCTATAAAGAAAACTTTTTTCATCAAGTTTCTTTTTTAAAAAAGCCTAAAAATTTCTTAAACATTTCTTTAGGATCGAATGTGTCGCACACCTTGCACCCATACATACCAATTAAAATCACAAGCCAGCTCACATACACCCAGCTCATCAAAAACCACAAAATAGAAACACTCCCATAAAGCTCATGGTAAGTGCGGTTATACAACACATAATAAGTGAAAGCCCATTTCAGCACATGCCAAGAAACGCTCGTAAAAAACACCCATAAAAACACCCAAAAATAATGTTTAAACACCTTATTCGTAGGAATGGTAAAAAGGATCAAAAAAAACGCATAAGTGCCTATCCATCTTAAAACATGCAACAAACTTGAATTTTTATCTTCAAAAAACACTTGGATCTTAATGTCAAAAAACACCACCAAAGGCAGAGCGAATAAAAACACTAAAGTCGTGCCAAAACCCCAAAATAAAAAGATTTCTTTGCCCTTAAAATGCGCATAATCTCTGGGCTTTGCATCAAAAATTTTTGACGCGATGGAGCGGTAATTTTCACAAAAAAGCACCAACGCCACCACAATAGACACTTCTTCAAGCGTGCCTAAGGCTATGTCTGTTTTTTTAAAATTTTCTAAAAAATCTTTAATTGCGCCAATGAGTTTAGGGGCGTTAGGGAAAATCAAGGCTTCCATTTCACCACTGTGCGCTTGCATGTAACTAGACACAAAAAGACTGAACACAAACAATAAAATAGGCGATAAAGACAAAATCGTATAAAAACTCAAGCTGGAAGCGTAGTAAAACAATTCGCTTAAGCCCAAAAAGGCGTTTTTCAGACGCTCGGGGAAAATCATTCTAAGAAGGCGCAAAAACCCTCTAACGCTTTTAAAAAGTTCTCTCATTAATGACAGCTTGTCGCCATTGTCAAGCCATAAGAGAGCAGTTTTTCTATATCTTTTTTAGGGGCTTTGCCTTTGGTGGTTAAATAATCCCCTAACACCACCGCATTGATGCCGTATTCAAAAAGCTTGGCTTCCTTTTCATCGTTATCTTTAAACACTACTTCACGCCCTCCAGCCACCATAAGCCTAGCGTTAGGCAAAAACTCTTTAGCCAAAAGCACGCATTCTAGGGCTTCATCCGCACTTAAAGTCTCTGCATCAATAGGCAATACCGGGTTTTTAATGAAAAAATTGATCGGCGTGGTGTGTGGGGAGAGCGAAGCTAACGCCCTAAGCATTTCAATCCTGTCTTCCCAGCTCTCATTAAGCCCAAAAATCCCCCCACTGCACAAGCCTAACCCCGCCCTTAAAGCGTTTTCGCATGTGATAAACCTTTCTTCCCATGTGTGCGTGGAACAAATTTTAGGGAAGAAATTTTGCGAAGTCTCTAAATTATGGTTATAGCTATGAATGCCCGCATCTCTTAAAAACTCTAATTGCTCCAAATCCGCGCGCCCGCAGCATGCGATTAAATGCAAGCCTAATTCTTCTTGATTGATGGCTTTAGCTAATTTGGCGATATATTCGCATTTTTCATCGTCTAATTCGCGCCCTGAAGTCACCAGACAAAACCCTAAAGCCCCTAATTCTCTTAACGCTCTAGCCTCTTGTAAAACCACTTTTTCATCTTTGAATTTATAGCGCTTAATCGCTCCTTGGTGGTGTGAGCTTTGCGTGCAATAAGCGCAATCTTCCTTGCAATCCCCACTGCGCACATTGGAAATAGAACATAAAAAAATCTCTTGCATCATCATTCCTTTGTTTTAAAAAAATTGGTTTTTTTAGACTGATTATAGCAAAGAAAAAGAAGCGCTTTTGATTTTAAGGGCTTTATTCCATTAAATATTAAAACTAAAGCTTTATTTGATTTTAATTTAATTGTCCGCTCACGCTTTTAAAGTCAATCTCAAAACTTTACGCTATAATTTTCCCACTTTTTCATTAAGGGATTTTATGCAAGATTTATTCACTCAAGGTTACCCTCCCCCAATCAGCAAAAAAATCTCACACGCCCAATAACGCACCCCATAATGAAGGAATAGAGCTACCCACTCACATCACAAGCAATTTAAAAAAAGAGCTTAGAGATTATCAAAAGCAAGCGATACACCATTATTTAGAAAAGCGGCGATCCAACCCCTTTCAAAAGCATTTCATGTTTGAAATGGCAACCGGTAGCGGCAAAACCTTAGTGATGGCGGGTTTGATTTTAGAATGCTACAAGCAAGGCTATCAAAACTTTATTTTTTTTGTGAATAGCACCAGCATTTTAGAAAAAACGAAACTGAACTTTACAGACAGCGCCTCATCAAAATACCTTTTTAGTGAAAATATCAATATCAATGATGAAAACACAGAAATTAAAAGCATCAATAATTTAAACGAGAGCAATAACGGCACTATCAACATTTATTTCAGCACCATTCAGGGCTTATTTTCATTACTCACTAAAGTTAAAGAAAACGCTATCACCATAGAGGATTTAAAAGATCAAAAATTAGTTTTTTTAGCGGATGAAGCGCGCCATTTAAACACAGAGACTAAAAAGAAATTAAGCGATGCAGAAGAAAAACGCAATTGGGAAAGCGTTGTGAAATTAGCCCTAGAACAAAATAAAGACAATTTATTGCTGGAATTTAGCGCCACTATCCCTAATGAAAAAAGCGTTAAAGACAAATATGAAAACTTAAAGGCGATCACTTACACCTTAAAAGAATTTAGCGAGGATAAATTTTGCAAAAACATCTACTCCCTTTCTTATGAAAATAAAGAATCAGAAACGCGCTTTTTAGGGGCATGCGTTTCAAGTTTGTATAAAGAATTATTAGCCCAACACCATAATATTGAAAACTTTAAACCATGCATTTTGTTTAAAAGCGAGAGGATTGAAGATAGTAAGGAAAATCAAAAGCGCTTCAACGCCTTTTTAGAAAATTTAAGCCCTTTAGATATAGAAAATTTTTTCAATCACAGCTGCAACGCTTTTTTTAAAGACGCTAAAAACTTTTTTGACAAGCAAAATTACACCCCTAATCTTGCCGCATTCTTGCAAACGAAATTCAAAAAAATCGTTCAGATTAACACCAATAACGAAAAAGAATTAGAAAAGGGCATGCTTTTATTGAACTCCCTAGAAGACAGAGACAACCCTAAGAGAGTGATTTTTAGTGTGGATAAGCTCAATGAAGGCTGGGATGTGTTAAATTTGTTTGACATTGTCAGGCTTAAAAATAAAGCCATTCAAAAAGACACCATTAAAGACGCCCAGCTCATAGGGCGAGGAGCGAGATACTACCCCTTTAGCTATAACGATTTCAAACAGAGCCGCATAGAGTTTTACCAACGCAAGTTCGATCTTTCCCACCCCTTAAGCGCGCTAGAGAGGTTAGACTACCATGCCATTTATGACAGCGAGTTTATCGCTAAATTAAACAACGAGTTACAAGATTTAGGAGGATTTGTAAATGAAAAACAAACTATCCCTTTAACGCCCACCAAGCATTTCAAATGCTACTATGCAAGCAATACAAAAGACAAAAAGAAAAACTTATTGAAGGATTATACAGACCCTGTTGCAGTCAAGCTCCAAAGTTTGCAAGTCCCCTTATTTGGCTTTAGTGTGTATGAAAAGAAAGTGGATTTTAAAGAAAATAAAGGCGATAAAACTTATTATAATCCCATTGTCTTAAATAAGATCCCCCTAAATTATTTTTTAAAAGCCATTAGTGTAAAAAACCTGGATTTCAAAACGCTTAAAGAAGCCTTTAAAAAACATCCCTTTAACAATAAAGTGGAATTTATAGAGCGGTATATCTCTCCATTAACAATAAACTTTCATAAAAAACAAAAATTTGACGACAACAAAACGCTTTTAGAACTCGCTGTTTATATCGTTGAAAATTTAAAAGACACGCTTTTAAAAGAGCAAGATCAATACGAAGTGAGCGTGTTAGAATTAAAAGAATTTGAAACGCATAACAGAAGCCTTAACGCTAGCGAATTTGAAAAAGACATTCCCCCCTATGAATGGCTGCTTTTTAAGGACATGAGGAAACTAGACAGCGAGTTAGAAAGGGAGTTTTTAGATTACATCAACGACCATAAAGAGATTTTAGACAAAAAATTCAAAGAATGGTGCGTTTTAAGGAACGACCATTTCACTGAATTAAAAGTTTTTTGCAACATAGAAGGCCCTTATCACGCACAAGGTTTTGAACCGGATTTTATCCTTTTTGCTCAAACGCATGAAGATGAATTTTTAGGCTTCACTTGCTATATGGAAGTTAAAGGCGAACATTTAGAGCCTTCTAACGCTTGGAAAAAAGAATTTTTAGAAAGGTTAGAAAACACCACGCTTAAAAGCCGTAACAAAAAATTAGATTTAAAGGGCTTGCCTTTTTTCACGCTCCCTAACAAAGCGATCACAGAAGAATTCCAAAACGCTTTTGACAAAATCTTTAAGGACCATTCATGTTAAACTTACTCAAAAACTTAATCGCGCATTTTGAAAGCGAAGAACGCTTAGAAACTTTAATCTTACAGATGAATGAAAAGCTTTTAGAATTCATGCTTTCAAACCCGAACGCTAACGATTATAAAAAACACTTTTTTAAAACAATCGCTAATTCGCTTGTATTCAATCAAAAAGCGTTACTAGAATGTTTAACAGCAAAAAAATTAGAAAACTCTTTCACACGATTTGCAAATAAAATCGGCTTATATTTACAAGGGCGTCCGATAAAATCCAACGAACTGGTCGTTTTGAATTTCCCTTTTAAAGACAATGTTCTATTGGGCAACGCTAAAGATGACAGCACCAAATCTAAAGAGTGTTTTTACCATGAGATATTGCATAAAAAAGCAATTGACACGCTTTTACACAAAAAAGCGCTGTGCCGTTTTGAAATGCATGGAGAAGGCGATTTAGAAAGTGCTTTAAAAGACAGAAACACAAACTACCTTATCAAAGGCAATAATTTGATCGCTCTTCATTCTTTAAAAAAGAAATTCGCTAAACAAGTCAAATGCATCTACATTGACCCTCCTTATAATACCGGTAACGACAGCTTTAACTACAACGATAATTTTAACCACAGCTCTTGGCTAGTGTTTATGAAAAACCGCCTTGAAATCGCTAGAGAATTTTTAAAAGATGATGGCGTGATTTTTATCCAATGCGACGACAACGAACAAGCTTATTTAAAAGTGTTGATGAATGAGATTTTTCTTAGGGAGAATTTTGTTGGGTGTATTAGTTGGAAACAATTTCATTCAGTTAAAAATGATGCTGCTAATTTTTCAAAAAATATTGAATACATACTATGTTATTGCAAAAATTTTTCTAAAAACCTTATTAGTAATGAGCCGTTTGATAAATCAAATTTGTATAAATTAAAAGATGAAAATGGTTTCTACAAATTAGACCCTGTGTGGGCAAAAAGTGGTAATAATTTTAGCCCTTATACTTTTCTAAATGGTAAAACTTGGTCTCCCCCTAGCGGAACTTTTTGGCGTTATTCAATAGGGCACATTAAAAGATATGGAACAAAATAATAGAATAGTTTTTAATGGTAAAAATCCTATGGCTAAACGCTATCTTTCAGAAGTAGCCGAAGGTAGAAAATCTTCAACTTTTTGGGACGGATCAGAAGTTGGTTATAATCTTAATGGAGATGCTGAAATAAAGCAACTATTTAATGGAAATAAAATTTTTAATAACCCCAAACCCGAAGCCCTAATTTCAAGAATTTTAGAAATTTCCACCAACGAAAACGATCTCGTGTTAGACTTTTTTGCCGGGAGCGGGACGACTTGCGCGGTGGCGCACAAAATGAAACGCAGATACATTGGCATCGAGCAAATGGACTATATAGAAACGATCACCAAAGAAAGGTTAAAAAAAGTCATAGAGGGCGAGCAAGGGGGCATTTCTAAAAAATGCGATTTTAAAGGGGGTGGGAGTTTTGTGTATGCTGAATTAAAAGAAGTGAATTTAGAGATTAAAAAACAAATCCTTAACGCTAAAAGTGCTAACGAATGCCTAAAAATCTTTAACGATCTGAGTGAGCGCATTTTAAAACGCTCAGATTGTAAAATTAATGAAATCCATAGCGAAGATTTCCAAAATTTAGATTTAAACGAGCAAAAAAAGATTTGTTGTAATCTTTTAGACGCTAATGAAGACTATTTAAGCGTGGGCGATATGGACGAATACGCATGGGGGATAGATGAGATCACTAAAAAATACAATGAAATTTTTTATTCTTTGTGATCATTTAACGCGCACCGCTTAACGCATCAAAACGCTATGCGCTAGGCTATTTAGCGGGTAAAAATAAACTATTAAAAAGATTATTGTAGTATTCAAGCCAATCAAAAAGGAGCAAAACATGAAAACCTTTAAAAACCTGCTCTGTTTTAGCCTTTTCGCTATGAGTTGGCTCCAAGCGGACATGCTGGATAATTTCACTAATGCGATTAACAGCTACACCGCTAAAAAGCTTAATGAAATCAAAAATCAAGTAAATAGTGCTAACCCCACTAAGACCTATGCTAATGGCATGCTCACTGACATTGATTGTAAAGTCTTAAAAAATAACTTTTATTCGGTGTGTTATTCTAGCGAGTTAAAAAACCCTATTTATGGCGTGAGCGTGTTGTTTGGGGATTTAGTGGATAAAAATAATATTGAAAAACGCTATGAGTTTAAAACGGACACACGATTAGCAAAATACCAACAAGCCACGACACAAGATTACACAAGAAGCGGTTTTGATAGGGGGCATTTTGTGGCGAATGACGCTTCTTTTGATTTTGCGTCTAACCCTTTAAGAGAGACTTACAGAATGACTAACATCACCCCTGAAGCCAAAAACACCAACAGGCATTCTGTTTTGTTAGTAGAAAAAGAGGGCCGTAATTTGGCTAGGAAATACCATCAAGTTTTAGTAGAAGAACTCACCATCATCAAACAAGGTTATAGGACTTTTAGCTCTAAAAATATCGCTATCCCTAGCGGATTTTGGTACCACTATGATATAAGCTTAACGGATAGCTATGAAAACGCTAAAAGCGAATGTTTTTATATCCCTAATGACAACCAAAAGTATCCCTTACAAGCAATGAGAAGAGATTGTAAAGAATATGAGCGAGTGGAAAAGCAAGTGGTTTTTAAGAACAATAAAAACGCTGAATTGAATGAATTGTCTAAGTATCTTAACAACGCTAAGAAGTATTAAAACCGCCCTTAAAATGCCCATAAAAACACCGGTATTTTTGATAAAAAGGTTTAAGAAATCACATTCCTAAACGGCTAAAATTTGTTTTTTGTTGGAAGCGATAAGGACTTCATAGGTATTGGCAAAAAAAATGGGATAAAAACTATTATTATATTACAATTGTGGAAAATACAATAATAGATCCGGATTTAAGATAATTTCTTATAGTTGTTTGCTGATTTGCTAGATCAAGCCATGCTATCCGTATGAAACAGCCTATAATCAATAAAGACAATCCAAAAATACCCCTTACATGAACTCCTGGAGTTTGTTCGCTTGTGCCATCCATTCTGCAAGGCTTTCATAATCGTTATTTTCTATCCAAGCCTTAGCTTGCACGATTTCTTTTTCGCATTTTTTAACCGCTTCTAAGACATTGTCTCGGTTTTGTTTGAAAATATCTTTCCACATTAAAGGCGAGCTTTTAGACAAACGGCTCATATCCCTAAAACCCCCACCCGCTAAGGATAGAATCATCTCTGGGTCATTTTGCTTTAAAACGCTATTAGCTAACGCATAGCTCAAAACATGGGGTAAATGGCTGATATAAGCCACATGGGCGTCATGCTCGTTGGATTTCATTTTGATCAAGCGCGCTTTAATGCCTAAAAAGATTTCTTTAGCGATCTCTACTTGCTCAGTCCCTGAATCTTCTAAATCGCACAATATCACAAGAGCATTTTCATATAGCCCCTTAACGCTCGCTTTAGGGCCATAAAACTCTGTCCCGCACATGGGGTGCGCGGCGATGAAATTCTTACGAATGCTTTTAGGAATATTGTGAATGATTTGTGCTTTAGCGCCCCCTAAATCAATAATCGTTGTGCTTTTTTTAACGGGAGTCATTTTTTTCAAACATTCAATGATGCCCTCAACCGGAATGGCCAAAAAAATCACATCGCATTCTAAAATCTTTTCAAATTCCACGCATTCATCTACAAGCCCCAAAGTCAAAGCCAATTTAGCATGCAAAGCGTTATGATCATAGCCTATGACGCTTTTAAAACGCCCCAATTCTTGTAAGGCCAGCCCCAAACTCCCCCCCATAAGCCCTAAACCAATAATGCCTATTTTCATGTCAAATGTTAAAGTAAAGTTTTTTCTAACACTTCAGCGATGTTTTTCACCGCAACGATATTTAAATTCTCTCGTACTTCAGCAGGGATTTCATCTAAATCCCTTTCGTAATTTTTGACAGGAATGAGAGCGGTTTTAATGCCGGCTTTAAAAGCGGCAATCAATTTTTCTTTCAACCCTCCTATGGGTAAAACTTCCCCGCTCAAAGTCAATTCGCCTGTCATTGCCACTTCGCTTCTTGTAGCCCTATCGCATAAAATGCTCGCCATCACGCTCGCCATAGCGATCCCAGCACTCGGACCGTCTTTAGGCGTAGCCCCCTCAGGGACATGCAAGTGCAAATCATAAGCGTTATAGACTTTCAGCGCTTTTTTCTTTTTCTTGCCCTCTGCATCTTTAGGGGTTTCGCTAGGGATTGTAGGCGCTTTTAAGGTTTCGTTATCCAATAAGACTTTGACAACAGAAAAAGCAATAATGGCGGATTCTTTCATCACATCGCCTAGGCTCCCTGTGAGTTTCAATTCCCCCTTGCCTCTAATCTTAACCGCTTCAATTTTAAGCACATCACCGCCTACTGGAGTCCATGCCAAACCATTGATAATACCGATTTTATTTTCTTCATCTATGGGGTCAATTTCAAACACCATGCGTTCTAAATATTCTTTAAGGTTGCTGGGCGTGATAGAGACACAGAAATCTTTGTTTCCACCTCTCTTTTCGTTTTCTTCATTTTCGCTTTTTTTATCTTCGCCTTTTTTGGTTCGCCCTTTTTTGTGCGGATTGTCTTCTAGGTATTTTAACGCCACTTTACGCATAATCGTTGCGATTTGTCTTCGTAAATCCCTAACGCCCGCTTCTCTGGTGTATTTTTCAATAATGAGTTTCAAACACTCATGGCTAATCTCAACTTCGCTAGGCTTTAAGGCGTGCTTTTCTAATTCTTGGGGGATGAGATAGTTTTTAGCGATTTCTTCTTTTTCATTAGGCGTGTAGCTGGACACGCTGATAAATTCCATTCTGTCTCTTAAGGGGGCTGGGATCCTGTCAATATTATTAGCGGTAGCGATAAAAATCACTTGCGATAAATCAATGCTAAAATTCGCATAATGATCCCTAAAAGCGGCATTTTGCTCAGGGTCTAAGATCTCTAATAAAGCGCTCGCTGGATCACCCCTAACGCTCCTATCCACCTTATCAATTTCATCTAAAACCATGACCGGATTCATCTTTTTAGCTTCAATAAGCCCTTGGACAATGCGCCCAGGCATTGAGCCTATATAAGTGCGTCTGTGCCCTCTTAATTCATTCACATCTTCTAAGCCCCCCAAAGCGATCCTGACTAAAGGGCGTTCTATCGCTTTAGCAATGGAATTAGCTAAACTCGTTTTACCCACGCCAGGAGGCCCATAAAAGCATAAAATCGTGCCTTTAGCTTTGTCCTTTTTTTCTTGCTTTTTCTTGTGGCGCATTTCTAAAAGCTGCATGGTGGCAAAGTATTCTATAATACGCTCTTTAGGCCTTTTTAAGGAATAATGATCGTTATCTAATTGCTCTTTCACATGCTTAATGTCAAGCGCTTTTTTTTTATATTGCCCAAAAGGCACATCCAGCATGGTTTCAATATAATTTTGTAAAGTCGCACTATCAGAGCTATCCGCATGGGTTCGGCTTAGTCGGTCAATTTGCTTTTTAATCTCCTTAAACGCTTCTTCTTTTAAAAAAGGCTTGATGCTTTCTAGTTTTTGGTAGTATTGGTTTAAATCCTCATCTCGTTGTTTGTCTGTGCCAAGCTCTTTTTGGATTTGTTTGAGCTGCTCTTTTAAGAAATATTCCTTATTAGTTTGCTCCATTTTTTGATGGACTTTGGACTTGATTTCTTTTTGGAGTTTTTGGGTTTTAGTCTCTTCTATCACAATATCAATCAAATCCAACAAGCGCTGTTCGGTGTTGTTGCTGGCAAAAAGAGAATACGCTTGATCTTTTTTCAAATGCAAGGCCGCTGCGATTAAATCAGCGATGCGGTTAGGATCGTCATTGTCTTCTAAAGCCTTGATTAAATCCGGGGGAAAGAGTGAGCTGACATTGGCTAGAGTGATCACTTTTTCTTTTAGCACTTCCACGATAGCTTGAATGTTTTCTTTATCGTATTCTAAATATTCAATAGGGCTTATTTGGGCTTCTAAAAAGCCTTGCTCGTTTTCTTTAGCAGGCTCTAAAATGCGCCCCTTAGCGATGCCATTAAAGAGCAATTTCACGCGCCCATTAGGCATGTTGGCTTCACGCATGATAGATCCAATCACCCCCACATCATAATAAGGGGCTTCATTGTCAGTCAATTTGTCTTTTTGGCATGCAATAAAGACTAATGATTTATTGTTTTTAGCGTAAGCTAGCGCCTTGATGCTCGCATTATTTTGCAAAAAAATAGGGGCTATCATAAAGGGGTATAAAAAGGTGTCTTCTTCTACCAATAAAGGCAGAATTTTAGGAAAATCTTCAGTCATTTTTCATCTCTCTGTTATAATTTGCATGGTTTGAAATATCCTACCAATCAAAAATTAACACATACCAAGGCATGTGCGATGGTTTGGGTTTAGTCTCTTTTTCTAAAGTCTCATCTATTCTTTCTAAATAGCGTTTCACACCCTCAGGCTTGTGGCGTTTTTTATAGACATTTGCGATCGCGCGATTGAGCTCGTTTTGCCCTAAAATGAATTTGATTTGCATGTATTCTACATAGGGGCGGTAACGGCTGTTAGGGTATTTTTCTATAAATTCGCCTAAACTCACAATAGAATTAGAGATAAATTCCTGGTCTTTAGAATGGTTTTTAAAAGCGTAATAATGCGATTGCAATTTTAAAAAGGTCAAATAATCCACATTGTCTTTCGTCCCAAAGCGCTTGATGTATTCATCAAAGTAAAAAGACGCTAAAACATACTCTTTCTTTTTCATGTGCGCTTGCCCTAAAGCGAGCATGGCCTCTGGGACAAGGGGGGAATTGATGTGTTCGCTTTGTAAAGAAGAATAGTAATTGTCCGCTGTTTCTAAATTAGCAAAAAGGATTTCTCTCAAAATCCCTTGATACCAAAAGATCGCCGGTTTGTTGTATTCGTCTTTTTTTTTCTTTTTGTTCGCACAACCGGTGCCTATAACAATCATTGCTATTGTGATAAAAAGGAAAGTTTTAAAATGTTTTAAACGCATGCCACTTGTCTTATAAAATTAAATTTTTGAATAACTCATGGTTATTTTTTCTTATCTTTCTTATTCTTCCCACCTTCTTCCCACCGAATAGTTTAAACACTATTTCTCCAATCAAGCACACCGTGCCAAAAATGTTCCACCCGTTGCTGTAATTAGATTTACTAGGATTATTTTTCTTGATTTGTGGTTTTATTTTACCCATTTCTTACTCCTTGTTATATTTTATAATCATTTAGTTAAAACTTCCATCATGGTTTGAGTTATTGAGATTGTACCCAAAAACTAGCAAAAATTGATTTTACCAAAATTGTTTGATATAATACAGAGTTTTTAGTTTAAAAATCATTGAGCGCTGGTTTTAAGGCGGTCTCTATTCTTTAAGGAGAAGATTTTGTGCTTTTTTAAAGGGAATGCAATCGCCTATGATTTTTGATGTGAAAGCGCCTATATTAGGGTTTGAAACTATTCATAAAATGCGTTTGCAAAAGATTGATGAAATCTTTTTGCGTTTGAATAGTGCCGAAGATGATTTTGTGGTGTCTTTCACGCTGGTTAATCCCTTTGCTTTAAGAAAATACGAATTTGAAGTGCCTACCCCCTTAAAGATCCTTTTAGAATTAGAGGGAGCAAAGAGCGTTCTAGTCGCTAATATCATGGTCGTTCAAACCCCCATTGAGCGTTCCACCGTGAATTATTTAGCCCCTTTAATTTTCAATTTGGACAAGCAACTCATGGGGCAAGTGGTTTTGGATTCTAACAAATACCCACACTACCATTTAAGAGAGAATATTCTAAGCCACACGCATGAATGACACATGAGCGGTGCATGAGTGGTGCATAAGCGGTGTTTGAATAAAGCGTTTCTTTAAGCTTATGGCACAACGCATTGGTGTTTTTGCAAATACAAGCGAGCGGTTTTCTTATGGTATAATAGCAGTTATTTTTTAGAATAACCAACGCTAAAAATAGCGCTTTAATTGAATCCAAAACAAGGAGTTTATTTTTATGGAATCAAGCCGTCAAAACTTACAATCTCAATTTTTTATAGAGCATATCTTACAGATTTTACCTCACCGCTATCCCATGCTATTGGTAGACAGAGTAGTGGATCTAGAAGCCAATAAAAAAATTGTCGCTTATAAGAATATCACTTTTAATGAAGATGTGTTTAATGGGCATTTCCCCAATAAACCCATTTTCCCGGGCGTTTTGATCGTAGAGGGCATGGCGCAAACGGGAGGGTTTTTAGCCTTCACTAGCTTGTGGGGGTTTGACCCTGAAATAGCCAAAACAAAGATCGTGTATTTCATGACGATTGACAAGGTTAAATTCCGTATTCCTGTAACCCCAGGCGACAGATTAGAATACCATTTAGAAGTCTTAAAGCATAAAGGCATGATCTGGCAAGTGGGTGGCACGGCTCAAGTGGATGGCAAAGTGGCCGCTGAAGCCGAATTGAAAGCCATGATCGCAGAGAGAGATTAAAAATGAGTAAAATTGCAAAAACAGCCATTATCTCTCCTAAAGCAGAGATTGGCAAGGGCGTAGAGATTGGGGAATTTTGCGTTATTGGGGATCATATCAAGCTCAATGATGGCGTGAAACTCCATAACAATGTAACCTTACAAGGGCATACTTTCATTGGAAAAAACACCGAAATTTTTCCTTTTGCCGTGCTAGGCACACAGCCTCAAGATTTAAAATACAAGGGCGAATACAGCGAACTGATTGTTGGAGAAGACAACCTTATTCGGGAATTTTGCATGATAAATCCCGGCACGGAAGGGGGGATTAAAAAAACCATTATTAGGGATAAAAACCTGCTCATGGCTTATGTGCATGTCGCTCATGATTGCGTGATTGGCAGTCATTGCATTTTAGCTAATGGCGTAACTTTAGCAGGGCATATTGAAATAGGCGATTATGTCAATATTGGCGGTCTTACAGCGATCCATCAGTTTGTGCGTATCGCTAAAGGGTGCATGATAGCCGGTAAGAGCGCTTTAGGCAAAGATGTGCCGCCTTATTGCACCGTAGAGGGCAATCGCGCTTTTATTAGGGGGTTAAACCGCCACAGGATGCGCCAATTGCTAGAGAGCAAGGATATTGATTTCATCCATGCACTTTATAAGAGGTTGTTCCGCCCTGTCTCCTCCTTGCGAGAGAGCGCTAAATTAGAGTTAGAAGAGCATGCCAATAACCCTTTTGTAAAAGAGATTTGCTCTTTTATTTTAGAGAGTTCTAGGGGCGTGGCGTATAAGTCAAGCGAATATTCTAGCGAAGAAAAACAAGAGGAATAACATGAACGAAACGCTTTATTGCAGTTTTTGCAAAAAACCAGAATCAAGAGATCCCAAAAAACGCCGCATTATTTTTGCGAGCAATCTCAATAAAGATGTGTGCGTGTGCGAATATTGTATAGATGTGATGCATGGGGAATTGCACAAATACGACAGAATGGATTCTTTATTCGCGCTCAAAAGAGATCGATTGAGAAGAATGGAATCAAGCGCTCATGAAGAAGAGTTTTTGCTCTCTCACATTCCAGCCCCTAAAGAGCTTAAGGCGGTTTTAGATAATTATGTGATAGGGCAAGAGCAGGCCAAAAAGGTTTTTTCCGTAGCCGTGTATAACCATTACAAACGCTTATCTTTTAAAGAAAAACTCAAAAAACAAGACAACCAAGACAGCGATTTAGAGTTAGAGCATTTAGAAGAAGTGGAGTTGAGCAAGTCTAATATTTTATTGATCGGCCCTACAGGATCGGGCAAAACTTTAATGGCGCAAACTCTAGCCAAGCATTTGGATATTCCTATCGCTATTAGCGATGCGACCAGCTTGACTGAAGCGGGTTATGTGGGCGAAGATGTGGAAAATATCCTTACAAGATTGTTGCAAGCGAGCGATTGGAATGTTCAAAAAGCCCAAAAAGGCATTGTGTTTATTGATGAGATCGATAAAATCAGCCGTTTGTCAGAAAACCGCTCTATCACTAGAGATGTTTCTGGCGAGGGCGTTCAGCAAGCGTTGTTGAAAATCGTTGAAGGCTCTTTAGTGAATATCCCCCCCAAAGGCGGCAGAAAGCACCCTGAGGGCAATTTCATTCAAATTGACACGAGCGATATTTTATTCATTTGTGCCGGAGCGTTTGACGGGTTAGCGGAAATCATTAAAAAACGCACCACGCAAAATGTGTTGGGTTTCACTCAAGAAAAGATGAGCAAAAAAGAGCAAGAAGCGATCTTGCATTTAGTCCAAACCCATGACTTGGTTACTTATGGGCTTATCCCTGAGCTTATCGGCCGTTTGCCGGTTTTAAGCACGCTAGATAGTATCAGTTTGGAAGCGATGGTGGATATTTTACAAAAACCTAAAAACGCCCTAATTAAGCAATACCAGCAACTTTTCAAAATGGATGAGGTGGATTTAGTGTTTGAAGAAGAAGCGATTAAAGAAATCGCTAGACTCGCTTTAGAGCGAAAAACTGGGGCTAGGGGCTTGAGGGCGATCATTGAAGATTTTTGTTTGGATATTATGTTTGATTTACCCAAGCTTAAAGGATCGGAAGTGCGTATCACCAAAGATTGTGTTTTAAAACAAGCTGAACCTTTGATCATTGCTAAAACGCATTCTAAAATGCTTCCTTAAAAAATACGCTTATAAATTTAATGATAAAGGATTAGAAAGGGCATGATTTTTAGCAAATTAATCGGTTTGTTTTCGCATGATATTGCCATAGATTTAGGCACGGCTAACACGATTGTGTTGGTCAAAGGGCAGGGCATTATTATCAATGAGCCTTCTATTGTGGCGGTGCGCATGGGGTTGTTTGATTCTAAAGCTTATGATATTTTGGCAGTGGGGAGTGAGGCTAAAGAAATGCTAGGTAAAACCCCTAACAGCATCAGAGCGATTCGCCCCATGAAAGATGGCGTGATTGCCGATTATGACATTACCGCTAAAATGATTCGTTACTTTATTGAAAAAGCGCACAAACGAAAGACATGGATTCGCCCGCGCATCATGGTGTGCGTGCCTTATGGATTGACAAGCGTGGAAAGGAATGCGGTTAAAGAGAGCGCTTTAAGCGCTGGGGCTAGAGAAGTCTTTTTGATTGAAGAGCCTATGGCAGCCGCGATTGGAGCAGGCTTGCCGGTGAAAGAGCCTCAAGGGAGTTTGATCGTGGATATTGGCGGCGGCACGACTGAAATTGGCGTGATCAGTCTTGGGGGATTAGTCATTTCTAAAAGCATTAGAGTGGCCGGGGATAAATTGGATCAAAGCATCGTGGAATATATCCGCAAGAAATTCAATCTGTTGATAGGGGAACGCACCGGCGAAGAGATTAAAATTGAAATCGGTTGCGCGATCAAATTGGATCCGCCTCTCACGATGGAAGTGTCAGGGAGGGATCAAGTGAGCGGGCTATTGCACACGATTGAATTGAGCTCTGATGATGTGTTTGAAGCAATTAAAGATCAGGTGAGAGAAATCTCTAGCGCTTTAAGGAGCGTGCTTGAAGAAGTGAAGCCGGATTTGGCTAGAGACATTGTGCAAAATGGCGTGGTGCTTACCGGCGGTGGGGCTTTGATTAAGGGCTTAGACAAGTATTTAAGTGATATGGTTAAACTCCCTGTGTATGTGGGCGATGAGCCTTTATTGGCCGTAGCCAAAGGCACAGGAGAAGCCATACAGGATTTGGATTTACTCAGCCGTGTGGGTTTTAGTGAATAATGCATGCGTTTTTATTTTAAATTCCTTTGGCTTTTAGGGATTTTTCTTATTTTTTATTTTTTAGATTTTAAGGGCAGTTCTTCTTATATCAGCGACAGGATTAAAAATGCCTTGATGGGCGCTAAAAACAGCTTATTGGACAACATTCAAGCGTATTTTTTTCAAGCCAAAAACATTAAGGAATTTCAAAAAGAACGCTTGATTTTAGAAGCTTTAAAACTAGAAAACGCTGATTTGAAAGAGCGTTTGAACAGCGTTTATCCTTTAGAAAAGCCAAAAATGATCTATACCCCCACTTTTATGACTTCATTCATCAGTTTAGAAGACACGCACAGCGTTTCTCTCAACCCTATCATGAATTTAGAAGAAAATAAGATTTATGGCCTTGTCTCTCACAATCAAGCCATAGGCATTGCCGTGCTAGAAAAAGGGCGCTTGAACGGGTTTTTGAACGCTCACAAGCGGTGCGCTTATAGCGTGATGATAGGCAAAAATCAAGTGTTAGGCTTTATAGGATCTAATTTCAAGCAAGAATTAGTCGTGGATTTTATTGTCCCTAACGCTGAAATCAACATAGGCGATCAAGTGCTAACGAGCGGGCTAGACGGGATTTTTGGAGCGGGGGTGTTTGTGGGCGAAGTTTCAAGTATTGAAGATCATTACACTTATAAAAGTGCGGTGTTGAAAAACGCTTTTTTAAGCGACGCCAAACTTTTAAGGCATGTGTTTTTAAGCGATGTGAAAAACTAGCGTTACATTCAAGGCTAATTCAAGCGGATCTTTTAACCCCTTTCAATCAATTTAGGCTATAAGGTTAGAAAAAAATCTTTTAATTTATCTTTTTTAATCCAATAATCTCTATAGTTCTCCCCCACATCATCCTTATTTCCATAAAATTTTAAAACCACTTTGATTTTGAAATGGGGATTGTCTTTAGAGTTAAAAACCCTATCTTTAAAAAGGTTTTTATACGCATCTGCTTTGCGTTCGTATTCAGTGTGTTTGGTCCCTTTAGGATCAATGAAACAAATGATTTGCGTGTCGCCTTTTTGGAGCCAAAAGATAAAATCAGGGAAAAAGCGCCTTTCTATAATGTGTTCTCCTATATAAGGGATAAACAAATTGTCTAAGCTCTCATCAATCTTGCTGAACGCCCAAAAATCATATTTTTCTCGCAGCGTTTCTATAGCTTCTTGTTGTAGTTCTTTTAAAAAATCAATTTCACTTTCTACTTTAACCACATGCTTAAGCCAATCGCAGTTTTTAGCTTTAATTAAAGGGGTGTAGTAATGCTCTTTGAGTTTTAACAGCTCTGCATCATCAACTTTAAAGGTTTTGTCCTGTTTGTGTTTTTCTGTATCATAAGGATCGATCTCGCCTTGTGCGATTTTTTCTTTTAGAGTTTCTCTATCCAAAGGCGCATACTCTTTCACTTCTTGGATGGTTTTAATCAACGCTTCTTTTTTGCCCGCTTTAACTTTGATCCTTTTAAAGTGCACGATTTTCTCACTATCTAGGGTGTTAAACTCATCTCTAGGCACTTTTTGATTGGGGTATAGCTTGCCTTTAATTTCAGAAATCATGTAATCTAAATCTTTATAATGCCAATTTGATACCTTTTTAAAATGTGCTTTTTGTATCATTTCTTTTAACTGCTTGTAATCTTTAGGGTCATAAATTTCATGCTTTAAAATAAAATGCTTTTCGCTCATCAAATTAAAATACTCTTTTAAATCCTTAAAATTTTCTTTGCTCATTTTAAACGAAGCACTCTCAGGAAGTTTAAGAGCGCTTGTTTGTTCTTTTTTGTAGCAAGGCACGAATAATGCGTGTTCCATGAGCGTTTTTTCTAATTTGATTTCACGCCAAGAACCTCTATCCTCACCCCTATTTTCGCTCTCTTTTTGGATCTTTAAAATCGCTTTAAGGCTTGCAGAATTAGTGGGTATCACGAAAAGCGTTTCTAGCATTGCAGCGTTTGGTTTTAAGGCTTTTTTAATGGAATGATCGATCTCTAAATACGCTAACCTCTGGCGTTGGTTTTTGACGCTTTCAATCCTTACGCCCCTGCCAAAAGATTGTTTCACCAGCTTTTTAGCGTCATCATAAAGCCCTATATTGAGGAATAAAATCACGCTAGGCCTTGTGCTATCCCACCCGGTTTCAAAAGTGCGAGACCCCACTAAGATATTGATACTGCTTTTATCAATTTGGCTGAAATAGCTCTCTTCTTTAAAGCTCAAATTCTTGCTCACCACCTTCACGCTCTTTAATTTTTCATGGATCCATTCGGTAATATCGCCTATTCTAATCAAGCAAAAGACTTTATCGCTTGTGTTGAGCTTGAAAGCGATTTCTTGGTTGTTTTTAGGGTTAATAATTACTTCAATATGCCCGTTGCTGGCATAAAAAACTTCTTCTTTTAAGCCTTTAAAATCCATATTTCTTAAACTCTCTTTAAAAACCTGAACCTTATAGTCTTTATCTTTGTCATCGCTAAAAAGAAATTCCGGATCTTTTAATTCCTCTAATAAATCTTCTTTAGCCTTTATAAAATCGCTTCCATCGTCATTTTCAATCACGCGCGCTAAAGTTTTAAAAAAGATTTCCGCATCGCTGTTTTGAACATTCACAGAATGCGTGAACACGAGCATTAAAGGGTCATGAAAATAGCCTTCTATTTTATAGCGTTTTTGCATGCCTAAAAGCAATAACGCTTTTAAAAGAGCGATTTCTTTTTCCCTGTCGTTTAAATCTTTTAATGTTTTAAAAGCGTTTAAATTGTTCTTCTCCAATAAAACAGACTCTTTACCATAGCCAAGCTTCACCCACTCGCCCACGCTTAAATTATACACCGAAGTGATGAGATCGCTTTCTTCGGTGAAAGTGGCACTGAAATTGAATAAAAACCCTTTTAAAGACAGCAGACTAAAAATAGCCTGTCTTTTGCTCTCAGACTTGTTCCCCTTATGCGCTTCATCTAAAATCACATAGTTTTCCCCATTATCCCAATAATCCTTATAATTCAAAAGGTTTTCCTTGCTTTCTTCATCGCTCATCAAATCCGCGCGGTAGTAAAAAAGAGCGATTTTTTCAAAAAAACCTTTTGGAGCACGATGGAAATCTTTATGGGTAATGCTTTTAAGGTTTTTGAAATCAATTTGCTTGGAAAAGTCCTTACCCCGGTTGTATTTTTCAATTTCTTTTTCAAATTGCTTGATCAAATTTTCATTCGCGCTAAAAAACATGATATTTTTCTTAGGGATTAAATCCATTCCCATAGCCACGCTTAAAAGTTCTACAAGTTTGATAATGACAATCGTTTTACCGCTCCCTGTGGCCATGTAAAAGGCTAAGCGGTTGATAAAATTTTCAAAACTCACGCGATGATTTTCTACCTTAAAATAACCCTTTAACAAAGGATTGGGTTTTTTGTCAGTGAAATCGCAATTAGCGAATGAATAACACTCTTGATAAAACGCGTAAAATTCTTTTTTGTTTTCTTTAAAATCTTTAAAATAAGCGACAAGCATTCTAAAAGCGTTGATTAAAGCTTGCTGTTGGTAATCTAAAAGCTCTTTATTACTATCAAAGCTTTTAAAGTCTAACCTTTCTAACGGCTCGTTAATCTTATTAGTGTTGAATTCATCTTCAGCGAGTTTTTGAGCGACAAAAATTTCATTACCCCTTAAATCTTGTTGTTTTTTCTTTGCCATTATTCTTCCTTACCAACTGAGCGCTTCTTTTAAGGCTTTTAAGATCGCTACTTCTTTATCGTTCCCTTTAAATTTCACCACCTTTTCATTAAAAAACTCCACTCCAACCCCCCATAAATTTTCTAAAGTCTCTTTAATATCCACGCCCATTTTTTCTAGCGCATTTAAATTGAGCGTGTAAGATTCGTTTGCGCGTTCCACTAAATCGCTGTATTGTTCATCATAAGCTAAGGGTTTGTCATTGTCTTCATACTTGATTTTTCTCAAAATCTCTTCATAGCTTTTCCAACGCATAAACTTTCACCACCCCACCTCCATTAAATTCTTTAGCCACACCGCTTTTAAAACCGCCTATGACTTTTTTGATGCGCGGCACAATCACGCTGTCAAAATGCTCCCCCATTTCAATACCGATATACTTCCTGTTGAGTTTGTGCGCCACCGCGCAAGTCGTCCCGCTCCCAGCAAAAAAGTCTAACACGAGATCGTTTTCTTGGGTAGAGATTTCTAAAATTCTTGAAATTAGGGCTTCGGGTTTGGGGTTATTAAAAATCACTTCGTTTTCAAAAATAGCTTTTATTTCACTTGTTCCGCTTGTATGTAAGTCCATAAAATTGGTATCTACCATTAATTTTTCTCTCGGTTTAACCCAATATTCTATAGTGTTATGGTTATTTTTTCTTACAAAATCTAGTTCATTGCCAAGTGATTTATGATACTCATAATACTTTTTTAAATTATCAAAATTAGAATTTAAAAAGTCTTTGTAATTTTGCAATGCTTTCAACCCTTTTTCTTTGCTCCATTTCCATTGACCTTTTGCAATATTAACTCCATCTATTTCATAACGCATAGTAGGTCTATCCATATTAGAGTATAAACCTGCCCAAATACCTTCTTTTTGTTTTTCGTTAGCATCTTTAACATATGGATTAACATAATAAAAATTATCACTCTTTTTATAAACTAGAATATACTCAAAAGCTACATTTAGCGATTTGACTTGGTTAAATTGTGAATTTAAGCTTTTAGTTCCTCTTTTTACTACCAAGCAATTTGCAAAGTTATCACCCCCCCCCCCCATTAAAGACTTCGTCCATGAGCGCTTTTAAATAAGCCTGTTCGTTGTCATCAATGCTCACAAACATCACGCCTTTGTCGTTCAATAAGCTGTGCGCAAGCTCCAAGCGGTTATCCATCATGCACAGCCAGCTAGAGCGCTTGAAATTGTCCGCATAAATGAATTCATTGTTTTGCGTGTTGTAAGGTGGATCAATGTAAATGCAATCTATTGTTTCTTTATAGCGGTTTTTAAGAGAGTTTAGGGCTTGGTAGTTTTCGCTTTTAATGAGCGTGCCATTGATTTCATTTTCATTGAATTGGCTTTTAATCTCTTCTTCTAAATCTTTAAAATAGATAGTGTCTAGGGGTAAAAACTCATTTTCTGCAAGCCCTAAAAAATTGTCTGTGGTTTTTAAATTCAAGCCTTGCCATTCTTGGAGTTGTTTAGGGTAGTTTTTGTGGCTTGTGATTTTATTCAAATCGTAGTTTTTAGCTTTCAATCTGTCCAGGCTTACGATGAAATGCGAGTTTAATACAAAGCGTGGTTTGTTCCAAATCTTACAAAGTTCGTTTTCAAATTCGCTCACTAATGAAATCACTTCCAACGCCACTTCCTTAATGGTGTTGATTTCACTGAGGCGTTTGTCATCAAATGCAGTCATTTCTTTAAAAAGGTATTCAAACAAATACAAATCCAATTGCTCTTTTAAAAACCCTAGCGCATTTTTATGGATAAAATAATCCATACTGCCTTGCTTTTTGAATTTTACAAACGCTTTTTTTAAAACTTCTTCATCAAGTTCAATACCTTGACTGGAACATTCTTTTATAATTTCACTTATTTTTGTTTGATTCCCCTTACTGCTGAGAGTAACGCTAAAATTTAGGGTGTTGGTTTTTATGTCTATATTCTTTAGATTAAAGACTAAATCTATTTTTTCATTATTCTTTTTACTTTCTAATGAAGAAGCGTCAAAATTAAAAAGAAAATTTTCCCATTCAAAGCAAAAATCCTTATAAATCGTTTCGCTTTTCACATAATAAAGATCTTTGGTTTTATAAAATAAAGCGGTGTCTTTTTTAAGAGAGCATTTTTCATAATCGCTTTTAGTATAAAGGCTATCATAAAGGGGCGTGTCGTTGAAATAAATCCCTCCATTAGCGCTCAAATAACGCTTGAAAAAGCTATAGAGTTTGTCAAACAACTCTTCTTTGAGATCGTTGTTATTCTGGCATTTTAATTCAATGAGTTTTTCTAATTCTTTTTTTTTGCTTTGATAATACTGGCTCTTAGCCTTCATGAGATTGATTATGCCGTTTTTCACCGCTTTAGCGTTAGGTTCTAAAACGCTTTCTTGTCTGTCTTCAATCTTAACGCCTATAAAAAGGTTTTCTAAAACTTCATAAAATTGCGCTTCGTTCGTTTTCATTATGATAACGCTCCTTAAAAAACACATATTATAACGATGATTACCTTATTAGAAGTTTAGCAGGCATGTTATGAGAGCGCTAATTTCTAATCCATTTAAAAGAGCGTGAATTTGAAAAGAGTTCATGTAATGGCTCAGTGAAAAGCAGGTTTTTATGCTTTTACAATCTCAATGCTTATTCTCTAAAAACTTGCAACGCAATCAAACTCGTTCAAAATAGGTCATTTCTTTAAAATCAGATGGCGCATCTTCTTTCAAAAGATGAGGGGCAAAATGTTTGATGGTATCAATAATATCTTGCGGATTCACAACATCCACTGACGGGTGCGGCATAGTCATGGCTTTGAACATCCAGCTCTTAGGCCTAGAAATGATTTTTTGAAAATCCCTTGGATAGATCATGTGGATATTAGAGCCAATTTTCTTTGGGTAGGGGTGGAATCTTGGGCTTGAGAGACCCGAAGAGACTATGAACGCATAAGGGATTTTCAAACAAGCGGCTAAATGCGTGATGGAAGACTCATTGCCCATCACAAAACTAGCGTTCTTTAAAAGATGGAGGTATTCTATTAAGCCGGTTTGGTTGACTAAAGAAACGGCATTTTTGTGGCGTTTTAAAATGGAACTGGCAAGCTTTTCATCTTCTTTAGAGTTCCCGCAAAGAATGAGTTGGTAGCTAGGATTTAAAAAGTAGATCATCTCATCAAAGCGTTTATACACTCTAAAGCTATCGCTAGCTCCGAGATTCAACACGCCATAAGGTGGTTTTAGAATATCCTTAAACTTTTCACATTCAAAAGCGATGGGGAGTTTTAATTCAAGTTCAACAAACCCTATATCCACGCCTTTAAAATGCTTAAAAAAAGATTGAAAAAAATCTTGATTGGAATCATAGAGAAATTGGGGCACTTCTTTAGGATAGAACAAATGCGTATAAAAGCTTTTTCTAACTTCCCCTCTTTTTCTATAATCAGTCCTAAAGAAAGATTCTATTGGGTGGGTGCAAAAAACCCCCACTTTATTTTCGGCAATTAAGTGCTTTATAATAGCGTCTTCTTTAGTCAGAAAATAAAACATAGAACTATTAATGCATATCTCGTAGCTTTCTTTTCTTAAATGAGAAACATCTTCATAGCGTTTTCTCATGAATTTTGGGAGAAAAAATAACAATTCTTTTAATTTTGAAAGGCGTGAGCCACTAACGCCAATCCGCAAGTATTTTTCCCAATAAATGTTGTCTAAAAAGATAAACTTATCTATATATTTGGAATCGCAATGGGTTGCTATATCCTTGACAGTAGCGTTTCCAATAAAGGTGATTTCATGATCTTCAAAATATTTTTTAAAAAGAGGTAAAAAATTGCGATAGAGTGCATAATCCCCCAAGAGATCTAGCCGGAGAATGCATAAGGTTTTTTTACGAATGGGTGGAGGAGCAGGCTTTGTAAGGGTGAGCAATCTGTCTAGTTGGTTTTGGATGCGAATAAGGCTGTCTTTTTGAAAGCCATAACGACTGCTAAAGAACCTCCTAATAACAGGAATCTTTTGAATAAGAGGCGTTTTTGCAATGGTTGCAACCATCAAAACGAAAGCTATATAAGGGCAATAATAAAGATAAGATAATTTTGATTTTAAAAACAAAGAGAGTAAAGATTTCAAAAATAGCTCCTATTTTTAGCGCTCAATAGTGTAAAATTCACGCAAACCTTAAGAATAAACAAAGGTGTAATTATAGCAAAAAGTCTTTTATCAAAGCTGCATCTAATTAAATTTTTGTGTGAAAATCAATCAGTTTAATAAAGTGTGAAGCAGTCCAAACAACGCTCTTTATTATTCTAACGCCGTTGTTTCATCCTTACTTTTAGGGTGGCTGATTAGATAAGGGGTGTAAGTAGAGGTTGTGATTATGCAATTAGGTCTGTTCCAAATAAAATTGCGCTCCGTTCGTTTTCATTATAACGCTCCTTTAAAAACATAAAGAAGCATTATAACAAAGCCCGCTCATTAAGCGCTACAATAACCCCATGCAAAAAAAGATTTTTTTACTAGAAGACGATTACCTTTTAAGCGAGAGCGTTAGGGAGTTTGACTTATTGAAAATTTAGATTACCTTACTCTGACTCATTTTTTTTAAAATACCCCTATTTCATTGTAGAATTATCTCTGTGAAACCCGTTGAAGTTTAATAAAAGGTAAAAATAAGATTGAATATCAATAAAGTGTTTTATCATAGCAGCACCAACATGAATGAAGTGCCAGATAATAGCGTGGATTTGATCATCACAAGCCCGCCTTATTTCAACATCAAAGATTACACGAAAAATGGCACACAAGACTTGCAGCATTCAACCCAACATGTTGAAGATTTAGGGGCGTTAGAAAAATATGAATATTATCTTTTAGGTCTTTTAAAAGTTTGGCTTGAGTGCTACAGAGCGCTAAAACCAAATGGCAAGCTATGCATTAATGTGCCTTTAATGCCCATGCTTAAAAAGGTTTTAAACACGCACTATAACCGCCATATCTTTGATTTGCATGCTGATATTCAGCATTCCATTTTATATGATTTAAACAACACGCTAGAAAACAAGCCTAAAATGTTCTTGCTAGATGTCTATATTTGGAAACGCGCAAATCCTACTAAAAGATTGATGTTTGGGAGCTACCCTTATCCTAGAAATTTTTATGCGCAAAATACTATAGAATTTATCGGCGTGTTTGTCAAAGACGGCAAGCCCAAACAACCCACAGAAGAGCAAAAAGAACAAAGCCAACTGACTCAAGAAGAATGGGTGGAATTTACCAAACAAATTTGGGAAATCCCAATCCCTAATAAAAATGATATTGCTTTTGGCAAGCATGCGGCTTTAATGCCGGCTGAATTGGCAAGGCGTTTGATTAGATTGTATAGCTGCGTGGGCGATGTGGTGCTAGATCCATTTAGCGGGAGCGGGACAACCTTAAGAGAAGCAAAACTTTTAAAAAGAAATTTTATAGGTTATGAACTCTATGAAAATTATAAGCCCTTGATTGAGCAAAAATTAGGAAATTTGTTTGATTTTGAATAAGATTTACATAGAAGATGTTTTCACATTTTTAGACAAATTAGAAGATAAAAGCGTTGATTTAGCCATTATTGATCCCCCCTACAATCTTAAAATTGCTTCATGGGATAGTTTTAAAAATGACGAAGAGTTTTTAACATTTTCTTACGCTTGGATTGATAAAATGCTACCCAAACTTAAAGACACGGGGAGTTTTTATATCTTTAATACCCCTTTTAATTGTGCTTTATTTTTAGCGTATTTGCACCATAAAAAAGCACATTTTTTAAATTTTATCACTTGGGTTAAAAAAGATGGGTTTGCCAACGCCAAAAAGCGTTATAACCACGCACAAGAAAGCATTTTATTTTATAGCATGCACAAGAAAAACTACACTTTTAATGCCGATGAGATTCGCATCGCTTATGAATCCACCGAACGCATCAAACATGCTCAAAGTAAGGGGATTTTAAAAAATAACAAACGCTGGTTCCCTAACCCTAAGGGCAAATTATGCCTTGATGTGTGGGAAATCGCTTCACAAAGGCATGTTGAAAAAGAGAATGGTAAAATCCTTAAGCCAAAACACCCTAGCATTAAACCTAAAGCGCTTATTGAACGCATGATAAAGGCTAGCTCTCACAAAAACGATTTGATTTTAGATTTATTTAGTGGCAGTGGCATGACTAGCTTAGTGGCTAAAAGTTTGGAGCGTAATTTTATAGGGTGTGAAACCCATGCTGAATATGTGCATGAGAGTTTGGAAATGTTTAAGTATAATGAATGCGAATAAAAAAGGATATTTAACATGCCAAAATTAGGAAAAATTTTGTTAGAAATCACACAGCTTGACCCCAGTAAAGAGTGTTTGAAATTCTTAGCTGATCGTATAAGAAGCCCTGATTATAGGGGCTTACACTTATCCCAACACAATCGTTACGATCAAAATAAAATTAAAACCATTATTCAAGCTATTTTTAATGAAGTGGGAGAAGATCTTTTACAAATTCGCACCACCGATATGAGCAAACGCCCTAGCAATATAATAGGCGAAGAGGTTTATGCAAAAGTGGTTGGTAATATCTGCAAGTCTGGAATGCAAGTAACCCAAGATAGCTTGAGAAAAAATCTTTTTGTAGATATGCATAGAATGGGGTTGATTGAACGCTACAATAAAAATAAGGAACCTACAAACCCCTACATTCAAAGCAATATTTAAATATATCAGTTTAACTCTCTCAGCTATAGAATTTTTAAACGCGCAAGATTTGTTAAGAAAAAATTTTTGTTACACGCAAGCTTTAGAAAATCTTTTGCAAGGCTTTGGAGCAGAATGCAGAGAGGTTATGATAGAGCTTGACAACCATTATTTAGACATTGAAGAGATGATGTTTTTTGTTACATTTTTAAATATTGAAAATTTTACTAGAAGTGGAATTACAGAATATGTTAGAGAATACAGGAGTTTAAGCCGTATCCAAAAAGAAAAATTAAAAGAGTTAGTGCAAGATTATTGCAACCCTAACCATTTTAACGGAAATAAGCTAGAAAAGAGAGATTATCATAATTGGAAAAATCAAGCCCAACAAATTTTTAGCTTGTTGGAACAAAGCGTGTTTTTTGAGACCAATAAAGAGAGACTTATTTTAAAAACGCTCAATGAAGAAAACAAACAAAACGATAAAAAACTCAAACGCTCTATTAAAGAGAAAGCCCTTTATTTTGAAAAACATGGCGTTAAAAAAGAAAAGGGCTTTGAATTGCACCATATTGTGCCTTTATGCTTGGCTCGCTCTATAGAAGAATTTGATCTTTTGGATAAATGGGAAAATTTAATCTATATTGATGCTTTTAACCATGCGAGAATATCTCAAACGCAAAATAAACATATTTGTTTGTATTTTGAAAATTGCGATGTGATTTTATCTAAAGGATTAAAAGAAGAACAAGAAAGCCTTTATTTTACTTACATTAAAAATGTGTTATATAGACTTGATTTACAAGATGTTATGTTGGAATACAATAAAGATTTATTGCATTCTAAAAACGGCTGATAAAATAAAGCGGTGTCTTTTTAAAGAGAGCGTTTTTCATAACCGCTTTTAGAGTGTAAAGGCTATAGAATTAGCGCTACAATAACCCCATGCAAAAAAAGATTTTTTTACTAGAAGACGATTACCTTTTAAGCGAGAGCGTTAAGGAGTTTTTAGAGCATTTAGGCTATGAAGTGTTTTGTGCTTTTAACGGGAAAGAAGCTTATGAAAGGCTCTCTGCTGAGCGCTTTAACCTCTTGCTTTTAGATGTGCAAGTGCCTGAAATGAATAGCTTGGAATTGCTCAAACGCATCAAAAACGATTTTTTAATCTCTACGCCTGTGATTTTTATCACCGCCTTGCAGGATAACGCTACCTTAAAGAACGCTTTTAATTTAGGAGCGAGCGATTATTTGAAAAAGCCTTTTGATTTAGACGAATTGGAAGCGCGCATTAAACGATTTTTCAATGATGATCCCATAGAAATTATGCCTAACATTTTTTATTACCAACACTCTTTGAATATTAAAGGGAAAAAGGAAATCCTAGCGCCCAAAACCGCCCAACTTTTAGAATACTTTTTGGAACATAAAGGGCAAATCATTAGCTCTCAAGTGTTAGAAAATAATTTATGGGAGCAAGCTATTGATGATTCCACCTTACGCACTTATATTAAAGTGTTGCGCAAGCTTTTAGGTAAAAATTGCATAGAAACGCATAAGGGGGTGGGCTATCGCTTTAATCCACTATGAAAAAAAATCCCTTAAACTCTTTTTAGGGACTTATTTGGGCTCTTCGTTTGTGTTGATGCTAGTGATTAGCGTTTTAGCGTTTAACTATGAAAAAAACGAAAAAATCAGAATGATACGCATGGACATGGACAAAATGGCTTCTAAGATCGCTAGCGAAGCGATCGCTTTGCACATGCAAACGCATGGGGATTATCAAAACGCTTTAAACGCTCTGATTTCACGCTATAAAGACGCTTCCATAGCCCTTTTTGATAGCAAGAGACGCATTTTGTATTCTAATATCCCTGAAAGCGCGGATTTGATTAAAAACCATAAAAAAGCGGGCTTTTTTAGTTTCAAGGGGGAGTATTACTTATTCAGCGATGAAACTTTCGCTCACTTAGGCGTGGCTAAAATGCTTTTTAAAAATTCTAAACCCCTTCATTTTTCTTCTTTGTATCGTAACATTGTTTTGGTGTTTGTCATGGCGTTTTTATGCGTGATAGGGGTTTCTGTGTTTTTGGGGCGTTTGTTTTTAAAGCCCATTAGGAATGAAATCATTCGCATCGATCATTTTTTAAAAAACACCACGCATGAATTAAACACCCCCATGAGCGCTTTAGTCTTGTCTTTAAAAACCTTAGAAGATAAACAACAGCACCGTCGCATTAAAATCGCTATCCAGCGCATGAGTTTTTTATACCGCTCGCTCTCGTATTTAGTGATGCAAGATATTGATCGCCAATCCCCTATGCTTTTAGATTTAAAAGCCCTAATTACCAAAGAAAACACGCTTTTTAGCGAGATGATAGACTACCACAAGCTGGAATTTAAAAGCGATTTAGCGGGAGTGGTGTTTAAGGCTAAAGAGCAGGATTTCATTTCGCTTTATAGTAATTTGCTCATGAATGCGATCAAATACAGCGTCATGCATGGGTATATCCATATAGAGCTAACGCATGAGTTTTTGAAAGTGAAAAATTTAGGGTATGAAATCCCCAAAGATAAGATCGCAGAATTAAGCGTTCGTTATGCACGTTTCAATTCTAGCGTGTTGGGTTATGGTATAGGGCTAGATTTGGTGAAAAAAGTGTGCGAAAAGTATAGAATGCGTCTAGAAATTCATAGCGAACCCTCTTTAAAAGGATCGTTTCATGAAAATTCGTTTTGCGTTCAATTTCAAGGACAAGGACAAAGATAAAGATGCTTTCAGTGTATGAAAAAGTGAATGCCCTAGACAAAAGGGCGATTGGAGAATTTAATTTAAGCGAAGACATTTTAATGGAAAACGCTGCTATGGCTTTAGAAAGGGCGGTTTTACAAAACGCTTCTTTAGGCGCTAAAGTCATTATCCTTTGTGGGAGCGGGGATAATGGAGGCGATGGCTATGCGTTAGCCAGGCGTTTAGTGGGGCGATTTAAAACGCTAGTCTTTGAAATGAAATCAGCAAAAAGCCCCATGTGCCAATTGCAAAAAGAAAGGGCTAAAAAAGTAGGGGTAGCCATAAAAACATGGGAAGAAAAAAATAAAGATTCAGAATGCGATGTGTTAATAGATTGCGTGATAGGGAGCGATTTTAAGGGCGGATTAGAGCCGTTTTTAAACTTTGAAAGCCTTTCTCAAAAAGCACGCTTTAAGATTGCTTGCGATATTCCTAGCGGGATAGATTCTAAAGGCAGGGTGGATAAGAGGGCGTTTAAAGCGGACATGACTATCAGCATGGGTGCTATCAAATCATGCTTATTAAGCGATAGGGCTAAAGACTATACAGGGGAATTGAAAGTGGGGCATTTAGGGGTTTTTAATCAAATTTATGAGATCCCAACAGACACTTTTTTACTGGAAAAAAGCGATTTGAAACTGCCCTTAAGGGATAAAAAAAACGCTCATAAAGGCGATTACGGGCATGCGCATGTTCTTTTAGGGAAGCATAGCGGAGCCGGGTTATTGAGCGCTTTAAGCGCGTTAAGTTTTGGATCTGGAGTGGTGAGCGTTCAAGCGTTAGAATGCGAGATAACTTCCAGTAACAAGCCTTTGGAATTGGTTCTTTGTGAAAATTTCCCTAACCCGTTAAGCGCGTTCGCTCTTGGCATGGGGTTAGAGGGTTTCCCAAAGGATTTTAATAAGTGGCTTGAATTAGCCCCATGCGTCTTAGATGCGGGCGTTTTTTATCACAAAGAGGTGTTGCAAGCCTTAGAAAAAGAAGCCGTTTTAACCCCTCACCCTAAAGAGTTTTTATCGTTGTTAAAATTAGCGGGGATCAATATAAGCATGCTAGAATTGTTAGACAATAAACTAGAAATCGCAAGGGATTTTTCTCAAAAATACCCCAAGGTGGTGTTGCTTTTAAAGGGGGCTAATACCCTAATCGCTCATCAAGGGCAGGTTTTTATCAACATTTTAGGGAGCGTGGCTTTGGCCAAAGCAGGGAGTGGCGATGTGTTAGCGGGGCTTATTTTAAGCTTGCTTTCTCAAAATTACACGCCTCTAGACGCCGCTATTAACGCAAGTTTAGCGCACGCTCTAGCGAGTTTAGAATTTAAGAGCAATTACGCTTTAACGCCCCTGGATTTGATAGAAAAGATCAAACGATTATAAAAAGGATGAAAATGGATCATTTAAAGCATTTGCAGCAATTGCAAAACATTGAAAGGATCGTGCTTTCAGGCATTGTGTTGGCCAATCATAAGATTGAAGAGGTCCATAGCGTTTTAGAGCCTAGCGATTTTTACTACCCGCCTAACGGCTTGTTTTTTGAAATCGCTTTAAAACTGCATGAAGAAAATTGCCCCATTGATGAGAATTTTATCCGCCAAAAAATGCCTAAAGACAAGCAAATCAAAGAAGAAGATCTAATCGCTATTTTTGCGGCAAGCCCTATAGATAATATTGAAGCCTATGTTGAAGAGATTAAAAACGCTTCCATCAAACGAAAACTTTTTGGCTTGGCTAACACCATCAGAGAGCAAGCCCTAGAAAGCGCGCAAAAATCCAGCGATATTTTAGGCACTGTGGAGCGAGAAGTCTATGCGTTATTGAATGGCAGCACCATAGAGGGCTTTAGGAATATTAAAGAAGTGCTTGAAAGCACGATGGATCTTATTACAGAAAACCAAAGAAAAGGGAGTTTGGAAGTTACTGGCATACCAACTGGCTTTGTCCAATTGGATAATTATACGAGCGGTTTTAATAAGGGGAGTTTAGTCATTATAGGGGCAAGGCCGTCTATGGGTAAAACCAGTTTGATGATGAACATGGTCTTAAGCGCGCTCAATGACGATAGGGGGGTAGCGGTTTTTAGTTTAGAAATGTCTGCGGAGCAACTCGCCTTAAGGGCGCTATCGGATCTCACCTCTATTAACATGCATGATTTAGAGAGCGGGAGGCTTGATGATGATCAATGGGAAAATTTAGCCAAATGCTACGATCACCTTTCTTGCAAAAAACTCTTTTTCTACGATAAAAGTTATGTGAAAATAGAGCAAATCCGTTTGCAACTGCGAAAGCTTAAATCCCAACACAAGGAATTGGGTATCGCTTTTATTGACTATTTGCAACTCATGTCAGGGAGCAAAGCCACTAAAGAGCGTCATGAGCAAATCGCTGAAATTTCAAGGGAGCTTAAAACTTTAGCCAGAGAATTAGAAATCCCTATCATAGCGTTAGTGCAACTCAACCGCAGCCTGGAAAATCGAGACGATAAACGGCCCATTCTTTCTGATATTAAAGACAGCGGGGGGATTGAACAAGACGCTGATATTGTTTTATTTTTATATAGAGGCTATATCTATCAAATGAGGGCTGAAGACAACAAAATAGACAAACTCAAAAAAGAAGGCAAAATGGAAGAGGCGCAAGAGCTGCACCTGAAAGTCAGTGAAGAAAGGCGTATCCACAAGCAAAATGGCAGTATTGAAGAGGCTGAAATCATTGTGGCTAAAAACAGGAATGGGGCTACAGGAACGGTTTATACGCGCTTTAACGCTCCTTTCACGCGCTATGAAGACATGCCTATAAATTCCCATTTAGAAGAGGGACAAGAAACTAAAATGGATTATGATCTCGTTACAACTTGAAAGACAAAACTTTTAAAGGGGCGTTTGAACTTCTTACAACCCCCAAAGAATACTTGTGGTGTGGGGTTATTTTAAGCCTTTTGTTATCACTTAATCTTTATTTAGAATACTTGAATTACCAAAAGCTTGATTTTTCAAAACCTACAAGCCTGAACGCTCAAATCTTGTTGCAATACTCTAAAACTAAAGATCAAAAAACCTATTTTGTTTTAAAGCTCCAATCAAAGGGCATGTTCTTTTACACCACCATTAGAGAGCCTTTAAAAAACCTCCAATACCGCCATGCGCAATTTTTTGGCAGGATCAAACCCTGCCCGTTCTTAGAGTCTCTAAAATCATGCTTTTTTCAAACTTATTCTTTTTCTTTAACACGAAAACAAGATTTTAAATCGCATTTACGCCATTTTATTGATAGCGCTCATTCAAACGCTTTAGCGGGCAATTTGTATCGAGCGTTATTTATAGGGGATAGCTTGAATAAAGATTTAAGAGACAGGGCTAACGCGTTAGGGGTCAACCACTTACTAGCCATTAGCGGGTTTCATTTAGGGATTTTGAGCATGAGCGTGTATTTTCTTTTCTCTCTTTTTTATACCCCCTTACAAAAACGCTATTTCCCTTACAGGAACGCTTTTTATGATATAGGGGTTTTGGTGTGGGTTTTTTTGCTAGGGTATTTATTGCTGTTAGATTTTTTACCCTCTTTTTTCAGAGCGTTTCTAATGGGCTTATTAGGGTTTTTGGCATGCTTTTTTGGGGTAAGGATCTTGAGTTTTAAACTTTTGATTTTAGCGTGCTGTATCGCAATAGCGTTACTCCCTAAATTGCTTTTTAGCGTGGGGTTTTTGCTTTCTGTTTGTGGGGTGTGGTATATCTTTTTGTTTTTAAAACACACTCAAGCCTTTTTTAAAACCTCTTCTTTTTTGATGCGATCGTTTCAAGCCATAAGCTTAAGTGCGCTAGTGTTTTTGAACATGCTCATTATTGTGCATGCCTTTTTCCCTATGTTTTCACCCTACCAACTCTTTAGCATTCCTTTAGGCTTGATGTTTATCGTGTTTTTCCCTTTGAGTTTGTTCTTGCATGCTGTGGGTTTGGGGTCTTTGTTGGATCGCATTTTAAACATGCCTTTAGCAATCCCTACGATTTTTGTTTCTTCGTCTTTATGGCTTTTGGGGGTGCATTTATTTTTAACGATCTTGAGCGCGCGTTTTTTTAAAGTTTATTTAAGCATGAATGTTTTGAGCATGGGCTTTTTCTTGTATTGTTGCTATCAATATATTATAATGCCTGGTTTAATTGTAGGTTAGAAAAGTCATTTTATTAGGGATCAAATCATTGCTTAAAAAAATCACGCATAAAATCAAAGCTTTAAGCGAATTGGTCGCTTTGGAGCATACGATATTTTCTAGCATGTTTTTACTCATGGCTATGGTAATAAGCTCCTATCAAAAAAATCAAACGCTCTTTTTTGGGTTAGAAACCTTAATCCTTTGTTTTTTAGCCTTATTAGGGGCAAGAAACTTCGCTATGGGGTTTAACCGCTTAGTGGATAGAGATATTGATAAGGATAACCCAAGGACCAAAAACCGCCCGAGCGTAGATGGCCGGATCAGCGTTAAAGGCATGGTGGTTTTTAGCGCTTTAAACGCTCTTTTATTCGTGGGGGTGAGCTATTTCATTAACCCTTTAGCTTTCAAGCTTTCGTTACCTTTTTTGATCATTTTAGGGGGGTATTCGTATTTCAAGCGCTTTTCTTCTTTGGCGCATTTTGTCGTGGGTTTGGCTTTGGGTTTAGCCCCCATTGCCGGGAGCGTGGCGGTTTTAGGGGATATTCCTTTATGGAATGTCTTTTTGGCTTTAGGGGTGATGCTGTGGGTGGCTGGGTTTGATTTGCTCTATTCTTTACAGGATATGGAGTTTGATAAAGAAAGGGGCTTGTTTTCCATTCCTAGCCAGTTAGGGGAAAAGTGGTGCTTGAACCTTTCAAGGCTCTTGCACCTTGTGGCACTGATATGCTGGCTTTGTTTTATAAAATGCTATCATGGGGGGCTTTTTGCGTATTTAGGATTAGGGGTTTCAGCCTTGATTTTACTTTATGAGCAGATCTTAGTGGCTAGAGATTATAAAAACATTCCTAAAGCCTTTTTTGTGAGTAATGGCTATTTGGGGGTGGTGTTTTTTATTTTTATTGTCCTTGATGTGGGGTTCAAACATGCATGAGTTGGTTTTAAGATCCCAAGCTTTAGGGTTTGAAACGCGCTTAGTCCAATGCGATTTATCGTTCTCTTATGAAAGGTTTATCTCTAAAACCAAACGCTCTTTAGCAGTATTAGAAGAATTTGACTTATTGGGTTCTGGCTTTGATTTTTCACGCTTGAATGTTGAAAATGACACTTTGGAATTACTCAAAGCGCTGTATTTTAAATTAGAAAAATTAGAGAGCCTGCTTTTAAAAGACAATTTACTTGAATTAGAGCAAAATAACCGCATCACTGCTTTAGGGCATGGACTCATTTGCATCAAAAAACAAAGCCTGATGGTGTCTCAAACTTATTACGGGCGTTGTGTGTTAGAGGGGAAAATCCTAGCCTTTTTTGGCGTGGCAAGGGATCAAAATTTTTTAGAAATCACTCGCATGCACGCCTTAGACATTAAGCGTTATGATTCTTTCATTGTCCATAGCGAAAGAAAGGGCTTAAAATTATGAACGGGAGCAATCATGTTATCTTCTAATGATTTGTTTATGGTCGTTTTAGGGGCGATTTTATTGGTGTTGGTGTGCTTGGTGGGGTATTTGTATCTTAAAGAAAAAGAGTTTTACCATAAAATGAGGCGTTTGGAAAAAACCTTAGATGAATCCTATCAAGAAAATTATATCTATTCTAAGCGTTTGAAAGAATTAGAGGGGCGTTTGGAAGGCATTTCTTTAGAAAAAAGCGCTAAAGAGGACAGCTCATTGAGAACGACCCTTTCACACCTTTATAACCAATTGCAAGAAATCCAAAAATCCATGGATAAAGAGCGCGATTATTTAGAAGAAAAAATCATTATTTTAGAAAACAAATTCAAAGACATGGGGCATTATGCCGCTAGCGACGAAATCAACGAAAAACAGGTTTTGAAAATGTATCAAGAAGGCTATAGCGTGGATTCTATTTCTAAAGAGTTTAAAGTGAGTAAGGGCGAGGTGGAATTTATATTGAATATGGCAGGGTTAAAATGGTAGCTTTAAGCAACGCTCTTTCAAGGGTTTTTGGCTCTGTCGCTGGCTATGAATTCCCTTCTTTTATCCAAAAAGGCATCAACGCCCTTTATGTTAAGATCTTTAAAATTGATTTGAGCGAGTTTGAGCCTTTAGAAAATTATAAGAGTTTGAACGCTCTTTTCACGCGCTCTTTAAAAAAAGAACGCCCCTTTGACAAAGCCCCTAATACTTGCATTGCGCCTTGCGATGCTTTAATCACTGAATGCGCTTTTTTAGACAATGATACCGCTTTACAGATTAAAGGCATGCCCTATAAAACGCATGAATTAGTGGGCGAAATCAACCCCTTAAGCCCTTCTTTTTTCTATGTGAATTTTTACCTTTCGCCCAAAGATTACCACCACTACCACGCCCCTTGCGATTTAGAAATTTTAGAGGCTCGTTGCTTTGCGGGGAAACTACTGCCGGTCAATAAGCCCTCATTACACAAAAACAAAAATCTGTTTGTGGGAAATGAAAGAGTGGCGCTGGTTGCAAAAGACATTCAAGGCAATAGGTTGTATTTTGTAGCGGTGGGAGCGTTAAATGTGGGTAAAATGCGCTTTAATTTTGATAAGAATATCCAAACTAACGCTAAAGCCCGTTTCACGCAAACCTACTCTTACAACCCTCCAATTAAGGTTAAAAAAGGGGATAATTTAGGGAATTTTGAAATGGGCTCTACGATCGTTTTATTCATTCAAAACACCGCTTTTAAAGATTTGAAAGAAAAAAGCGTGAAGTTTGGGGAAAGTATAGGGGAATTTCATGCCAACTGATAACGATTTAAAAACTTCTATTTTGGAATTGTTGCGCGATTTAGATGCGCTTTTAGTGGCTCATTTTTATCAAAAAGATGAGATTGTAGAGTTAGCCCACCATACAGGCGATAGCTTGGAACTGGCTAAAATCGCAAGCCAAAGCGATAAAAACCTCATCGTATTTTGCGGGGTGCATTTTATGGGTGAGAGCGTGAAAGCCCTAGCCTTTAACAAACAAGTGATCATGCCCAAACTCTCATGCTGTTCTATGGCAAGAATGATAGACAGCCATTACTACGATAAGAGCGTCCATTCACTCAAAGAATGCGGCGTTAAAGAATTTTACCCCATCACTTATATCAATTCTAACGCTGAAGTGAAAGCCAAAGTCGCTAAAGATGATGGCGTGGTTTGCACGAGCAGGAACGCTTCTAAAATCTTTAACCACGCTTTAAAACACAATAAAAAAATCTTTTTTTTACCGGATAAATGCTTGGGGGAAAATCTAGCTCTAGAAAATGGCTTAAAAAGCGCGGTTTTAGGCGTAAATAGCCAAGAAGAAATCAAAAACGCTGATGTGATTTGTTATAACGGCTTTTGTTCGGTGCATCAGCTTTTCAAACTAGAAGATATTGAATTTTACCGCCAAAAATACCCGGATATTTTAATCGCTGTCCATCCAGAGTGCGAGCCTAGCGTCGTTCAAAACGCTGATTTTAGCGGATCAACGAGTCAAATCATAGAATTTGTAGAAAGCCTAAGCCCCAATCAAAAAGTCGCCATAGGCACTGAAAGCAATTTAGTCAATCGCTTGAAAGCCAAGCGCAACCATCAAAACACTTTCATTCTTTCTAGCACGCTCGCTCTTTGCCCTACCATGAATGAAACGACTTTAAAAGATTTGTTTGAAGTCTTAAAGGCTTATAAAAACCACAGGGCTTATAATGCGATTGAATTAAAAGATGAGGTGGCGTATTTGGCCAAACTCGCTTTAACTAAAATGATGGAGTTATCCTAATGGAGATTAAAACCTTTTTAGAATGCGCTTTAAAAGAAGATTTAGGGCATGGGGATTTGTTTGAAAGGGTGTTAGAAAAAGATTTTAAAGCCACAGCCTTTGTTAGGGCTAAACAAGAGGGCGTGTTTTCAGGCGAAAAATACGCTTTAGAGTTATTGGAAATGACCGGTATTGAATGCGTTAAAACCATTAAGGATAGAGAACGCTTCAAGCCTAAAGACACTTTAATGGAGATTAGGGGGGATTTTAGCATGCTTTTAAAAATTGAACGCACCCTTTTAAACCTTTTGCAACACAGCAGCGGGATCGCCACTTTAACGAGCTATTTTGTAGAAGCTTTAAATTCTCATAAAGTGCGTTTGCTAGATACGCGAAAAACCAGACCCCTTTTAAGGATCTTTGAAAAATATTCAGTGCTTAATGGGGGAGCGAGCAACCACCGCTTAGGGCTAGATGACGCTTTAATGCTTAAAGACACGCATTTAAAGCATGTGAAAGATCTCAAAAGCTTTTTAACGCATGCCAGAAAAAACTTGCCTTTCACGGCTAAAATTGAAATTGAATGCGAAAGCTTTGAAGAGGCCAAAAACGCCATGAATGCGGGAGCGGATATTGTGATGTGCGATAACATGAGCGTTTTAGAGACTAAAGAAATTGCCGTTTATAGAGATACGCATTATCCCTTTGTTTTATTGGAAGCGAGCGGGAATATCTCGCTAGAGACAATCAACGCTTACGCCCAAAGCGGCGTGAATGCCATTAGCGTAGGGGCTTTAATCCATCAAGCCACTTTTATTGACATGCACATGAAAATGGCTTAAAGACTTTAAAAAGGAGTTATTAGCATGCTAAAAGAATATTTAGAAAGCATTAAAGATCTTACGCCAAAAAAGAATGAACTCACGCACCGCTCCTTTCTACAAAACTTGCTTAATAGGTTAAAAGACCATTTCAATAAAGAGTATAAGATTGAACATGAACCTACAAGAGAGCAAGGAAGTCAGCCTGATTTTCGCATTTCTTTTCAAGGGCTTAACATTGGCTATGTGGAAAATAAAAAAGCAGGGACCAATCTTAGCCAGCTCTTAAAAGACCATCAAATCCTTAAATATTTAGAATTAAACTCTAACCTCATGCTCACCGACTACCTTAATTTCATGTGGGTAGGGAAAGATGAAAATAACGCCCCTTGCATTAAAAAAGAAATCTCTATCGCTAGCCTTGATGAACTCTCTAAACCCCTAAACCATAACCCCCAAACCGAGCGCGACCTGATTGAAATCTTTAGAGGCTTTTTCAACCACGAAGCAACCCCTATCACTAACGCTAAAGATTTCGCAACGCATTTAAGCCCGCGCACCAAGTACTTAAAAGACGCTTTAATCAAATACCAAAAAAACGCGCAAGTTTCTAGCATTTTTAATAATTTTAAAGAATACCTTTATGAAGAATTGAGTTTTGAAGACTTTAGCGATGCGTTCGCTCAAACGCTCACCTACAGCCTTTTTCTAGCCAAGCTCAACCACCCTTCTGAAAAAATTAATTTGGATAATGTGAGAAGTTCCATCCCTAAAAATTTCGCTGTGATCAGAAAAATGGCGGATTTTTTAAAGGAACTTGATGAAATTAAAGAAATCCAATGGCTTTTAAATGAAATTTTAAGCTCAATAAATCATGTTGATATGGGGATTATCATTAAAGATTTGAATGAAGATAAAGACCCTTATTTGCACTTTTATGAAACCTTTTTAAACGCTTATGACCCTAAATTGCGAAAGAGTAAGGGCGTGTATTACACCCCAGATTCTGTGGTGGAATTCATCATTAACGCTTTGGATAGTTTGCTTAAAACGCATTTCAAAGACGCTCCCTTAGGTTTAAAAAGCGCTTTAGATAACGAAAATATCAAGCTCTTAGATTTTGCCACCGGCACAGGCACTTTTTTATTAGAAGCGTTCAGAAAAGCGCTAGAAATGAAAAAGACGAGCGATGGAGGCATCTCCACTAGAGAGAACAAATACCAAAACCTCTTAAAGCAATTTTACGGGTTTGAATACTTGATCGCTCCTTACGCAATCGCTCATTTGAATATCAGCCAAGCCTTTAAGGACGAATTTAAAAAACCTCTCCAAGAAGACGATGCGCTTAAAATCGTTTTAACCAACACCCTCATACAGCCTAGTGAGATCGTTGCTTATCGTGGACTAAACTTGATTTTTGAACAAGAGCTTCGAAGCGCTCAAACAATTAAAAGAGAGGCAGATATCCTTATCATCACCGGTAATCCCCCTTATAGCGGGGCGAGTAGCAATAAGGGCTTGTTTGAATGGGAAGTGAAAGCCACTTACGGCATAGAGCCTGAACTCCAAACAATAGAAATTGAAAAAAAGGTTAAACTCACCGATAAAATCAAAACGCTTTTAAAAAACATTCAAACCCAAAAGCAAGGCGATAAAAGCGTCAAAAACACCAACAAAAACGCCCTAAAGAATCTTAAACAATTCTATTCCAAATACAAACTACAAGATGAGAGAAACCCTAAATGGCTCTTAGACGATTATGTGAAGTTCATGCGTTTCGCTCAAAACAAGATCGAATCATTAGGGCATGGTCTTTTTGGCTTCATCTCTAACAACGCCTTTTTAAACAACCCCACTTTTAGGGGGTTAAGGCACTCTCTTTTAGAATGCTACGATGAGCTTTACATTCTCAATTTGCATGGAGACACGAGGAAAAAGGAGAAAACACCAGAAGGCGCAAAAGATGAAAATGTTTTCAATATCAAACAAGGCGTGTCCATTAACCTCTTTGTCAAAAACCCGCAAACAACAAAGCAAAAAATCCACTATTATGATGTCTATGGCGAAATGGCTGAAAAATACGCCTTTTTAGCCCAAAATGATTTGGATAGTATTGAGTGGCTTGAGCTTACCCCAAGAAAGCCTTTTTACTCGCTGTTGCCTTTACAAACACGCTTGTTAGATGAATACGAACAAGGGTTTAGCGTTAAGGATATGTTTCAAGTTGGAAGCACTGGTATTTGTTCGCAACGAGATCATGTCGTTTTCCATAAAGACAAAGAAAGTTTGCTAGAGCTTTTAAAAGATTTTTCAACCTTAGAACCCAGTGAATTACGCAGAAAATATAATATTGGCGATGATGGCAGAGATTGGCGTTTAGAATATGCTATTAGAGATGTTAGGGCAAATGCTGATAACTTAGAAGAATACATTGTTTTGTGCCAATACCACCCCTTTGATTATCGTTGGACTTATTATACCGGTAAATCAAAGTCTTTTATCTCTTATCCACGAGGCGAAGTCTTTAAGCACATGTTACCCCCCCCCAACAAACCCTAAAACACCCAATCAAACGCGCAAAAATGTCGTGCTAAACACCCCACGACAGCTAAAAAACAACGATAAAAGCTGGACGCAATGCTTTATAAGCTCGCGCATTAACGATCAAGGGTTAAGCTCTGGGGGCAATGGAGCTGGGGTTAATTACCCCCTTTATCAATTCAATAACCCCAACTACACCGAAAATTTTACGCCAAAATTTAGAAGCTTTATTGACAAGCTCTATAACCACCATTTTGAGCCGCTAGAGATTTTAGGCTATATTTATGCGTTATTGTATTCTCCAAACTACCGCAAGCGTTATGAAGACTTTCTCAAAGCCGATTACCCTAAAATCCTTTTCACAAACAATAAAGATTTGTTTAGGGTTTTAAGCCTTTTAGGGATTGAGTTGATCGGCTTGCATGTTTTAAACCAAGAAAGCCTGAATTACAGCTTTGAAAAATTAAAAGACGCTACCATAGGCGAATCCTACTATATAGAAGAGCATGAGCGTAACCCCTACCAATATCGCCCTTATCTTATCGCGCCAAGCCAAAGCCATCGGAGATTTTGACTTTGATGCCGCATTCATCAGTAAAGAAGCAAGCGATAACAACATCTACCGCAGAGGTGGGGGATTGGCTTTCCCCTTATTCTGTATCACCTAATCTCGCTCTAGTTTGCGATAGAGGCTCTAAAGTAAGCCCCATTTCTAATCTTTTTGTAACGAACATGCTTTGCGATTTGCATGTGAATGGATCGGGGAGTTATGCGTTTTTGTTGTATCGTTTAACATAGGTAAAGATAGGCAACTTCTATAATTTGATGAGAACGAATCTAGAGATTAAACATTAAGATGGCCTTAAAACGCTTGTGTTAAAATAATTAGAGTAGAGGATATAAAAGGTTAGTTAATAATGGATTTTTTAAAAGAAAACTTAAATACTATTATAGAGGGGGATTGTTTAGAAAAATTGAAAGATTTTCCTGACAGAAGCGTTGATTTTATCTTTGCTGACCCCCCTTATTTCATGCAAACAGAGGGGGAATTGAAGCGTTTTGAAGGCACAAAATTTCAAGGCGTTGAGGATCGTTGGGATAAATTTGGCTCTTTTAGGGAATACGATACCTTTTGTTTGGGTTGGTTAAAAGAATGCCAAAGGATTTTAAAAGATAATGGCAGTATTTGTGTGATAGGGAGTTTTCAAAATATTTTTAGAATTGGTTTTTATTTGCAAAATTTAGGGTTTTGGATACTCAATGATATTATTTGGCACAAGAGTAATCCGGTGCCTAATTTTGCTGGCAAGAGACTATGCAACGCCCATGAAACGCTTATTTGGTGTGCTAAACACAAAAACAGCAAAGTTAGCTTTAATTATAAAACAATGAAGTATCTTAATAATGACAAACAAGAAAAATCGGTTTGGCAAATCCCTATTTGCATTGGTAACGAAAGATTAAAAGACGCGCAAGGTAAAAAAGTGCATTCCACGCAAAAACCAGAAGCGCTTTTAAAAAAAATCATTTTAAGCGCGACTAAACCTAAAGATATTATTTTAGATCCCTTTTTTGGCACAGGCACAACAGGGGCTGTGGCTAAATCTATGAATAGGTATTTTATTGGTATTGAAAAAGATTCTTTTTATATCAAAGAAGCGGCAAAACGCCTTAATAACACTAGGGATAAAAGTGATTTTATCACTAATTTAGACTTAGAAACTAAACCCCCAAAAATCCCTATGAGTCTTTTAATTTCTAAACAATTGTTAAAAATTGGAGATTTTTTATACTCATCTAACAAAGAAAAAATTTGTCAAGTTTTAGAAAACGGGCAAGTGAGGGATAATGAAAATTATGAAACTTCTATTCATAAGATGAGCGCTAAATATTTGAATAAAACCAACCATAATGGCTGGAAATTTTTTTATGCGTATTATCAAAATCAATTTTTATTGCTAGATGAATTGCGTTATATCTGTCAAAAGGAGTTTTAATGGATTATCAAACCTTTAATGAGATCTTTAATCGTTTCGTCTTTGGAACATCTAAAGCAAAATTACTTGAAAATATTGCTGAAAATCCTGAACGCTATTTGGGGATTTTTAGACCCACTAAGCCTAAAACAAAACTATTACAAAATTTATTGACTTCCCATGAGATTAAGTTTGGCGATGCGTTTGAATACTTAATAGAAGAGTATTTAAAAGAGCATAACTTTTCACCTTTATCTAAAAAAATTCCTTATTACAATAAGGATAAAGAAAAAATGGAATCTTTGGAATTAGATCAGTTTGCTAAAAAAGATAACACATATTATTTTATAGAACAAAAAATGCGAGATGACCATGACAGCGCTAAAAAGAGAGGGCAAATAGATAACTTTGAAAGAAAACTAGAGACTTTAATCCATCATTATGGCGAAAACATTCAAGGCTATTTTTACTTTATAGATGAGAGTTTGAATAAAAATCAAAATTATTATAAAGAAGAATTGCAAAAATTATCTGTTGATTATGGCGTGCCTTTGAGCTTGTGTTATGGTAAGGAGTTGTTTGAAGAACTTAATATCCCACAAGTTTGGAATGAGGTTTTAAACCATTTAGCGCGATGGCGTGAAACCTTACCTGATTTACCCAGTTTGAATTTTGATGAAAATCCTTTAGAGAGCTTTAAAGAAATCAAAGATTTAGCGCCAAGCGTTTATAGAAAGCTTTTGGATAATGATGAAATTTTCAATCTTGTGTTAATTTTATTCCCAGAACAAAAAGTTTTAAAAATGTTAGCAGAGTATTTTAGGCAACAGAATAAAACGATTTATCAGCAATTAGCGTCAAAGTTAGAAGAAAGATTGTTATTAATCTAAAGCCAAGTGGCACTAAGTATCGCAAGACAGAGCAAGGTACAGGGAGCTTGGAGTTCAGTAATGGCAACCGATATACTAATAGAGTTTTGTTGCATAACTTATGGGGCAATAATGCCTTTATACCTAATCTCGCTCTAGTTTGCGATAGAGGCTCTAAAGTAAGCCCCATTTCTAATCTTTTTGTCATTGACATGCTTTGCGATTTGCATTTGAATGGATCGGGGAGTTATGCGTTTTTGTTGTATCGTTTAGGCTCAAAATGAGTGAATGAATGGGCATATTATCTAAATTTTAGATAGAATAAACGCAAAAAATTGAATAAAGCCTTAAAGGTGATTCTTTCTAATCTCAAAAATGGGTGGTGCTATTAACAATGACAAAACGACTTTTTAAAGGGTTGTTAGCGGTTTCTCTTGCTGTGAGTTTGCATGGTGGTGAAGTTAAGGAAAAAAAGCCGGTCAAGCCGGTTAAAGAAGATCCGCAAGAATTAGCGGCTAAAAGGGTGGAAGCGTTCAGTCGTTTCTCTAATGTAGTTACAGAAATTGAAAAAAAATATGTGGATAAAATCACTATTTCTGAGATCATGACTAAAGCGATTGAGGGCTTGCTCTCTAATTTGGACGCGCATTCAGCGTATTTGAATGAAAAGAAGTTTAAGGAATTTCAAGCCCAAACCGAGGGCGAATTTGGGGGGCTTGGGATTACGGTGGGCATGCGCGATGGCGTTTTAACCGTTATCGCCCCTTTAGAAGGCACTCCAGCTTACAAGGCTGGGGTTAAAGCGGGCGATAACATTTTAAAAATCAACAACGAAAGCACGCTGAGCATGAGCATTGATGATGCGATCAATCTCATGCGTGGCAAGCCAAAGACCCCTATTCAGATCACCATTGTAAGAAAAAACGAGCCAAAACCCTTGGTGTTTAACATTATTAGAGACATCATTAAAGTCCCATCTGTCTATGTGAAAACGATTAAAGACACCCCTTATTTGTATGTGAGAGTCAATTCTTTTGATAAAAATGTTACCAAATCGGTTTTAGACGGCTTAAAAGCTAACCCTAATACTAAGGGGATCGTGTTGGATTTAAGGGGGAATCCTGGAGGGCTGTTAAACCAAGCGGTAGGCTTGTCTAACCTGTTTATTAAAGAGGGGGTTTTAGTCTCTCAAAAAGGCAAAAATAAAGAAGAAAATTTAGAATACAAGGCTAATGGCAGAGCCCCTTATACCAATTTGCCTATTGCGGTGTTAGTCAATGGCGGTTCAGCGAGTGCGAGCGAGATCGTAGCAGGGGCGTTGCAAGATCACAAACGAGCCGTGATTATCGGTGAAAAAACCTTTGGTAAGGGAAGCGTGCAGGTGCTGCTCCCTGTCAATAAAGACGAAGCCATTAAAATCACGACCGCACGCTACTATTTGCCGAGTGGGCGCACCATTCAAGCTAAGGGGATCACGCCTGATATTGTGATTTATCCGGGTAAAGTGCCAGAAAATGACAACAAATTGAGCCTGAAAGAAGCAGATTTAAAACACCATTTAGAGCAAGAGCTTAAAAAGATTGATGATAAAACCCCTAATTCCAAAGAGGCGGATAAAGACAAGAAAAACGAAGAGGAAAAAGAGGTTACTCCTAAAATGATCAATGATGATATTCAACTAAAAACCGCTATTGACAGCTTGAAAACCTGGTCTATCGTGGATGATAAAATGGATGAAAAAGCGCCGAAGAAGAAATAAAAACTCATGGGGTTTTTGTTTGAAAAATCGTTAATGGGTTTTTGCACTCATTCAATCAAAATCGTTAAAACCATCAGTTTGATTTTAAGCTTTTTAGCCACTTTTTTGGTTGCTGATTTGGTTGCTGAAAACGCTCATGAGCCAGAAGAAATCAAGGCTAAAGTGGCTTATGTAAAAATCCCCCAATTAGAAGATTTGGAAAACAACCCGGTTTATATCGGTCAGATTATAGGTGTAACTTATGATTTATTGCTGTTTGACGCTGAGTTTTTGGAAGCCAAAATCAAAGACGGGTTGGATAAAACCCAAATTGAGCCTTTAAATAAGATGCCTAAATGGAAAAAGGTGGAAAAAGAGCTTTTCAGAGCGACTTATTATTACAAAATTAAGGGCATAAAAGCGAGCATTCCGCCTTTAGAAGTGAGCGCGTTTTCCAATAAAGACAAATACATAGATCACTCCATAGCCCCAAAAGTTACTTTGCAGGTAACAGATTTATCCAAAAACCCTCGTTACGCGAATATTATGGCTAAAGATTTACAAGTCTTGCAATACAAAACCAAAGATTATGACGATAAAAACAATATTTTGGTGGTGGAATTAGCGTTCAAAGAGGCTAATTGGGAAGATTTTCGCATCAAAGAAGTGCTCAAACAAGGGTTTGATAACGCCTCTTTAAACCAAATCAAGGCTAAAGAAGGGAGCGTTTTTTATTATTGTGTGCTGCCTAAAACCATTCAAAACCTTTCTTTTGATTATTTTTCGCTTTCTGATAGGCAGTTTAAAACCTTATCTTTTTCAACCATTCCCACTCAAGACACTACCGGTATTCAAAGCGATCTCATCCCTAAAAACAATTTTTTAGTCTTTTCTAATGTGGCGCTGCTCGCTTTGTGCGTGTTTTTCTTGGTGTTGTTTTTCATTTTTGGGCGCAAACTCATTTTTTTAGGGCTTGGGATTTTGTGCTTAGGGTTTGTTTTATATAACCTTTTATTCACGCAAAAATCAGCCATTTTGCTCGCTCATAAAAAAATCCGCATTCTGCCCACGCAAAATTCCACCATTTTAGGGCTTTCTAAAAATGAAATGCCGATTAAAATCTTAGGTTCGCATGATGATTATTATAAAATCCTAACGCCGCATGAACAAATAGGATGGGTCAAAAAAGATGAAGTCAAATAAAAAGTCCAATCCTTTAAGAGCGGTTTATAGAGCTTTAGTGATCGCTATAGGCTTAGCCGTTATCATTGTTTTCAATTATTTTAACCGCAAAAACAATAACGCCCGCTCCAGCCGTAGGGCTTGTTCATGCTTTTTTCCCCTCACCGGGGTTAATTTAGAAAAAACAGGCGCTTTTGATACGGACGCTAAACTCATTGTCTTAAACCACCAAAGCTTACTGGATATTATTTATTTAGAAGCCTACCACCCTAGTAATATTTGCTGGATCGCTAAAAAAGAGCTGGGCGAAATCCCTTTTTATGGGCATGCCCTAACCGACACCGGAATGATTTTAATTGACAGAGAGGATAAAAAGGGGATTGTGAGCCTTTTGAAAGCATGCAAAGAAAAACTAGACCAAAACCGCCCTTTAGTGATTTTCCCTGAAGGCACTAGAGGCAAAGGAGGAGCAAAATTCCTCCCTTTCAAGCAAGGGGCTAAAATCATCGCCGAAAAATTCCAGCTCAAAATCCAGCCCATGGTGTTAATCAATTCCATTAAAATCTTTAATTCCAAACCCTTAGAAGCCTATAAAGCCCGCACCCGTTTAGTCATGCTAGAAAGCTATACGCCTGATTTTAACTCGCCTACCTGGTATGAAGAATTAGAAGAGCGCATGCAAAAAGAGTATTTAAAACACTACCATGAATTAAACGCATGAAGCTTTTTGACTACGCTCCTTTAAGTTTGGCTTGGCGGGAGTTTTTGCAAAGCGAATTTAAAAAGCCTTATTTCTTAGAAATAGAAAAACGCTACTTAGAGGCTCTAAAAAGCCCTAAAACCATTTTCCCTAAAAGCTCTAATCTGTTTTATGCACTCAATCTAACGCCCCCTTGCGCGGTTAAAATCATCCTTTTAGGGCAAGATCCCTACCATTCCACCTACCTGGAAAATAAGCAAGAATTGCCTGTGGCGATGGGCTTAAGCTTTAGCGTGGGAAAAAACGCCTCCATCCCCCCAAGCTTAAAAAATATTTTTAAAGAATTGCATGCGAATTTAGGCGTGCCTGTGCCTTGTTGTGGGGATTTGAGTGCATGGGCTAAAAGGGGCATGCTGTTATTGAACGCCATTTTAAGCGTGGAAAAAAACCAGGCCGCTTCGCACAAATACATTGGCTGGGAAGCTTTTAGCGATCAAATATTGATGCGCCTTTTTGAAACGATTTCTCCTTTAATCGTGGTGTTATTAGGGAAAGTCGCCCAAAAAAAGATCGCGCTAATCCCCAAAAACAAGCACATCATCATCACAGCCCCTCACCCTAGCCCATTATCTAGGGGGTTTTTAGGGAGTGGGGTTTTTACAAGCGTTCAAAAAGCTTACAGAGAGGTTTATCGCAAGGATTTTGATTTCAGTTTATGACTCAAAAAGCTCTGCTTCCGTTCAATACCTTCGCTTAGGGCTGAAAGTATAAGTGCCTTTGTTGGTTTTTATTTTGGTCTCTCTAATATTGCTGCAAACTGGTATCTTAAAAACTTCGCCAAACTTTAGGGGGATTTCTATAGTATTACCATGTTCTTTCATCTCTTTGATTTTTTGTTCCACTTGAGCGAGTTCTTGAGCGAGTCGTTTTTGCTCCTGTAGTTTTTCTTGTTGTTTTCGTTGGTATGCTTGCTGTTCTTGTTGTCGTGTTTGTGGGTATGCTTGCTGCTGGTTTGTGATAAAATCAGAGAGTTCTTTGATCTCCTTTTTAACCTCTAAATTGACTAGATTTAAAGCGTATTGCTTGTATTTTTGCAAATAGACTGCGTTTAGTTTTTGGAGTATATCGTTTAAGTATTGACTGAATTTATCTTTTTGCTCTTGTATTGCTGTGTCGTATTTATGTTTGAGTTCTTTGTTGAGTTTTAATTGGCATTCTTCTCTTTCTTCTCCTCCTCTCGAGTAGCACTGATCTCTTGTATGAAGATCATCGCCAAGGTGGTATTTTTCAGAAAGCTCCTGACTCTCGTTTCTGAAATTTATCCAATATTCTGGATCGGTAAGTTGATCGTAATCTTTATCCCCTATGATGCTTTTGACATAATCGCTGATGTAATCTTTGTATATGTGATCGTATCTATAGCGTTCTTGATCGTAATTTTTAGATTCAGCATAACCTTTGAGCACGAGATAGGACATATCATTGTATTCACAATAATAATTTCTATTAAAGTCTTTAGATTCCTTAAAATTTTTATATTCCAACATCCAATCATTAGATTTAGATGAGTAATGATCATCAAAGAACAAGTTAAAGAGAATCGTGATGCTTTCTTTAAAGAACCTTATAGAGTAGAGCTCTTTGCTTTTTGGCGTCTCATTAATAAATAAATATAGCATTTATCAAGACATGGAACGATAGACTGAAAATCTTCGTTATGGAAAATAGAATCATCTTGGTCTTTTTTGTTTATCAACTCATCGTAGGTGTTTATGGCACTGAATTTCTCTTGGATTTTCTTTTGACCCACTTTTATGGCTTCAATTTGAGTTTTGGCTTCTTGTATTTGTTCTAATACCATAGAAGATCCGCTCTTATCCTCCACCACACTATTACTTCTCGCATTTTTAATTTGTTGCATGATCTCGTTTCTTTTGCTCTCATAACTTTTTAAACTCGTGTTGCTTATAACCTTACTCTTGCAATTCCCCCTATTGAGCTCAATATTTTGAATGACAATGTTATCCACATTGGATGAGATTTCAAGGTAGGTTTGTTCTTTAATATTAAAAGTATATTTATTAAAATCACTTTCTGTTTGCGTGCGCACATCAATAGACGTTCCTCCCAATAAAGGCATCGTTAACGCTAGACTTAACACCCCTAGCCCTTTAATCCATAAGTTTGTTTCCATGCTTACTCCTTTGTGTGGTTTGGTTTGTGAGCTATAAATGGTTTGCAACTTTCTTTGAATTTCCTAAATAAAGTTATGAGATCTTTAAAATCTTTTTAAAAAAACATTCTTAATATCAAACACGAGAGTTTTGCTTAAGAACCTCTGAGTATAGTAACTTAGACTTAGCTTAGGCGAGCTCTAAAAAATTTTTGGGGCTGTTAAAGGCGATGAGGTTTTTAAAAGGATTATCCAATTTAATTTGATTAGGAGGATCAAGTAACCTTATTTAAGAGCGTTTGTGATAAAATGGCAATTTTTAAATAAAGGGAAAACATGCCAATTAGAATCGCTATCAATGGGACCGGACGCATCGGTTTGTGCGCTATAAGAGTCGCTAGTCAAAGAAAAGATATAGAAATCGTTGCTATCAATTCTACCGCTGAAACAGAAACTCTTTTGCATTTGATACGCCATGACAGCGTGCATGGGCATTTTGAAGCCAAATTAAACGCTAATAGAACCTTAAATATCGGGCATAGTAAAAATATTTTAGTGTTGAGTGAGCGAGACATTAACAAGCTTGATTTTTCTATTGCTAACGCAGAAATCATCATAGAATGCACCGGGAAATTCAATTCCCTAGAAGCTTCAAGCGCTCATCTTAAAAACAGCGTGAAAAAAGTCATCATCTCCGCTCCTGCACAAAATGCACCCACCTTTGTCTATGGGGTGAATCACACCAATTACCATAACGAAAGCGTGGTTTCTAACGCTTCTTGCACGACTAACGCTACCGCTCCTTTATTAAAAATTTTAGATGAAGCCTTTAAAGTAGAAAATGCGCTTTTAACCACCATCCACAGCTACACTAACGATCAAAACCTTTTAGACACCAAGCACAAAGACATCCGCCGCGCTAGAGCCGCCGGTCTTAATCTCATCCCCACAAGCACCGGCGTGAGCAAAGCCATTTCGCTAGTCTTACCGCATTTAGGTCCTAAAATCACAGGCCTTGCTATTAGAGTGCCTACCCCTAATGTGAGCTTAGTGGATCTATCTTTAAGCTTTAAAAAATCCGTGAGTAAAGCAAGCGTTCAGCATGCACTTAAAGACGCTTGTAAGCATGCCTTTAAGGGGGTTGTGAGCATTGATGAAGAAAGGCTTGTTTCAAGCGATTTTATTTCTTCGCCTTTTAGCGCGATCGTGATTGATGATCAGATCATGACAATAGGCGAAAAAAATGCTAAAGTATTGGCATGGTATGATAATGAAATGGGTTATAGCGAGCGTTTGATAGACATGGTGCAATATATAGCACAAAATTAAAAGAAAGGATTTTTCATGTTAGCTAAAATGTCGTTTATGCAAAATGTTAAAAACATTCAAGAAGTGGAAGTCAGCCACAAAAGGGTGCTTATTAGAGTGGATTTTAATGTGCCTTTAGATGAAAATTTGAACATTACCGATGACACACGCATCAGAGAGAGCTTGCCTACTATCCAATTTTGTATTGACAATAAGGCTAAAGATATTATTTTAGTGAGCCATTTGGGCCGCCCTAAAGGGGTTGAAGAAAAATTAAGCTTAAAGCCTTTTTTGAAACGCCTTGAAAGACTCTTAAACCATGAAGTGGTTTTTTCTCACAATATCGCACAACTCAAGCAAGCCTTAAACGAAAACGCACCTACAAGGATTTTTCTTTTAGAAAATATCCGCTTTTTAAAAGGCGAAGAAGAAAATGATGAAAATCTGGCTAAAGATTTAGCGAGCTTGTGCGATGTGTTTGTGAATGACGCTTTTGGCACGAGCCACAGAAAGCACGCCAGCACTTATGGCACCGCTAAATTCGCCCCCATAAAAGTGAGCGGGTTTTTACTCAAAAAAGAAATTGATTCGTTTTATCAAGCGTTTAACCACCCTTTACGCCCTTTATTGTTGATTGTGGGGGGGGCTAAGGTCAGCTCCAAACTCACCCTGTTAAAAAACATTTTAGATCTTATTGACAAGCTCATCATTGCCGGAGCGATGAGTAACACCTTCTTAAAAGCCTTAGGCTACGATGTGCAAGATTCTTCTGTAGAAGACGCTCTAATCAATGACGCCTTAGAGTTGTTAAAAAGCGCGAAAGAAAAAAAAGTCAAAGTCTATTTACCCATAGACGCCGTAACTACTGATGATATTCTTAACCCTAAACACATCAAAATTTCACCCGTCCAAGACATTGAGCCTAAACACAAGATCGCTGATATAGGGCCTGCGAGCGTGAAATTATTTTCTGAAGTCATAGAGAGCGCGCCCACGATCATATGGAATGGCCCTTTAGGCGTGCATGAAAAACAAGAATTTGCCAGAGGCACAACCTTTTTAGCCCACAAAATCGCTGACACTTACGCTTTCTCGCTCATTGGCGGGGGCGATACCATTGATGCGATCAACCGTGCGGGCGAAAAGGATAACATGAGTTTTATTTCTACCGGTGGGGGAGCGAGTTTGGAATTATTAGAGGGCAAAATTTTACCTTGTTTTGAGGTTTTGGATAAACGCCATTAACTCTAAGGATCGCTTATGGTGAATGTGTTTTTCAAACAGCAAAAATTTGTCATTAAAAAACGCTTTAATGATTTTAATGGCTTTGATGTAGAAGAAAATGAAGTCCTATGGTTTGAGCTCATCAACCCTACACCCAATGAACTGGCCACTCTAAGCCAAGAATACGCTATCCACTACAACACAGACCATTCCCAACGAGTCTCATCAGTTACCAAATATTGGGAAGACAGCTCCAGCGTTACGATCAACGCCTTTTTCACTAACCAGGATGAAAATGAGGCTTTCCGCACGGAAATGGCGACCTTTATTTTGTCTAATAACATTCTTTTCACGATTTATTACGGGACTTTAGAAATCTTTGATTCTATCCAAAAAAAGGTTTTAGCTAGCCCTAAAAAATTTGAAGACGGGTTTGACATTCTAACCAAAATCTTTGAAGTGTATTTTGAAAAAGGGGTAGAATGCCTAGAGTGGATCAACAAGCAAACGAGCTTGTTGCGTAAAAATATCATTTTCAAAGAAACTTCCACGCCTACGCATGAAAATGTTTTGATGCGCTTGTCCAATTTGCAAGAATTTAATGTGGCTTTAAGGGATTCCTTTTTTGACAAACGGCGCATTATTACCGCTTTATTAAGGAGCAATAAAGTGGATAGCGATACCAAAAATAATTTAAATATCATTTTAACCGATTTTAGTTCTTTAGTGGAGTCTACAACGGTCAATCTCAACTCTCTAGACAACATTCAAAACCTGTTCGCTTCTCAAGTCAATGTGGAGCAAAATAAAATCATCAAGCTCTTCACTGTGGTGACCATGGCGATGATGCCCCCCACTTTGATCGGCACGATTTATGGCATGAATTTTAAATTCATGCCGGAGTTAGAATGGCAATACGGGTATCTTTTCGCGTTGATTGTCATGGCGATTTCTACGATTCTCCCTGTGATTTATTTTAAAAAGAAAGGCTGGTTGTAGCCTTTCATGGAGTTTTTATCCTCACTCCTAGACGCTCTTTCTACAACGCATGGCATAGTCTCCTTGACTACGCTCACGCTTTTAGAAATCATTTTGGGGATTGACAATATCATTTTTATCACGGTGATGGTCTATAAACTCCCCAAACACCAGCAAAATAAGGCCAGGATTTTAGGATTAGGCTTGGCTATGTTTGCTCGTATAGGGCTTTTAGGGGGCTTGTTTTTCATCAGCCATTTGCAAAAGCCTTTATTCACTTTAATAAGCATGAGCTTTTCATGGCGTGATGTGGTGTTGCTTTTAGGGGGGGTGTTTTTAGCTTTTAAAGCGTTAGTGGAATTAAAAGATCAGATTTATCCTAAAGGAGAAAAACACCAAGAAAAAGCGTTTGGCTTTTTCATCACTTTAATAGAAATCATGTTTTTAGACATTGTCTTTTCTTTAGACTCTGTGATCACGGCTATTGGTCTTGCCAAGCATTTAGAAATCATGGTCGTTGCCATTATTTTATCCGTAATAGTGATGATGTTTTTTTCCAAAATCATTGGCGATTTTGTTGAAAAACACTACCGTGTTAAAACTCTAGCTTTAGTGTTTTTGCTCGTTGTGGGCGTGAGCTTGTTTCTAGAAGGCTTGCATTTGCACATCAATAAAAACTATTTGTATGCGGGCATTGGTTTTGCCTTACTCATAGAATGCTTGAATATCTTCATAGAAAAGAAAATGAAAAAAAGTTAAAAAGCGTTTTCTTAAAAACAAAATTAAAGAAGTTGTTTGCAAAAGGCTTTCATGCTTTTGCGGATAACCTGGATTGGCTAAGGAATTTAAGCGATTGTATTGGTTTGAAAGACCGCTTAAGCTATCGTATTTATTGGTCTGCAAGATCCTGTATCGCTTTGGTGTTTTTCACCATTTGAACCGCTTCGCTGATTTGATAGCCCGCACTCATATAAAACCCGTCATCTTTTAGCCCTTGATAATGAAGCTATGAGAGAAAGAGAGAGCAATAAGCAATAAATGGAATTTTATATGGCTAATTTTAGCTCTAAATTTCAGAGATTTTTTTGTAAATTGGGAAAAATGGGGATTTGATTCAACTTTTAAGGCTTAAAAACCGCCTTTAAAAGAAAGACTAGCTAGTCTTCTTTCAAGCTATAAGCGATAGGGATTTTTAGATGCACGGTTTCTTCTGGTTTAGGGAATAAATGCGCTGCGTTTTTAATGGCCTCTAAAGCCGCATGGTTTAAAATATCCGTCGTGTTGCTTTTGACTACTTTAATGTCCGTAACGCTCCCATCAGGATTGATCACAAAGCTCACTAACACTTCGCCCTCAATGCCCCTAATCTGCGCCATTTTAGGGTAGCGGTTTTTAGAAGAAATAGCGGTTTGGATCTTCATTAAAAATTCGTTGCTCACCCCTGGGTTATAAGCTTGAGCTTCAGAAGTCGCACCCTCAGAAGTCTTATTAGACTCTTCTTGCTTGTCTTTTTCTTTGACTATATCCTTAGTCGTTACTTGTTTAGGAGCGCTTTTTTCTTTAGCTTCCTCTTTAGCTTCTTCTTTTTTGGGTTCTTCTTTTTTTGGCTCTTCTTTTTTAACCTCTTCAACTTTAGGCTCAGGCTTGGGCTCAGATTTTGGCTTAGGCTCGGGTTTGGGTTTGGGTTTGGGTTTGGGTTTTGGTTTAGGTTTAGGTTTAGGCTTTGAAACCTCTTTTTTGGGTTCTTCTTTTTTTGGCTCTTCTTTCTTGGGTTTTTCTTTAGGCTCTTCTTTGGGCTTAGCCGATTCAGCATTGGTCTTTGTATTGGAATTAGTGTTAATGCTGGCTAAACTCATGGTAACCTTAGTGGTGCCAGCTTGTGCTAAAGGCGCTGGGGCCTCTTCGCGCAGCAAAAAATAACCAAACCCTATAGCGTATAGGGCAAAAGAGATTAAAAAGCTAACACTCGTTGAGACTTTACTTAGCTTCTGTGGAGATGGAGAAATTTTCATGATTATGCTCTTTTAAAATATCCATAATGCTGATAAAAGTTTCAAAACGAGAGCTTTTGTCACTTTTTAAGTCTATAAGGGTTTTAGGATCTGTTTGTTTGACTACAGCGCTCAAAGCTTCTAAACTCGTCGGTTTGTCATCTACGAAAATATTGTCATGCTCATCCACAGAGATGACTACCACTTTTTGATCGTTTGACTGGGATTTTTCCGCATTTTTAGCGTTAGGGAGATTGACTTTAATCTTACCTTGCGCGATAAAAGTAGAAACGCTTAACACAATCGCTAGCAAAACGAGCATGATATCAATAAAAGGGACAATATTCAGCCCATCGCCTCTTCTGATGCTTTTCATTTTTTCATGATCCTGAATTTTTCACTCAACACATCGGATTTTCTCAATAAGCCATTATATGCAATCAGCGTAGGGATCGCTACTGCAAGCCCTAGAGCGGTCGCTTTTAAAGCTAAAGACAAACCTACCATGATCGTTTTAGCGTCCATCCCGCCACTCACGCCCATGTCATAGAAAATCACCATAATCCCTAAAACCGTTCCCAATAAGCCCACATAAGGCGCGTTAGAATAAATCACATAGAGAATGGTTAGATTCTTGGTTAAATCCAAATTGAGGGCATCTATATCATCATAAGCTTTCAAATTGACTTTAGAATAAAAAATAACCCTTTCAATCACAAACCACAAAGCTAAAAAACTGGCCACGCCAAGCACCGCAAAAACAAATACATCCACATAACCTTTCAACATTTCCGTTGAAAAACCGCCCATAAAAACTCCTTGTCTATGATAGAATAATTCCCTTAAGATTAAAGCAACATGCAATACAGCCATACTCTAAGAGCATGCGCTCTTTAAGAAGCATTCGTTCGCATAAATGCTCCAAAATGATAAAAGAATGTTGTATTGTTGATTATATTGTTTTAATAATAACAAGTCAATTATAATTGACTTGGTAATTACAATCAAATTCAAACGCTCTTATGACCAACCATTTAAATCCAGTTTGTATTATAATTGTTAATTTTAAATTAATTCAATAATACTAGCATGAGCGGCTTTTAACAGACTCATGCCAAAAAAGGACTTTTTTCAATGGATACACCCAATAAAGACGATTCAATCATCCGCTTTTCGGTTTCTTTACAACAAAATTTATTAGACGAATTGGACAACCGCATCATTAAAAACGGCTATTCTTCTCGATCAGAATTAGTGCGCGACATGATCAGAGAAAAATTAGTAGAAGACAATTGGGCAGAAGACAATCCTGATGATGGGAGTAAAATCGCCGTGCTTGTGGTGATTTATGATCACCACCAAAGGGAATTAAACCAGCGCATGATAGACATCCAGCATGCCAGCGGGACGCATGTTTTATGCACCACGCACATTCACATGGATGAGCATAATTGTTTAGAGACGATTATTTTACAAGGTAATTCGCTTGAAATCCAACGCTTGCAATTAGAAATCGGGGGGCTTAGAGGGGTTAAATTCGCTAAATTGACTAAGGCGTCTAGCTTTGAACACAATGAATAGCGTCTTAAAATACAAAGAATTAGCGCTCTATGGAGGGAGTTTTGACCCTTTGCACAAGGCTCATTTAGCCATCATTGATCAAACTTTAGAATTATTGCCATCCGCTGAGCTGATTGTCTTACCCGCTTATCAAAACCCTTTCAAAAAGCCATGTTTTTTGGACGCGCAAACCCGTTTTAAAGAATTGGAATCAGCTTTAAAGGGAATAGATAGGGTGCTATTGAGCGATTTTGAAATCAAGCAAGAAAGGGCTGTGCCTACAATAGAAAGCGCGCTTCATTTTCAAAAACTCTATCGCCCCCAAACGCTTTATTTAGTCATAGGGGCGGATTGTTTAAGGCATCTTTCTTCTTGGACTAACGCCAAAGAGCTTTTAAAAAGGGTGGAATTAGTGGTTTTTGAAAGGATTGGCTATGAAGAAATCCAATTTAAGGGGCGTTATTTCTCTTTAAAAGGCATTGATGCACCGATTTCTTCTAGCGCGATTAGGGCTAGTTTAGGGGTTTAAGCGTGTTTTTTAATGTGGCGATAGGCTTCTTGAATGATAGCAAAGCGTTTGGCATAAAGAGCCTTGTTTTCTTTTAGATCGCATAAATCAGGGTGGTAGGTTTTAGCCAATTCTAAATAGCGCTTTTTCACCTCGCTGAAATTTTCATGCTTGATAAAACCTAACGCTTTATAGCATTCCCTTAATTTGCGCTCAGCCAAAGTAGTGTAGCTGTCCTTACCAAAGCCATTAGGATAGATGAAATTCAAGCATGCGTTATGGACGATCTTATTTTCATTGAGCGTTACAATGAGTTCCCAAAAACGCTCTGAATCGCCTCTTATATGCAATTCATCTTGGGTTTCTAAAAACACATAGCCACTAAATTTTTGGCGTAAAAACCGCTTGGCGATAGGGTGTTTGGTGATAAAAAGCACATATTCTGCCCCAAAGGTTAAAACTTTCACTTCTATTTTTTCTAAAAGCGTGTTTTGAGCCATGATTTTGATGCGTATGGGCAGGTGGCTTTTTTGTAAAATCTCTTCTAATGAATATTGGCTAATATCTTTTTCATGCGCGCATTCAAGGGCATGATAGACCCAATTAAGCAAGTAGTTTTTTTTGAAGCATTCCGTATCGTTTAAAATGAGTAACGATGAAGAGAGCATGTGGCACTGGCTGAAGTGTTTTTTAGCGTAGTTTAAAACTTTTTTCAATAAAGGGTGGCTGTTGGGGAGCGCGATTTGCGTGAATTTGGCTAACAATTCAATTTTGGCCATTGCCCTTATTTTCTCCATGCGTTTTGATGCGATTTTTAAAAATCTTTAGGTATTTTAGCATGCCAATGGTTAAAAAAGGTGGTTATGAATGGTTTTTGCGCTAGACTATGAGCTATAACTCATTGAATGAAAGATTAAAAATGAAAATAGCGGTATTACTCAGTGGGGGGGTGGATAGCTCTTATAGTGCTTATAGCTTAAAAGAGCAAGGGCATGAATTAGTGGGGATTTATTTAAAACTCCATGCGAGTGAAAAAAAGCATGATTTATACATTAAAAACGCTCAACAAGCGTGCGAGTTTTTAGGCATTCCTTTAGAGGTGTTGGATTTTCAAAAGGATTTTAAGAGTGCGGTTTATGATGAATTTATCAGTGCTTATGAAGAAGGGCAAACCCCAAACCCTTGCGCGTTGTGCAACCCTTTAATGAAGTTTGGGCTAGCTTTAGAACACGCTTTAAAATTAGGGTGTGAAAAGATCGCTACCGGGCATTATGCGAGAGTCAAAGAAATTGACAAGGTGAGTTATATTCAAGAGGCTTTGGATAAAACTAAAGATCAGAGCTATTTTTTATACGCTTTAGAGCATGAAGTTATCGCTAAACTGGTGTTCCCTTTAGGGGATTTGTTGAAAAAGGATATTAAGCCTTTAGCCTTGAATGCGATGCCTTTTTTAGGCACTCTAGAGACTTATAAGGAATCTCAAGAAATTTGCTTTGTGGAAAAAAGCTATATTGACACTTTAAAAAAGCATGTTGAGGTGGAAAAAGAGGGCGTGGTGAAAAACTTGCAAGGCGAAGTCATTGGCACGCATAAGGGCTATATGCAATACACGATTGGCAAACGCAAAGGCTTTAGCATTAAAGGAGCGTTAGAGCCGCATTTTGTGGTGGGGATTGACGCTAAAAAGAACGAGCTAATTGTGGGCAAAAAAGAAGATTTAGCCACGCGTTTCCTCAAGGCCAAAAACAAATCTTTAATGAAAGATTTTAAAGATGGTGAATATTTTATCAAAGCTCGTTACAGGAGCGTGCCTGCTAAAGCGTTTGTCAGTCTCAAAGATGAAACGATTGAAGTGGAGTTCAAAGAGCCTTTTTATGGCGTGGCTAAAGGGCAAGCCTTGGTCGTTTATAAAGATGACATCTTGCTTGGCGGGGGCGTGATTGTTTAAGGTTTTTACGCCTATAGCCTAATTTAGTTGCTTTTTTAAAAACTCACTCTTGTTTAAAATTTTCAAAGCTAGGGAACCCATGCGGATCTAAACGGATATTTTTAATAAGAGCTTTTCCACCGCTCAAGCCACCGCTCAAATGGAAGGGCTTTTTAGCCTGTTGTTTGGCTAAAAGGGCTAAAACTCGGGCGTTTAGTGCCATGGTTTCATTCAAAAACGCCATTTGCTTACTCAATTCGCTTAAAAATTCTATATTCAAGGTTTTTAGCGTATGCTCGTAATTGGCTAAGATTAAAGCATGCTTTTCTTTATTATTTTTAGCGTTTTTTAATTCTTTGTCTCGTTCTATGAGGGCGTTTTGGTAGCGTTGGTGCAATTGGTTAGCGCATGATTTTAGATTTTCTTTATCGCATAAAAAATGCGTTTTTAAAGTTTCCAGGCGTTTTTCTAAGGGTAAAAAGGTTTTTAGGGCGTCTTCTTTAGCTCGGATTTGGCTTTGAAGCTTGTTTGTAAATTTTTTCAAACGCATGGCTTTATAGGCTTGAAAATCATGGTTCATAAGAGCGTTGTATTCTAGGGTTTTGTTATGGGATTGTTGGTTATGGGCTTGGTTTTCTAAAACTTGATCGCATAAGGCGTTTAAAGCGCTCATCAAATCCAATCGTGAGAGCAAACGGGCGAGTTTAGGCTCTTTGAGTAAGAAAAGGGCGTTGTTTTGCTCTTGGACTTCTAAAGCGTTTGAAGCCTCTTCTAAATTCTTAACGCCGCTCAAATAAGGGCAATGCTCTTGTAAAAAAAGCGTTTGAGATTCTTCTATTAAGCGTTCTTGTTCCATGCCCTCTTTTAAGCGTTTTTCTAAAGCTTGTAATTTTTCTAATTCCAAAGCGCTCTGTTTCAATAACGCATCAGTGTCCATAAGGCGGATTTGGCTAGCGTTAAAAAAACGCCTTTGGCTGGTTAGAGTGCTGTTAGCCTTTTTGATTTCTTTAAGCTGATCCTGGTTGTTGGAAAGCACATTTTGATAGATTCTTAAACTTTCATTGAGTTTATAAAGCATGTCTGAGAGCTGTTCGTTAGAGCGCGAGAGCTTGGCGTTAGTTTGAGAATCAAAAGTCATCATTATCTGTGCGTTTGAAAAGGTTAGAAAAAATAAGAAAAAGCAAAAAAATCTCATGGAGTTATCTTTATTACTATAGTTTCATCGTGTTATTTTATCTAAGTTTTGGCATGCATAAAAACACGCAAACCTATCGCTTTTAAGATAAAATAAGCGTTTTGATGCCATTTTTGGAGCGATCGTGGAATTGAGTTATTATGAAATTTTAGAAGTGGAAAAACACAGCAACCAAGAGACCATTAAAAAGTCTTACAGAAAGCTGGCTTTAAAATACCACCCAGACAGAAACGCCGGCGATAAAGAAGCCGAAGAAAAGTTCAAGCTCATCAATGAAGCCTATGGGGTGTTAAGCGATGAAAAGAAACGGGCCTTATACGATAGGTATGGTAAAAAAGGCTTAAACCAAGCCGGTGCAAGCCAGAGCGATTTTTCTGATTTTTTTGAAGATTTAGGCTCGTTTTTTGAAGACGCTTTTGGGTTTGGCGCTAGAGGGAGTAAAAGGCAAAAAAGCTCTATCGCGCCGGATTATTTGCAAACCATTGAATTGAGCTTCAAAGAAGCGGTTTTTGGCTGTAAAAAGACCATTAAAGTCCAATACCAGAGTGTCTGTGAAAGTTGCGATGGCACGGGCGCTAAAGACAAATCCTTAGAGACTTGCAAGCAATGCAATGGGCAGGGGCAGGTGTTTATGCGTCAAGGTTTTATGAGTTTTGCGCAAACTTGTGGGGCGTGTAAAGGCAAGGGCAAAATCATTAAAACCCCATGCCAAGCGTGTAAGGGTAAAACCTACATTCTTAAAGATGAAGAAATTGACGCGACAATCCCTGAGGGCATTGATGATCAAAACCGCATGGTGCTTAAAAATAAAGGCAATGAATACGAGAAAGGAAAAAGAGGGGATTTGTATTTAGAAGTGCGAGTCAAAGAAGATGAGTATTTCAAGCGCGAAGGCTGTGATTTGTTCATTGAAGCGCCGATATTTTTCACCACTATCGCTTTAGGGCATACGATTAAAGTGCCGTCTTTAAAAGGGGACGAACTGGAATTAAAAATCCCTAGAAACGCCAGAGACAGGCAGACTTTTGCGTTTAGAAACGAGGGCGTGAAACACCCTGAAAGCTCTTATAGAGGGAGTTTGATTGTGGTATTGCAGGTGATTTATCCTAAAAGTTTGAATAAAGAACAGCAAGAGTTATTGGAAAAATTGCATGCGAGTTTTGGCTATGAGGGCGAGCCGCATAAAGGCGTTTTAGAAACCTGTATTTCTAAGTTTAAAGACTGGTTTAAATAAAAGGTTGTTGATGCATGATTTTCTAAAAGCCTTTAGAGACGCTTTCCCTCATACCATTTCTATCTTTTTAGGGTATTTGCTTATGGGAATGACTTTTGGGGTGCTTTTAGTCCAGCATGGCTATGATTATAAAGTCGCCTTGTTCATGTCGTTATTCATCTATGCTGGAGCGGTGCAATTTGTAGCGATCACGCTTTTAAGCACGCAAGCGAGCTTGATGAATGTCGTTATTGTGAGCTTGTTGGTGAATGCGAGACAGACTTGTTATGCGCTTTCTATGCTAGACAGGTTTAAAAACACCCAATGGCGTTTGCCCTATTTAGCGCATGCGCTCACGGATGAAACCTTTGCTTTATTGAATTTATACGCTCCTAAAGAGGGGGTTAGTGAAAAAGACTTTATTTTTAGCATTTCCTTACTCAACCACTCTTATTGGATTTTTGGCTCGTTGGTGGGTTCGTTAGTCGGAACGCATTTTTCTTTTGACACTCAAGGCATGGAATTTGTGATGACAGCGATTTTTATCGTGCTGTTTATGGAGCAATACAAACGCACCGCAAATCATAAAAACGCATGGCTTGGGATTGTTATTGCGGTTGTTTGTTTGGCGCTCTTTGGGACTGAATATTTTTTGCTCATCGCTTTAGTTTTAATGGTGCTTGCTCTTATTTTGTTTAAGAAGCAGTTAGAATGTTAATGCATTCTATACTCATTATTTTAGTCATCATATTAACGACTTATTTCACGCGCATTTGGCCTTTTATGGTGTTTAACGCTAAAAACCCCCCCAACGACTTTGTGCGTTATTTGGGTAGGGCTTTATCATGCTCAGTGATAGGCATGCTCGTGGTTTATTGTTTTAAAGACATTCAGATTTTAAAACCCCCTTATGGGATCAATGAAATCATTGCTTTTTTATCCGTTATCCTTTTACACCGCATTTTTAAGGTGTTTGTTTTAAGCATCACAATCCCTACCATTCTTTATATGGTTTTAGTCCAAAGTCATGTGTTAGAAAAGGCTTTTTTTAATTCCTAAAATTATGTTTGATTCCTAGCGCTTTTAACTTTTGCATTCTTAATCACAAAATACGCCGTAGGGATAATAAAAAGCGTTAAAATAACGCTGCTTATCATACCCCCTAGCATGGGTGCAGCAATGGATTTCATGATCTCAGAACCTGTGCCATGGCTATACATGATCGGAATGAGTGAAGCTAAAATGCTAAAAAAGGTCATAAGCTTGGGCCTTACCCTAAGCACCGCCCCATGCATGATGGCCTCTTTTAAGGTGGTGCTATTTTGCTCTTTTAAAGGGGTTTTGATGAATTTTTGAAACGCATCTTCTAAATAAATAATCATCACAATAGCCGTTTCGCTCGCTACCCCTAAAAGGGCTAAAAAGCCCACTAACGCCGCCACGCTCATGTTAAAGCCCATGATATTCATAAAAATTAACCCCCCCAAAAACGCAAAAGGCAGAGTGAAAAAGCATAGTAAGGAATTAGTGAGATTCTTTAAAGCAAAGACAATTAAAATAAAAATGATAAACACGCTCACCGGCACGATGTATTGTAAGGTTTTAAACGCTTCTTCTAAATACTGGCTTTCGCCGCTAAATTCATAATAATACCCGCTGGGCAATTTTATTTTTTCTAGCACTTTTTTAGCCAGTTGTCTGTAAGTATCAGAGCTGATATTAGCTTGCGGCACGATATAAATAAAATTCACATTCAAGCCCTTTTCGCTCTTTAACACCGCAGGCGAGTTGTCGTAATAGACATGGGCTAACTCCCTTAAGGGCATGTAATTGTAAGCGGTTTTGATGTAGAGGTTTTTTAATTTTTCAATGGTGTTTCTTTCTGTGTCTTTTAAGCGTAAAGAAATGGGGTAGCTTTCTACGCCCTTAATCATGGTGGTGAGCGTGGCTCCTCCAAGAGCGAATTTAATCGTGTCTAACACGGCGTTTTTATTGATGCCATAACGAGCCAGATTTTCATCGTTCAAATCCAGCGTGATGTAGTAGCCATTATTGGATCGCTCAGCAAAGACAGACAAACTCTCTTTTAGGGTTTTGAGCTGTTGTTCCATAAGGATCGCTAATTCTTGTAATTTGTCCGTGTCATTACCATAGAGCTTGATACCTAGGGGCGTTCTGATCCCAGTTAAGAGCATGTCCGTTCTCCCGCGAATGGGGTAAGTCCATGAATTAGTCAATCCTTTTAATTGCAGGGTTTTTTCTAATTTGTCCCTAACTTCTTTATAACTGAGCTTTTCTTTCCATTCGTTTTGCGGCTTTAATTCAATGTAGGTTTCTATCATGGCTAAACCGGCAGCATCGGTGCTGGTGTTAGCGCGCCCTACTTTACCAAAAACCTGTTTGACAAAATCCAACCGCTTGATAGCGCTATTGCTTTTTTTCAAATATTCTAAAGCGGTATCAATGCCCACGCCATTAATGGTTACGGGCATATACATCACTACCCCTTCATTGATTTGGGGGATAAATTCCCAGTTGAGTTTTTTATACGCTATATACAAGCCTCCTAAACCCACAACGCTCGCTATTAAAAAAGCGTATCTGAACTTAAGCACAACATTCAAGCTTACGCCATAAATTTTCATGAAAAAAGCGTTAATCGGGTTTTTAGACTCTTCTAAAATCCGCCCTTTAATGAGCCATACCATTAAAATAGGGACTATGGTGATAGAAAGCAACGCTCCTACTAGCATGGCAAAGGTTTTGGTGTAAGCTAAAGGGGCAAAAAGCTTTTCTTCTTGGCCGGTGAGCGCGAAAATAGGCAAGAAAGAAACCACGATGATCATTAAAGCAAAAAATATCGCCCCCCCCACATGCTTAACCCCTTGCATAATGCCATTAACCCTTTGAGCGTTGTCTTTCGTATCAATGTGTTGCAGATGCTTGTGAGCGTTCTCTACCATCACAATAGCCGCATCCACCATCGCCCCTATAGCGATCGCAATGCCCCCTAAACTCATGATGCTCGCTTCAATATTGAAATAACGCATGAGCAAGAAACTAATGCACACGCTTAAAGGCAGAGTGATAATCACCACTAAAGCGCTCCTGAAATGCAACAAGAAAATCGCAATAATGATCAACACGATTACGCTTTCTTCTATGAGCGTGTGGATTAAATTGTCAATGCCTTTTTCAATCAATTCGCTCCTGTCATACACGCTTGTGATTTTCACATCAGGGTTACTCGCTTGTAGGGTAGCGATTTTTTCTTTAATGGCTTTAAGCACCTTATAAGTGTCAGCGTGATAGCGCACCATAACAATCCCTCCCACCACTTCCTTATCGCCATTCAGGTTGGCAGCCCCTCTGCGTGGTTTTGGTGCTAGCCTCACGCTGGCTATATCTTTGATTTTTAAAGGGATAACCCCTTCTTTTTTAACCACAATTTCTTCTAAATCTTTCAAAGATTGGATATAGCCATGCGATCTTATAATTTTTTCAAACCCGTTTTCTAAAATAACGCCCCCACCGGTATCGTTATTGGAATTTTTAATCGCGTTAGCGACTTGCTCTAAACTCAAGTTATAACGGATTAAAGAATCGTTTTGAAGCGTGATTTCATAATCTTTCACAAAGCCCCCCACGCTTGCGACCTCACTCACCCCATCAACCCCTAAAAGTGCATAGCGGTAATAGAAATCTTGCAAGACTTTCAAATCGCTTAAATTCTTGCTATCGCTAGATAGAGCGTATTGATACGCCCAGCCAATAGAAGTGGAATCGCTCCCTATTTCTACTTTAGCGTCCTTGGGTAGATTGCTAGCTCTGTTTAATTGCTCTAAAACCCTGTCTCTAGCCCAATACAAATTGACGCCGTCTTTAAAAATGATGTAAATCAAACCGCTTTCATAGCTAGAAATCCCCCTAACCGTATCAATGTTAGCGATACTCATAAAAGTAGAAACTAACGGGTAAGTCACCTGCTCTTGCACGATTTTAGGGCTTTGATTGGGATAAGTGATTTGCACGACCACTTGAGCGGGGCTTAAATCCGGCAAAGCGTCTAAACGGACGCTTTTTATCGCCCACAAAGAGGCTAAAAAAATGAGTAAAGTGACTAAAGCGGTCAGGAGCTTGTTTTTAACGCTTAAATCAATGATTTTTTCTATCATTCAATAATCCCCATTGTTTTGAGCGTCAGCGTCTAGCACGAATAAAGCGTTATTAGCGACTTCTTCGCCCGCTTTTAAACCCTCTAAAATTTCATAACTCCCATCGCTCAAGCGAACGGCTTTAATTTCTAACGGGCTTAAGCCAAAATCATCTTTTTTAAACACGATAGCTTTCCCCCCCTTAATCAAAACCGCTTCTTTAGGCAGGATCTTCATTTTTTGTGGTTTTTGAAAGATTTCTACTTGAGCGAACATGTTAGGGTAATAAAGCTGTTTGAGATTAGGCACATTGAAGCGCGCTTCTAGCATTTTATCTTGCGGGTTTATGATGGGGTTGATGTTTTCAAGCGTGATTTCTTGCTTGCCTTTAATCCCTTCTACGAACAAGATCGCTTTATGCGTGTTTTTTAAAAACTCTAAATCTTCTTGATTGACTTTGATAAGCGCCCACAATTGGCTTAAATCTATGATTTGGAACAACTCTTGCCCTTTTTTAATGAAGCTCCCCTCATTGAGATTTGGGCTTTTTTTAAAGATAACGCCGTTGAAACGAGCGTAAATAGTCATTTCATTTTGGACTTTATGAGCGCTGATGATTTTTTCAATGCTAAAGTTTTCTAACCCTAATAGTTTTAATTTTTCTTTAATCGCTCCCACTTGTTGGTTGAATTTCAATGACGATAGTAGTTCGCTTTGAGCGCTCACTAATTCAGGGGAATACACGCTCAATAACCTGTCGCCCTTTTTAATGGGGGTATAGGTTTTATTCGCATAAAGCTTTTCCACATAGCCATCAAAACGCAGGGTTTGAGAAAAAATCAGCGCTTCATTAGGCTCTAAAAGCGCGTAATAGCGCCGGCTTTGAGAAAATTCTTTTTCTATAACCTTAGTGGTGGAAATATTGAAACGGGTTTGGCTTTTAGCTTCTTTAGTTTCTTGAGCGTTAGCGAATAAGGGGCTAAAAAATAGGGTCAAGGCTAACAATAAAAGCCGTTTCATTCTAATCCTTTAAGGTTTTGTAAAGACAAATAAGCGCTATTGAGAGCGCTTAAGGTTTCAAGCTGGGTGATTTGAGTTGTGATTTTGTCATTAAAAGCGTTGTAATAAGCGTTGTAATCGCTATTAGATCTCAAATCAAGCGCATAAATTTGCGCGATTTTTTCATTCTGCTTGATTATTTTATTGATCGATTCTAGGTTTTTTTGCAAGGTTTCTAATTTTTTAAGGAGTTTTAGGGCTAGGTGGCGCGTTTTGTTTTTGGTGTTTTCCACTTCGCTTTTAAACACCAAGCTTTCTTTCTTCTTTTGCTCCACTAATTTGGCTTGCTTGCCATAAATGGGTAAGGGGATAGACAAAGCGACGCTAAACATATCGTAGTTATAGTATTGTTTGGAGCGGAAATAATACACCCCGGTAACATTCACATCTTCTAAAAAGCTTTTTTTGGCTAAAGTGATGTCTTTTTGCGCTTTTTCTTCATCAAGCTTGGCGATCGCAATATCGTAATTAGTGGTATTGATGTTATATAGCTCTTGCTCATGATTGAATTCAAAATTTTTCGGGGCAATGCTTAAAAGCTCGTTTTCTTTAAAAGTCAATTCCCCCATGGAATAATGGCTGCTAGATAGCGCTTCTTCTAAATTGTTTTTTTTGATTTCTAATTGCGATTTTAAAATTTCTAGCTTGGCGATCGCTATTAAATTGGGTGAACTGGAATGGTTGGCTTGATAGAGAGTGTTTTCTAAATTTTTTACCGCTGTATTTAAAAGCTCTATTTCTTGTTGGTTTTTATAATTTTCAATGCCGTTTATCATTAAACTAATCACTAATTGTTGCTTGGTTTTTTTAAGCTCTAATATCTTTTTTTGCTTTTCTAAGTTGATCATTTTAGATTGCGTGAGTTTTTTACCATTTAAATCTACTTTTTGAGACAAACCCAAGCTCATGTTTTGCATTAAGGTGCTATCCAGCCTGAAAAAATCGCTCACATTAGCGTTGTTATAGCCTAAATACAAAATAGGGTTATCCCACTTGCTAACGACTTTTTCTTGAGAATTTAAAGCGTCAATTTGCTCTTGTAGGGCTTGTATCTTTTGATTTTTAGAAAGGTATTTAGCCACAAAAGATTGGATCTCTAAATCTTTAGCAAAACCCAAACTAAAAAGCAATAAAAAAGCGCTTAGAAGGCGTATTGAAACGCCCCTTTTATAAAACGCACTTATCAAAGACAGCATGCTCTTATAAATCCAGGCTTGTTTTAGCGCGATAAACCTGACCCTCTTTAGATTTAATATCCACCCTCACCTGCCATGTCCCGTTCATAGAAAGATTGGTTTTAGCTTCATAAATGCCGTTTTTTTCACTCACTTGCGCCATTTCTTTCATCGCTGGCATGCCAGGCATTTCAGGCATCATAAACTGCACCCTAACGATAGCTTTTTCCAAAGCTTTACCTTTTAAAGTGGGGCTAAGCACGAAAGTGTTATCGCCTTTAATGGGGTTACCCACGGATTTGATTTTCACTTCCAAGTCATTCGCTTTTAGGGTTTGCTCCCATGCGTTTAAACTCATAACCCCCAATGCGCTTATTAAAAATAAAGCGGCTAACTTTTTCATCGTTTTGACCTTTAAATTGAGATGACAAGAAAATTCTTGTTGCGAACGAATGATAACTTTCTTTTGTGTAAAAATTGTGGAAATTGTTTTTAAAAAAATTAGGGTTTTTAAGTAGAAGGTATAAGAGTTTATGCTATTTTTTTAAGGTTTTAAAATCAAATTTCAAAGGATTAGTATGCAATTTAGAATTGAACATGACACGATGGGCGAAATTCAAGTGGATGACAGCCAATACTGGGGAGCTCAAACGCAA